>CAZMKD010000136.1:0-27812 GCA_964566575.1 uncultured Verrucomicrobiota bacterium
CGCACCGAACCGTCGCGGGACGTCGCGTTGCTGCTCGACTGCTTGGGCCGGCGACTGCCTGCGCAACCGCCGCCGCGCCTGCGAACTATTGGCGGTGTCACAGCACCTGTGCCGTTGTAGTGGCGACCTTTGGGTTGGTTGACCGCTAAATCAACCACTTACGCCGCCGTCCCCCTCCAGTAGCGGAAGTCGGGTTAACACTGGCCTCGACGGCGAGTGCGACCTTGGCGACCACCAGCGCCCAACCCAGTATTAGCAAGGCGCGACGCGCGCCTATAAGCTGTTGACGTAAGTCAGCCATTGGGCTTCCAGAGTCTTGAAATCGGTTCGAAGGTAGCCGGCGAGCTGGGGCGCGACGTCGAGTTGGAATTCTTCGTTCCCGCCGGCCGACGGCGGCACGTGCTGATAGTGCTTGATGAACTCAAAGAAGTCGGCCCGCCGCGACTCGTCCATGAGAAACCGAGTGAGGGCCCAGCTCTCTGCGTAGGCGATTTCAACCTGATCCCCGGTCAGCACGAAGAAGCCGGCGGGATCGCGATGGTTCAGCAGCGTGCGTAGCGGCACGAGCATGCCGGCCCGGCGCGCATGAACCAGGCGTTCAAGCAGCGGCTGATGACACGCCCCGATGGGCGCGGGTTCGCAATACTGTGCGAGCCCCTCGGTTAACCACGTCGGCTCGACCGGCAACGGGGACTCGACGCCGTAGGCGTGGAAGAGTTGGTGCGCGCCTTCGTGGCGAATCAGCCGGTCGGTCGCGGCGCGGGCCTCGCCGGCCATCTCACTGCGCCATTCGGCAAGCCGCGTGCTCGCCTGCAACCGCTGCTCGGAGTCGGAGCTCAGCCAGCAGTTGAGTCGGCGTTGCCGCCGTTCGATTTGGCAGCGGGTGTGCGCGAACGAGGCACTGGCCGTTTGGTTTAGGATGGCGAGCCGGTTGTGCGTCGAGGCGAAAAAGCCGCCGCTGTTGACCAGTGCCGGTGCGACGCGGCGCGCGTACGCCCGATAACCAGCTTCCGTATTGAACAGAATGACCGACGTCCGGTGCGGAGGCTTGTCGGATCCGATGACCGGCGCGAAGTGTTGCCGGAATTGCGACTGCAGATCGGCGAGGACCTGGAGTGTGTGGTGAAGATCCTCCTCGGCGACATCGCCGATGACGGTGTACGCGTCATTCTCGACGCACTGAAATCCCGGGAACTCCTCAGAGAGCGCAGCAACGTTGCCGTCAGTGCTGGGCGCGTGGAGAAACACGAGCGCTACCAGGGCGAGGCTCAGTGTGAGCGCCGCAAGTTCCACCGCAGCACGGAGACCACGGTGAGACAGCGAGTCGGTTGGTGTGAATGAATACATTCAGAAGCCAATTGAGCAACCGACGTGCCGCTGATTTTTTCCTCTGATACTTTTACTGTTGACCGAATTCGGCGGCTCTCATAAAGTCACGCGCAGCTAGACGTCCCCGGCGAGGCGTGTGGAGGCCGAGAATCCGCTGCAGGAGGAATTCATGGATTTGAGAATAATCGCAATCGTATGTGCGCTCATTTTTGGCCTGACGGGCTCGGCTCCACTGACGCTCGCTCAGGACACTCGGACGGATTTCAACGTGCTGAACCCGAATGCTACTCCGTGGGCCATCATTGGCGCGGACCGGTTCGAGGCCATTAAGACCACGCCCCAATAACCACCGACGCTGCGGCCGCCATGCTAGCTACTGAAAAAATCCTGGCGTTGGACATCGGCGCATCAAGCGTCAAGGTGGCGGAGTTCCAGTCTTCCAAGACTCACGGCCTGCGGCTGACCAATTTCAATCACGCCGAACTCGGCATCGATCCTGAGCACGAGGAAAACCGCAAAGCGCTCATCGTTTCGACGATCCGCAACGTGGTTCGCGAAAGGAACATCCGCGCGACGAAGGTTGTGTTCAGCGTCTCGGGCCAGCAAGTGTTTACACGCTTCGTCAAATTGCCGCCCGTCGACGAATCGAAAGTGGTCCAGATCATTCAATACGAGGCCCAACAGAACGTTCCGTTCCCCATCGAAGAGGTTATCTGGGATTACCAGTTGATCGGCAGCAGCGCGCAAGGTGAACTCGAGGTGGTCTTACTCGCAATCAAAGGCGACATCATTGAAGATCTGAACGAAAGCGTCGAATCGGCCGGGCTGCGCACGGAGATGGTGGACGTCGCGCCCATGGCGCTCTGCAATGCCGTGCGTTACAACGAAGGGGAAACAGACGGTTGTACCATGGTCTTAGACATCGGGGCGCGCACGACGAACCTGTTGTTTCTTGAGAAGAATCGGATCTTCACCCGGTCAATCCCCATCGCCGGCAACGCCATCACGCAGAGCATTGCGACGGAATTCAACGTGCCATTCCCCGAAGCCGAGCAGTTGAAGAAATCCAAAGGGTTCGTCGCCCTTGGTGGCGCTTACGAAGAACCCGCCGACGAACAGCAGGCGCGCATCAGCAAGATAATTCGCAACGTCATGACTCGCCTGCATGCGGAAGTTGCGCGGTCGGTCAATTTTTACAAAGGCCAGCAAGGCGGCGGCGCGCCCCAGCGGTTGCTATTGTCCGGTGGTAGTTCGATCATTCCGTACACCGATCGGTTCTTTCAGGAAAAACTCCAGATATCGGTGCAGTTCTTCAATCCCTTCCGGAATGTAGAACTGGACGGGACCATCTCGCGCGAAGAACTCGCGCGCTGCGCTCACTTCTTCGGTGAAGTCGTTGGTCTTGGCCTGCGGCGCGTCACCGAATGCCCGTTCGAAGTCAACCTCCTGCCTCAATCGATTCGCGCCCGCAAACAATTTGAGCAGCGCCGGCCGTATTTCTTCGGGGCGGCAGCGGCGGCGCTTCTGATTCCCTTGTGCTTCCTCGGCTACATGCGCAAGACCAAGGAATTGAAGGAGCGCCAACTCAACGATGTCGCCGCCGAAGTCACCCGGTTGAGTAATCTCGACCGGACACTCCAAACTGAGCAACGGCAATTGGACGAAGTCAAAGGCAAAGCGGAACAGGTGGCCGCCGTTGTCAATCAGCGCTCACTCTGGCCAGAGTTGCTCGACGACTTGAACCAGCGCATCGTGCCAAACCTGTGGATTACCTCGCTGCAGCCCCAGTCCCCCGGTGCGACTGTGCAAACGGCCACGCCCCGTGGCGGGGGCCGAGGCCGGCAGCAGTCGGAGGAGAGAGAGCCGGCTGAGCCGGCCGAGCCGGCCGAGCCGACGGCCCCATCCGCTGCCGCGGTATCGACCTCGCTGACAGAGTTGCACATCGAAGGCGGCGGCCCGCACGGCGGTGACGACCTGGAGCGCGTCGCCATGTTTGCCAACAACCTGCGCGAATCACACTTCTTCGACAGCAGCGCGCCCGAGAAAGGCGTGGTCATTGAGAAACCTCCATCCGCTATGGGTAAGGAAGTTACTTTCTCATTTGTCATTCGCGCCAAACTCGCGCGCCCGATTACCAATTGACCTGATCTATGAACCTCCGCTGGCTAAGACAAAATCTCTTGATGATCGTTGCCGGACTGGTTTTTGTCGGTCTGCTAGCGATCGTAATCTGGTTCGAACATCAGGCATTCGCCAAGAAAGAGGAGATTGCCGCCACACTCGAAGACCAGCAGCAACAACTGACCCGCCTTCGTGACCAGACGCCGACACCGTCCACGAATAACATCGAGGCCATCAAACAGGAACGCGAGCAACTCCAGCAGTTGTACCAGCAACTTCAGAGTGGCGCCGTCCGCAAGCCGGTCGAGGTGCCGGACCTGCAGAGCGACATCGACTTTTCCCAGTTGATGCGCAAAAAGGTGACTGGTCTCAGGGCGGAAGCCTCGGGCAATGGCGTCAAGACTGTCGACAATTTCGCCTACGGCTTCAGCCGGTATGACACCGATTTTCCCTGCCGGCAGACCGCGACCAAGCCCGAGGATTGCAAGACACTGCTCGCGCTGCTGGCCAAACAACTTCTCGTCGTTGAGAAGCTCGGCGGTCTTTTGATTGACAGTCACGTCGAAGAGATCATCCGCATTCGCCGCACCGAGGTTGAAGCCGGCGGCGTGAGCCAAGATGAGTTGGCGGTCCCGATTGGCAACGATCCGAAGGCGCTGTATCAAACCTATCCATTTGAGTTGGAGTTTTCCTGTGACACCAAGGGTCTGCGCGCGTTTCTCAATAGCTTGACGCAATCGGATTGGTTTTTCGCGGTGCGCTCGCTCAAGGTCGACAGTACGGCCAGTACGACGACGACGTCCACACCCACCCCCGCGGCCGCGCGCGGTGCGGAAGCGGAGACACCGGTCGGGGCTGGCCGCACAATTGATCGTCGGCTGCTGCATGCGACCATCCGGGTTGATTTGATTGAGTTAGCCACCGCGCCCGCGCCGCCGAAGACCTGAGCGACGAGGAAAGCAATGGAGTTTATCAAGAAACATTACGAAAAGATCCTGCTGGTCGTGACGCTCCTCGTCCTCATCGGCTCAGCCGCGTTTCTGGTCTTCAAGGTCAGTGCTCTGAGCGAAGAGATTGCAGACGCACCGCACCGGCCGAAGCCCAAGGGCCAGAGCGCCCAACCGGGCGATCTGGCCGTGTATTCCAACGCCCTCGCCTCCCTGCAATCGCCTCCGTTGTGGCAGGACCGGGGCCCCTTGTTCCCGGAGACGAAGATTCTCTTTGAACCGAAGACTAACATTGTTTTGGTCGCGACCAACCAGATCGCGGTGTTGCAGATTGAGCACAAGCCCTTCAAACTCATTTTCCGCTCCTACACAGGCCATGGACAAAATTTTCAAGTCGATTTCCTAACCGGCCGCCGATCGTTCTTCGTGGAAAAGGTGGGGATGGAGATTGCCGATAAGTTTGGCGGGACTGGCTATGTAATCTCCAAGTTCGAGCAGAAATTCACGCCCGTGTTCAACAAGAGTTTGAACGTAACCAATGAAGTGGACATCTCCGAATTGACCATTCAACATCCCGGAGAAGATCCCATCGTGATGGTCTTGAATACGGTGAAAGAAGAAAAGGAACCGGTCGCTACAGTTCAGTGTCCCGATGGTGTCCAATCATTTTTGGTACGTCGGGGGCAGGAATTCAAATGCATTGGTAAGACCTACAATGTCGTTGACATCACTTCAACGCAGGTGATAATCCTTGAAAAGATTTCTAAGGAGAAGCGTACCATCAGTTTACCCGACGTTAGGAAATGATGCGTCGATAATCACGGTTGTGGTGGTCATACGGCGGAAATGCGGGGGATGTACGAGCGGGATCGAGGGCACGCAATGTGTGCCGGACCCGATGAATGCAATGGAGAACCATCCTATGAGGAAGACCTTACTGGCGCTCTTGGTCAGCAGCTTGGCTGCTTCCCTATCCACGACCTCGGCCCAACAGCTACAAGCCGACGCCGCCAATTTCGAGCCAGCTCGCAAGGTCGGTGACTCTTCAACTGAGCCCACGCCGACAAGCCCGGGCCAGCCGGCCGCGGCGCCGTCGACGGCTTCTCCCGATGTGGCCCAAGCCGCCCTAGAAGAATTGATTCGTCGCCAAGCCGCTCAAGTGACGGGGCGCGCTCTTCTGGACGAAGGTCAGAAGCTCTACTACGACGGCAAGTATGAACAGGCCGCCGCCAAACTCGAAGAAGCGGTCAAGACGATTCCACGCGCCAAGGCGACAGAAGTCGACTACAACCGCGCCCTTCATGCGCTGACCGATTCCTATTACCGGCTCGGAAACAGCGCCTACCAAGCCGGGAATTACAAGAAGGCGCGGGACTACGCTCGAAAGGCCCTCGAATACGACCCCAAGAACCGATCCGCCGAAAACCTCCTCGTCAGTATCAAGAGGGCGGAGAGTGGCGCACGTGAGGCCTCCCCCCAAGCAGCCGCTGCCGAGAAGGCGACGCCTCCAAACAAGACGCCGGAATTCCAAGCCAAACGGACCGAGATTCGGCATCTTTTCCGCGAAGGCAAGATCCTCATGAATTCCGGCCAGTTCGACGACGCCGAGAAACGCTTCCAGCAGATTCTCCTGGTTGATCCCTACAACACCGACGCCTACGAGTTGCTAAATCGTGTGAACCAACTGCGCAGCCCCAGCACCACGGAGGGCACGGAGGCCAGCCGGACCCGGATGCTTTGGCAGGCCGACAACGCCTGGGTGCGGCCCATCAGCGGCGAAGTTCTCGAGCCGAAACTCGGTGGCGGCGGCTATCCACTCGGCGTCGGCAGCGCGGCGAGTGTCGCTCTGCACAAGAAGCTCAACGATATCGTTTTTCCAGAAATCAAGTTCAGAGAAGCTGCCATCAGTGACGTTGTCGCGTTTCTTCACGACGAGAGCGTGAAGATCGACCCGACACACGATGGCATCAACATTGTACTGGGTACCGGCGTCAGCACCGGTGAAGCTCCGTCCCCAGCGGCGGACGGACCCGAAGGCGTGCCGGCCGCTACACCGGCGCTCACTGGCGTCGGCAGCACCCGCCCCATCACGCTGTCGCTGCGCAATGTTCCGATGATTGAGGCGCTGCGCTACATCACGACGCTTGCCAATTTGAAGTACCGGATCGAATCGAGCGCGGTTATGATCCTCACAGCCGACGCTCCCGAAGGTGAAATGATCACGCGCTCATACCCCGTCAATCCGAATGTGTTTCTGTCTCTTGTGAGCATCACAAACTATCCTGCTTCTACTCAGCGGACACAAACAGCCGGTGGTGGCGGAGGCGGCGCGGCTCAGGTGACAGCGTTGAGCCAGGCCGGACCGTCCTTCGTTCTTCCCGATGTGGCTATCGCTGTCGAATTAAGCAATCAAGTTCGACAGCTTTTCGTCGACTCAGGTGTGCAGTTCCCCACGAATTCCTCCATCTATTACTTTCCCCGCAACAGCACGATCATCATTCACAACACGGTTGAGAACATCGAAACCTTCGAGCGCGTCCTGGCCATCTTAAATACCCCGCCCCAGCTGGTCGAGATTGAGACCAAGTTCGTTGAGATTTCCCAAGGTGATCTGGATGAACTGGGGTTCAATTGGAAAGTCGGCTCGTTCAACTCCGGCGACTTTCGAACCGAAGGTGGCTCGCCTGGCACAATCTTCCCCTCCCCCACAATTCCCGACCCGAATAATAGCGATGCCATTAGCGGCGGATTGCGCGATAGTACCATCCTCAGCGGCAATGCGATCGATGCGCTGCTTGCAGGCTCGGGCGCGAGCTCGGGACTCGGGGCACTCAATCAGCTCGGGACGATCAAGGGAATCCTGACCAATCCCCGATTCGAGGTCGTCATCAAGGCACTGGCACAGAAGAAGAGCGCAGACCTTCTTTCCGCGCCCAAAGTGACGACCATCAGCGGTGCGCAGGCGCAGATCCGTGTTGCCCAGGAGTTCATCTATCCGACCGCGTTTACCACACCGACAGCTGTATCGTCCGCTGGCAATGTAGGTGGGGCGGGGACAGCTGTCACGCCATCGACGCCAAGTGCTTTCGCCAGTCGACCAGTTGGGGTGGTTTTCAATGTTACTCCCACGGTTGGCGCCGATGGTTACACGATCGGCTTGACCCTCATCCCCCAAGTCACTGATTTCCTCGGATTTATTGAATACGGTAACAATATCGCCCTCTCGTCCGGCGGCCCTGTCACTACCACTTTCAACAGCATCAAGCAGCCGCTATTTGCCGTCCGCGATGTGATGACCAGCGTCATCGTTTGGGATGGCCAAACTGTCGTCCTCGGCGGCCTGATTCGCGAGGACGTGCAGAAGATCGATGACAAGATCCCATTCCTCGGCGACATCCCAATCGTCGGGCGACTCTTCCGGAGCAAAGTCACATCCCGCACCAAACGTAATCTCCTGATCTTCGTGACAGCCCGGTTGATCGATCCGGCCGGTAATCCCATTCACAAGGAAGACGTCCGCGCCAGCGTTCATTAACCCACAACTTCCACTCACAACGCAGCCGGCAACCAGTTCTGCCGGCTGCGTTGTTTTCTTAATAGGCGCGTGCTAGCCTTGCCTGCAATGACTCCCACGGTTCTTCTGGTGGATGCTTACGCGATGATCTACCGGGCCTTCTACGCGATCCGTTCGCTGACCGGCCCGCAGGGCCAGCCGGTCAACGCCCTCTTCGGATTTACCAAGATGCTACGCAAACAATTGGCTGATCACCGGCCAACACACTGCGCAGTCGTTTTTGACCTCGGCGCGCCCCAGAAGCGGCTGACGCTCCTGCCCAGTTACAAGGAGCAACGCCCGCCCACGCCGCCTGCCCTGGATTCACAACTCCCGGCCATCCGCGAAATGCTTGCCGCGTCGCGCGTACGAATTGTGGAAGTCGAAGGCGAAGAAGCCGACGATCTGATCGCCACCCTGGCCACACAGGCTTCGAATGTTGGCGCATCGGTGCTGATTGCCAGCAACGACAAAGACTTCGCCCAGTTGGTCGGGCCGCGCATCCGTCTGTTGCGATCGGGGTCGGATCAGGAAGCCGTTTTTGATTCGGCGGCTGTGGAAGCCCGGTACGGTGTCCGCCCGGAACAGATGGTGGACCTGTTGTGTTTGGTTGGCGACAGCGTTGACAACATATCGGGCGTGCCCGGCGTCGGCGAAAAGACTGCCGTGGAGCTGCTGAAGCGATTCGGAAGTCTGGACAATCTAATCTCCCGCGCGTCGGAGATCACAAAGCCGAAACTACGGGCCGCTCTGCTCGACTCGACGGACCGGCTGCGTCTGAATCGCGACCTGATCTCGTTGCACACACACCTGAAGCTGCCGGTGACCATTGATGATCTGAAAGTGCAACAGGCCGACTACAAGAAGTTGACGCGACTACTCCGGCGGTTCGGGTTCAAGTCACTGGTTGCCGAACTCGAGAAAGAGTCCGCCGCCACCGATGATTTGTTCGCTCGCGCCTAGCGGCGCGTGCGGTTACTGCCCACCCAACTGGCCGATGATGCTGATCAGCGGCATGAACATGGCGATGACGATCGTGCCGACGATGACCGCCAGAAACACAATCATGATCGGTTCGAGCAGTGACGTCAGTGCGCCAACGGCATTGTCCACTTCATCGTCAAAGACGTCCGCGACTTTCATCAACATGTCCGGCAGTGCGCCGGTTTCCTCGCCGACGTCCACCATGCTAATCACCATCGGCGGGAATACTTTCGACGCTTCCATCGGCTGGACGATGCGTTCGCCTTCCTTGACGGCATCGTGCACCTTGCCGACGGCGTCGGCGATAACGGCGTTGCCGGCAGTCTCGCGGACGATATTCAGTGCCTGCAGGATTGGGACGCCGCTGGCGATCAGGGTCCCGAGTGTGCGCGTGAACCGCGCGATGCTGACTTTGCGGATCATTTGACCGAAGACGGGTGCGTTAAGTTTGAGTTTATCGATAGTAAACCGGCCTTTCTTTGTCTTACCGGCCATCTTGACGGCGATGACTAAGACGACCAGAAGTCCCACCACCAGCAGAGCTTGATGCTGGATGAGCCGGCTGATCCCGATCACAAACTGTGTCAGCGCTGGCAACGACGCGCCTTCGAGCATGTCGCGGAAGATATCCTCGAACTTCGGGACGATGGCGATCATCAAGAAGGTCACGATGCTTAGCGCCACAAAAATAACGACCGCCGGATACACCATGGCCGACACGACCTTGTTCTTAATCTTCTGTGCCTTTTCCTGGAAGTCCGCCAGGCGGCTGAGTGTGACGTCGAGAACGCCGCCGGCCTCACCGGCACGCACCATGTTGACATAGAGGCGCGTGAAGACTTTCGGGTGTTGAGCCATTGCTTCGCTGAAAGTGCTGCCGCCTTCGACCGCCTCGGCAAGTTGGCTGAGTGTTCGTTTTAGGACCGGGTTCTTCTCCTGCTTGCGCAACACGTCCAGACCGCGCAGCAGCGGAAGGCCAGCATCAATCAGTGTTGCCAATTGGCGCGTGAAGGCGGTGAGAACCTTCGACTTGACCTTGTTGCCACCAAACAACTTGAGCTGCATCTTGCTGCCGGATTTGGCTGTCGCCTTGGTCGGACCGCCGGCGGGCGCAGCGGGGGACTTCGCCGCTTTCCTATTGCCGCCAACTTCGGTAACGTTGGTCGGGAAATAGCCCATCTCACGGATGCGACCGATGGCTGAGGTGGTGCTTTCGCTTTCGACCATACCGCTGATTTCCTTGCCCTTGGTGTCCATCGCAACGTAGTTGAACTTCGGCATATGGTCCTCCCCCGCGGCTTCGTGGGCCGCGGCGTTTACGTGTATTTCAATACTTCTTCAACCGTTGTTTCGCCATCCAGAATGGTCCGAATACCGTCTTCGCGTAGGCTGCGCATTCCCAGTTCCAGCGCTTTGGCGCGAATCACGCCCGACGGCGCACGCATATTAATCAACTCGCGAATCGGCTCGCTCACTACCAGCAATTCAAACAGCCCCTTGCGTCCCTTGTACCCGGTCTCGTTGCACTCCAAGCAGCCTTTGCCGTAATGAAATGGCCGCCCCTGCACATCGGCCTTGCTCAAGCCCAGCTCGGATATTACCGTATCCGCCGGCTCATAGGCAACTCGGCACTTCTTGCAGATGGTGCGCACCAGTCGCTGGGCCAGTACGCCCTCCAACGTCGAAGAAATCAGGAACGGCTCAACACCCATGTCGATCATCCGCGTCACCGCTCCGGGCGCGTCGTTAGTGTGCAACGTTGTGAACACCAAATGACCGGTCAGCGACGCCTGGATTGAAATCTGCGCGGTTTCCAAGTCGCGCATTTCACCCACCATGATGATATCCGGATCCTGCCGGAGAAACGCCCGCAGCGCGCGTGCAAAGGTCATCCCGAAGGCCTCGTTGACCGGCACCTGCATGATGCCTTCGATGTCGTACTCAACTGGGTCCTCAGCGGTGAGCAACTTGACGTCGATGGTGTTGACGCGCTTGAGGCACGAATACAACGTGGTGGTTTTCCCCGAACCGGTTGGGCCAGTCACGATCACGATGCCGTTGGGAATGCGAATCAGTTCGCCAATTCTACTCATGACTTCCGCCGGCATCCCGAGACTCTCGATCGAGAGGTTGACGACCGAGCGATCCAATACGCGCAACACGACCGACTCGCCGTACTGGGTCGGGAGAGTCGACACACGCAAGTCCACCTGCCGACCGGCAAGATTTATCTGGATGCGGCCATCCTGCGGCAGTCGGCGCTCGGCGATGTTGAGGTTGGACATGACCTTGATGCGGGAAATGACCGGCAACGCGAGATACTTCGGCGGCGGCGCCATTTCGTAGAGCCCGCCGTCCACTCGGTAACGAATCTTAAACTCATCCTCGAACGGCTCGAAATGAATGTCGCTGGCCCGATCTTGAATCGCCTGGAACAGAATCAGGTTCACGAAGCGCACGATGGGCGCCTGGCTGGCGAGCTCTTCGAGCGCGGCGGCACCCTGCGCCCCGCTCTTGGCAACCGTCTCGACGATCTCGGAGGTCGCCAGTTGCGACTCCATCTCTTCGAGCACATCTTTGAGCGAGCCGCTCTCCTCGCCGTAGTACCTGGCAATCGCCGCTTCGATCTGCTTGGGCATCGCGACCGCCAGATGCACGTCCTTGCCGAGCACGAACGAAAGCTCTTCGACCAGTTGCGGGTTGTAGGGATCGATCACCGCCACGGTCACGCTGTTGCCCTGCACTGAGACGGGGACGGCGTTGTACATGCGCGCAATACTGGACGGCATGACGCGGAGCATGGCCGGCGGCAAATCAAGGGTCTCGAGATTCAGGAACTCGTAATTCAGATGTTCGGCAAGCGCCTGAAGCAGTTGCTGCTCCGTCATCAGGCCGAAGTCCACAATGATCTGCGAGAACGGCTTGCCGGTGCGCTCGTGCTCTTCCGAAATTTCGGCAAGTTGCACGTCGCTGATCAGACCGCGCTCGCGCAGTAGTTCAGTCAGAATAGCCGCTTCGTTCTCGTACATGACTTACCGCTTCCGCCCTCCCTGCGCGTCCTGCATTTTCGTAAGAATACTCTGCGGGTCTTGCGCCTTGGTGATGAGGTCACCATACGAAATCAACCCGCGCTCGTACAAACTCATCAAGTTCGAGTCCAGCGTCACCATGCCGAACTTAGCACCGGTTTGAATGTCGGACGTGATCCGGAAGGTCTTATTGTCGCGGATCAACGCTTGAATGGACGGTGTGGAGATCATGATCTCGAAGCAGGCGGTGCGGCCCTTGGCATCGTTGCGTACCAGCAGCAGTTGGGAGATGACGGCGAGGATCGAGGACGCCAGTTGGGTGCGAATCTGCTCTTGTTGATCCGTCGGGAAGGCATCCACGATGCGGTCGACCGTGCGCGCGGCGCCGGTCGTGTGGAGGGTGGCGAACACCAAGTGGCCGGTTTCCGCCGCGGTGATCGCAGCTTCCATCGTTTCCAAGTCGCGCATTTCACCCACGAGCATCACATCGGGATCTTGACGCAATCCGCGCCGCAACGCTTCGGCGAAGTCCGGCACATCCACACCGATTTCCCGCTGGGTGACAATACTCTTCTTGTGTGGATGGTAGTACTCAATCGGGTCTTCGATGGTGATGACGTGGCAATCGCGCTCCTGATTGATCACATCGATCATCGACGCCAGTGTGGTGGTCTTGCCGGAACCGGTCGGCCCGGTCACCAGAATCAACCCGCGCGGCCGAAACAACAGGTCTTTGATCGACGGCGGCAAGCCGATTTGCTCCAGTGACATCAATTTGTTCGGGATTTGCCGGAGCACGAGGCCATGGCTGCCTTTCGCCTTAAAGACACTGACGCGAAACCGCGCCATGTCGCCAAACGCGAAGCCGAAGTCCGTACCGCCTTGCTCGCGGACCTTCTGAATGTGCGCCTCGGAAGTGACCGCCTTCATCAGGCTCTCGGTGTCCTCGGGCACTAGCACCGGCAAATCCATCGGGACCAGTGCCCCGTGCAGACGGATAACCGGCGGCACACCCACACGGATATGGAGGTCCGACGCGCCTTCGTCCACCACCACCTGCAACAAATCGTCCATTTGAAACGCCATCGTTAGTCCTTTCGCTGTTCGTTAATCCGCGTCCCCCATCGTAATCGAAATGACTTCCTCGGGTGTCGTAGTGCCCGCCATGATCTTGCGGATGCCGTCTTCGCGCAGTGTCCGCATGCCCAACTCGCGCGCGTGTCCCCGCAGCACGTTGGACGGTACCCGTTCGTAAATCAACCGACGCACTTCCTCGTCAATCATGAACATCTCGTAGATGCCGGACCGACCCCGGTACCCGGTGCGCGAGCAATCCGAGCAGCCCCGGCCTTTGAGCAGGGTGACCTTCGACAACTCGCTCGGGTCGAGTTTCAGCACCCGCATCTCGTAATCGGTCGGGGTGTAGGGTTCGGAGCACTTTTTGCAATTCCGCCGGATCAGGCGTTGCGCCATGATCGCCCGCACTGCCGAGGCCACGAGGAACGGCTTCACCCCCATGTCCGCCAGACGCGTGACCGCGGAGGGCGCATCGTTGGTGTGCAGTGTTGAAAACACAAGGTGGCCGGTCAATGACGCTTGAATCGCGATATTCGCGGTCTCCAAGTCGCGAATTTCACCGATCATGATGATGTTTGGCGCTTGCCGCAAAATCGACCGCAAGGCCGCCGCAAACGTGAGATTGATGTCCGCGTTGACTTGCACCTGGTTGATGCCGGCGAGTTGGTATTCGACCGGATCCTCAACCGTGATGATCTTGCGGTCGGGGCGGTTAATTGTGTTCAAGCACGCGTACAACGTCGTCGTCTTGCCGGAGCCGGTCGGCCCGGTCACCAGGAACACGCCATCGGGCGAGCCGATGATCTTGTTGATGATTTCCTGCTGGTCCGTGTAGAACCCCAGGTCTCCCAACCCGAGCAGCAGGCTCGACTTGTCGAGAATACGCATCACGATACTTTCGCCGTGGTTGGTCGGCAGCGACGACACGCGCAGGTCCAGCGTGCGACCCATGACCGGAATCTGGATGCGACCATCCTGCGGGATGCGTTTCTCGGCGATGCTCATGTTGGCCATGATCTTGAGGCGCGCGATGATGGACGACTGAAGCCGTTTGGGTGGATTGTCCATCTCCTGCAACACGCCGTCAATCCGATACCGGACCCGCAGCCGCTTCTCCAGCGGCTCGATGTGAATGTCGCTCGCGCGGTTCCGGTAGGCTTCCATGATCAGCAGCCCGACCAGCTTGATGATCGGCGCATCCGCCTCCGTCTCCGCTGTTGACTCTGGAACAGCCAAGCCCGCCACAGACTTGCCGGGCCCACCGAGGTCGATTTCGCCCTCGGTGATTTCTTGCAACATGTTTTCGACGGTGTCGTCGGCACTGCCGTAATAACGCGTCAACGACGCTTCGATGTCGGCCTCGGCGGCCACAACCGGCTCGACGTTGACCTTGAGGATGTAGCGCAAGCTATCCACAGTGTCCACGTCCGACGGGTCATGGATGGCAACGGTGAGCGTGTTGTCGTGCTTGTAGACCGGCACGATCTTGTAGCGGCGGGCGATGTGGCGCGGAACCAGCGCGAGAATTTCATCCGGCACGCGGTATTCGGCCAGATTGATCGTGTCCAACCCAAATTGGCTGGCCAATGTCTTCTGCACGTCCGTCGGCGTGACCTTGCCGCCTTTCATCAAGGCGTCCAAGAGGCCGATGCCGCCAAGCTTGGTCAATTCCTTGGCTCGCAACATGTCCTCGTGATTAATCAAGCCGACGTCGAGAAGAAGGCTAACGATATATTCGTCTTGGGCTGGCATATCCTTTCCCGGACTGCTGCGAGCACTCTACTGTGCGCCTTTTGCAGCGTCAAGCATTCGGCAACAATGGGCATCAGGAATGCGCCAGGAAGCGTTCGGCATCGATTGCAGCGGCACAGCCTGTGCCGGCGGCGGTGACGGCTTGCCGATAGGTGCGATCCACGCAGTCGCCAGAGGAGAAAATGCCAGGTACACTCGTGTACGTGCCTGTCTTGCACAGAATGTAGCCGTCGGCGTCCATTTCGATCTGACCTTTGAAAATTTCCGTGCTGGGAACGTGACCGATGGCAACAAACACACCGGCGGCCGGTACGTCCTTCTTCGTATTAGTCTTGAGGTTGCGTAGAACGACGCCGGTGACCTTGTTTTGTTTCACGTCGAGGATGTCCTCGACGACGGTGTCCCAAAGCGGCTCGATCTTCGGGTTGTTGAGTACCCGGTCGACCATGATCTTTGACGCGCGAAGCTCGTTGCGGCGATGAACGAGATAAATCTTCGAACCAAAGTGTGTGAGATACGTCGCCTCTTCGCACGCGGAGTCGCCGCCGCCGACAACCACCAGCGGTTGGTTGCGAAACATCGGCAGCGCCCCGTCGCACGTCGCGCAGTAAGTCACGCCTTGTCGTTCGAGCAACTCCTCGCTCTTCAGCCCAAGATGCCGGTGCGAGGCGCCGACGGCGATGATGACGGTTTTCGACTGAATCAGTTCGTCGTCCGCCCACAGCTTGAACGGGCGACCGGAGAAATCCACCTTCGTGATCTTCACGCCGTACTCGGTGCGTGTGCCGAAACGCTCGGCCTGTTTCTGCATCCGCATCATCAATTCCGTACCATCAATGCCTTCGGGAAAACCGGGGAAGTTTTCGATGATGCTGGTAGTCGTGAGCAACCCTCCGGGTTGCGCGCCGGTCAGCAGCAGCGGTTTCAGGTTTGCACGCGCCGTGTATAAGGCGGCCGTCCATCCGGCGCAGCCGGAGCCGATGATGACTACGTCTTCCATGATGATTGGATGTGGAGACTAGCCGGAAGTTCCAAAGCGGGCAACCCTCGATTAACGACTGCGGTGAGAAGTCGGCCGGGCCGGGCTATCGCGGCGGAGTCGCTCGGCAAGAATGATCGCCTTGGCGACATCGGACAGTTTGCGGTTCTCGTTGCGCGCGGTCTTTTGGAGGCGTAGGTACGCCTCCTCCTCCTCGAGGCCGGTCTGACGCATGAGAATGCCTTTGGCGCGCTCGACCACCTTGCGGCTTTCGAGGGCATCGTTGGCTTGTTGGAGTCTCTGTTCGAGCGCCATCGATTTCTCAAAATTCGCCAGCGCCAGTTCGATGGCGGGTTTGAGATGACCGGCGGTGAACGGTTTGACGAGGTAGGCGTGCGCACCGACGCTGGCGGCCTGGCTACCGAGGCCGGATTCGGTGTGGGCGCTGAGGATGATGACTGGTGTCGGGTGGTGCTGCTGGACTTGTCGGGCCGCTTCGAGTCCCTCCAACTTCGGCATCCGTATGTCGAAGATGCAGAGGTCGGGTCCAGCGTCTTTGGCGATTGCGACGGCTTGCTCGCCGTCTCCGGCTTCTCCGACGACTTCGTGGCCGATGCCGGCAAGGATTTTTCGCAGCACCATCAACGTGAGACCGTCGTCGTCGGCAATGACTACCCGCAGATTCTTCATAACGATTGGCTTCTCCGCCCGCGTCCTCGTAGGTGCATACTAGAGCTATTGTGGGTGCGCCGTCAAGGGTGCCGCGTTCACAAATCTCAGTTCGGCGCACAGACCGCCGTTGCGGTTGCCGACCTGGAGTGTGCCGCGAAGGTTCACTTGGGCGAGCTGGTTGACAATGTTCACGCCCTGTCCCGTTGACGCGCGCCAGTCAAATCCTTCCGGCCAGCCGCCACCATTGTCGCAGACGGTCACACACACTTCGCCGGCGGTTTGCCGGCACTGGACTTGAACTGTCAGTCGCTGGCCGGTCGGGGGACGTCCGTGCAGGAGCGAATTGGACACCAATTCGTTTACGATGAGCGAGAGCGCGACGGCGTAGTCCGCGATTAGCCACAGATGCTCGACCTCCAACAGGATTTCTGGTGGTCCGCCGGGAACCGGCGCGGCACCGGTCAGCATGTGGATGACGGTGGTGACGAGTGAATGCGTGTCCACCTTTTCCGGCATCTCGGAACTGAGCAGGTTGTGCACTTGAGCGATGGCTTGAATGCGCGTGATTGCCGTGCGCAAACTCGGCGAGGGCGCATCGCCAGCTTCCAATTGCAGGAGGCCGGAAATCATTTGCAGGTTGTTCTTGATCCGATGGTGGGACTCTTCGATCAGTAACTCGAGCAGGACGTTCTTGCGACTCAGGTCCGTGAGCAGTTGCGCATTGTCAACCGCCGCCGCTGCGCGGTTGGCGAACGCAGCCATCAACTCCAGATCCGCGGTCGTGAAATCGCTAGTCGCCTTGGATTCACGGATCAAGGCCAGCGCGCCAATGCTCTCGCCGCGGGCACTCAACGGCACGACGAGCACCGAGCGGGCGTCGGCTTCCCGCAACACGGTGCTATAGCCCCGCTGAGCTACCTCAGCGCGCGAGAAAATCCGTCCCTGCTGCAGAGACCGGACCTCACCGCTGAGGCCCTCCGTGACCGGATACGAGGTGCCAATCATCCCCCGCAAGCTGGCAGTGGCCACGACGACTTTGGCTTCGTCCCGCTCGTGCCGGACAACGTAGCCCGCGTCGGCCTTCAAGAGCGTCGCGGATTTTTGAAGAATGCGTTCCAGCAGAGGCTCAAGATCGAGTTCCTGAGAGCCTCCACCGCTGACGTCGAGGAGCGCGGTGAGTTTCTCGTTCTCGCGCAACTGCGCCTCGTAAAGTCGGGCGTTCGACAGCGCGATGCCGAGCTGGTTGCCCATGGCCGTCACCATCTCGACGACCTCCACCCCAAACTGGACGTCGTGATGACTGACTAAACCTAGTGCGCCGAGCGTTTCACCGCGAGCTTTCACTGGTACCATGATGAGTGACTTGAAGCCGTGTTTGGCCGCCGCTGGTCGCGCCATCGGCGCTTCGGCGGCGATGTCCGTGAATACCTTGGCCTGTCCCGACGCCACGACCATACCGGGAATGCCTTCACCCCACGCTAGGTCACGGAGCTCGTCGACGAGTTCACCGGGAAGCCCCAGGTGCAGGAAGAGTTTCAGCCGGTTCCTCCCGTCATCGGCCAAATGGACGCTGCCGCCTTCCATGCCGGTGCTTTCGAGAGCAACCTTGAGTGTGTCACGGGCGATTTCTTCGATCTTGAGAGACGAATTCGCCACAGCGGCAAGAGTGGTCAGCGCACCGAGTTGCAGGTTGCGCCGCATTAGTTGTTGGTGGCGCTGCCGGATCTGGGTGACCTCTCGCACCACAAATTGAAACTCCTCGACCTCCTCGCCGTCGTGCGCGAAGACGCTGGTGTTGCATTGCAGGTCGATCCATCGGCCGTCCTTGTGGCAAAACCGGTATTCGAGATTGCGCACGGAATGGCCGTCCATGAGCTTGCTGATGGCGGCACGGACATTCTCGACGTCGTCGGGATGAATTCGTTCAAACGGGTCGAGCGTGGCGAGTTCGTGGGGCTTGTAGCCGAAGATGCGCTCGAACGCCGAATTGGCGTAGCGCGGGCGGACGTCAGCCCCGGCAATGTAAATTGCGTCGTCGGAGTTTTCGACCAACGACCGGTATTGCTCTTCGCTGGCCCGCACGTCGGCCTCGAGTTGCGCATGGACCATCGCGTTGCCGATCTGGTTGGAGATGACTTCGATCAAGTCGACATCCTCTGTCTCAAACGCCCGCGGCTTGTACATCCCCAGCGCCAGCATGCCCACGACAAACCCTTGCGTGCGGATCGGACACATCACCGCTGAACGGAAACCTGCGCGCACGACGTCGACTCGAAACATCCCTGGGGCCAAAGTGAAATCTTCGATGACTTTCGTCGAGCCTTCCAACACGGAGTCGATCGTCGCATCGTCGCCCTTGGGTAGTCGTGAGACCTGCTGGGCAAACGCCTCGGAGATTCCTCGATACGCAAACAACCGCAACACCCGCTCGTCGTCCGCCCAAACGTAGACGGCGCCGGCATCGAGGCCGGTCACCGCCAGCATTGCGTGCAGAGCGTTGTCGGCGATTTCCTTAAGGTCGATGGTGCGGTTGATGGCATCGGCGACGAAGCTGACTGCCTTCAGCCGCACATCGCTCGTAACCCGCGGAGCTGACGTGTTGGGATCAAATAACTTCATCGCTCGTCCGCATAGCGTGGGGCACAATAACAAAATCTGAGTGATTTTTCAGTACAATTCGCCAATACTGCACCGCCATGATCAAGCCCGACAAATTGGAAGAGATTTTCCGACTGCAAGAGCAGCTCAACCTCAAGATTGGCGTGGACACCGCCCACATGACCGATGAGCAACGTCAGCAGTGGGTGCTCAACTACTGCCGGGCCATGACTCAGGAAATTGCCGAACTCACCGACAGTGTCCCATGGAAGTGGTGGGCGAAATACCAAAAGTTCGACAAGCAGAACGCCCAAGTTGAAGTCATTGACCTTATGCACTTTCTCATTTCCATCGGTCAGGTTTTGGAAATGACTCCCGACGATTTTTACCAAGCCTACGCCAAGAAACACAAAGTCAACCTCGCCCGGCAAGACAGCGGTTACCGCACCAAAGACGAGCACGACAGCCGGCACATCTGACAGCCGTACACGCCATGTAAAATAAGGCTTATCGGATTGACATCGTTCGCTCGTTGCGATATGTATTGCGCGGGTTAACCAAGGGAAAGGATACACCTAATGAAGATCAAACATCTGACCGTCACCACTCTCACCGTCGTCACTGCCGTTCTGCTCACGCAGCATGCGATCGCCATGAAGGGGGGCACAAGCATTTTGCATTTCATGCTCACCGCCTCCATGGGCGCGTCGGACATCGCGCCGAACGCGACCGGCAGCGTCAACGCCAAGCGCAACCAGCAAGGTGGCGCGGACAACCAGCGCCTGTCAATTTCCGTCGCACACCTCAACGCGGCCACAACCTACAAGCTTTGGGCGACCACAGTGGACAACTCGACTCCGACTGAAGCTGTTGAGTTCACGACCGATGGCAACGGCGCGGCCGTATTGAACTACGTCACGAAGAAGACCGGCAAAGGCAACGGGGGCGGCGATCCGCTGCCAGTTGTTCTCGATCCAATCAGCAAGCTACGCACGCTCGATGTCTCCAACACCGACACCCAGACCGTCCTGTCGGCCGACATCACCGCGCCTGATTCTTTGCAGTATCTCATCAAGCGCGCGATGACCAACGATGTCCTCGACGCCGACGCCGCGGCCTCCCTGCGCATCAAGTCGAACAGCAGCACCGACCAGCTCCGCATTCGCGCGAGCGGACTGGATGCAGCCGGCACCTACTTCCTCGCCATCAACGGCAACATTGCAGAGATGTTGACGAGCGACGCCGGCGGCAACCTGAGCGTCAACGCCTGGCCGGCCGGATCGCCGGACGTGCTCGATGTGACCAGCCTCGCGATTCTCAACAGCGAGAGCAACAGCGTCCTCGGCTCCACGCTGCCATAGTTTTATTTAGTGCCGACGCGGCACACGCGCGGGGCTTCCTCCACGGAGGAAGCCTCGTTCTCTTTCAATGTACAAACTGCCGGTGTAATTGTGCATATGCACCATCGGCCACCAGCAACTCCGCGTGCCGGCCCCGCTCAACGATCCGGCCGTGATCCAGCACGAGCACGAGATCCGCGTTGCGAATCGTGCTCAACCGATGCGCGACCACGAAGCTCGTCCGTCCCTGCAACAGCGTCTGCAACGCTCGCTGAATCCGCGCTTCGGTCATTGCATCCACCGAACTCGTCGCTTCGTCCAGAATCAGGATGCGCGGCTTGGCCAACATCGCACGCGCGAAACAGATGAGCTGGCGCTGGCCGAGGGAAATGTTTGCCCCACGCTCGCCGACTTGCGTGGAAAAACCCGCAGGCAACGATCCGATTACGTCGAGAAAATCCAGCCGCCGCACGACGTCCACGATCTGTTCGTCGGTGGCGCTGGGGCGGCCCACCCTGACATTGTCCATGACGGTGCCGGTGAACAGAAAGTTCTGCTGACTGACCATCCCCATGCGGCGATGCAGCGAGTCAGCGGTGATTTCGCGCACGTCGTGCCCGTCGATGCGCACGGCCCCGGTATTCGGGAGATAAAACTTGGCGAGGAGATTGATGACCGAGCTTTTGCCGCTACCGGTCTGGCCGACGAGTGCGATGGTCTGCCCGGGCTCGGCGACGAAACTCACTTCGTGCAACGCGTGCCGGTCCGTGCCGTAGCTGAACGATACGTCGCGAAACTCGACGCGACCGCGAACCTCCGGCAAGTCCGAGGCCGTGGCCGGCTCCTCCCAATCCGGTTTCGAATCCAGCAGCCGAAACACACGCTCCGCACCTGCCATTGCCGTCAACGCCTGGCTGTACATCTGGGCGATAGGCTGGATCGAGTTGAAAAACAAGCCGGCCAGAAAGAAAAACCGCAGCAGATTGCCGACATCCATCTGAACGCCGGGATCGAGCACGCGCCAGCCGCCCACCAATAGTAGCGCCGCGTTGAACGTCTGGCTGTTGAAGTCCAGCACTGGCAACAACACGCCCGACGCGCGCGCGACGCCGAGGTTGTATTCCGAGTGACTGGTGATCAAGTCCGCAAACAGTCCGGCGTTCACGTCCTGCCGGACGAACCCCTGTGTGACACGGATGCCGGTCACGGATTCCGCCATCGTCGCCGTCACGCGACTCCAGCTTTCCTGCACCGCGCGGTTGGCCTGGCTGAGTGTGCGGCGGAAATGTTGGTTGATTGCCGCCAGCACCGGCGCCATCGCCATCACCACGAGAAGCAGCACGCGATCGTACCATAGCATCAACCCCCCGCACACAATCATCTGTCCGCCCTGCACGGCTGTGATGAACACCACATCCTGCACGCCCACCCGCACGGCCTCGGCATCGGACGTGAACCGGCTGATGATGCTGCCGATCTTGGTGCGGTTGAAAAAGCTCATCGGCATCCTCAGTAAGTGAGCGAAGATGTCACGCCGCAAATCCTGAATCACCACCTCGCCCAATTCCAGCGCCAGCCGTTGCCGGTAATGAAAACAAAACTGTGTGAGCGCCGCCCACGCCAGAAACCCGGCCGCGCCCCAGAGCACGCCGCGCACGTCGTGCCGCGTCACCGGCCCGCTGATGATTTCGCCGATCATCCACGCCAGCGTCGGTAACTGGATCGAGCGCAACACAACCAGCGCCAACAGCCAGTTGCGCTTCCGCGCGTACGGTTGCGTGTACCGAAACAGCCGCCAGATGAGCCGGAACTCCAGCGGCCGTTGATGAACGTCGTCTTTGTCGTCCGGCTCTCGCCGGATATGCGTGATGGTCGCGGTCTTCATGCTTCCGCGAATTGCAATTCCGCCGCCCGCCGGTATGGCCCGTTGCCGCGCATCAATTCCTCATGCGTACCGGTCTCGACGATGCGGCCCTCCTGCAACACGATAATCCGGTCGGCCCGGCGCAACGTGCTGATGCGATGCGCCACAATGAACGTCGTGCGTCCGCGCATCGCGCTTTCGATGGCGCGCAGAATCTCGCCCTCCGTCTGCGGGTCGACCGCCGCGGTCGGATCGTCGAGAATGAGGATGGCTGGGTCGAGCAGCACGGCGCGCGCGATGGCGAGCCGTTGCCGTTGACCGCCGGACAAATCCTTGCCGCCCTCGCCCAGCAACGCGTCGTAGCCTGCCGGCCGGGCTGTGATGAATTCGTGCGCGGCCGCGATCTGGGCGGCGCGAACGATCTGTTCGCGGCTCGCCTTGGGGTGACCGAAAGCGATGTTGGCGGCAATCGTGTTGCTGAAGAGAAAACTTTCTTGAAATACCAACCCGATGTTCCGTCGTAAATCATCGAGGTCGATTTGCCGGAGGTCGTGGCCGTCGAGCAGCACGCCGCCGCGCGTTGGTTCGTAAAATCGCGGGATCAAACTCAGCAGAGTAGACTTGCCGGCGCCGGTCGCGCCGAGGATGGCGATGCATTCGCCGGGACGCGCCTCGAAGCTGATGTCCTCAAGCACCGGCTCGTCGGGGTGGTAACCGAATGAGACATTCTCGAACTTCACACCACCGCTCGCCCGCAGGAGTCGCACGGCATTGGGCGGGCTTTCAATCTCAACCGGCGAGTCGAGCACTTCGAAGACGCGGCGCGCACCGGTCAGGCTTTGCTGGATCGTGTTGACGATTTGCGCGGTGTTGGAGATTTGCGCGGCAAACTGCTGCAATAACCCGGCCATCACTACGATGCCGGAGCCGAGCGGCAGTTCGCCTTGGATGACCAGAAGTCCCCCGTACGCGAGCAGCACGGTCAGGTTGATCTGCGTCAACATGCCGATGGACGGCACGAACACGCTGACGCGCCGGAAGATCGACTGCTGCTGGTCATTGACGGCCCGGTTGCACTTCTGAAATTGTTCGAACGTCTCGCGTTCGCGGGCGAAGCCTTTCACGGTTTGGATGCCTTGGAAACTTTCGGCTACGTTCAGGATCATGTCGTCGACCAGTTCCCGGTTGCGCATGTACTGCGGCTGGACAACGCGTGAGAATATCGTCGAGGCCAGCCACATCAACGGCGTGGTCGCGAGGCAGGCCAGCGTGAGTTTGACGTGGATCGTGAACATGAACGCGACATACACGCCGAGCGAGAGCAGCATGATCGCACTTTGCATCAGCACGTTGTTGACGAAGTTGCCAACCGCGCGCGAGTCGCCGGTCACGCGGTTGATGATCGAGCCGGTGGCGTTGGCGTCGAAGAAGCGGAAGCTCAGCCGCTGGAGCTTGTCGTAAACCTGCGTGCGTAGGTTGACCATGATGTGGCGCTCGACGAGCACGGCAGTGGCGACGTTGTACACATAATTGAGCCACGTCCGCATCGCCGCGATCACGAGGATGATCGCGGCGATGCCCAGCAGCACTTTCATCGGCGTCCAATCAGCCGGCGGCGCGAAGCCGAACGGCCAGCGTGGCGGGTTCGTGGTCGAATTAATGAGATGTCGGACGTAATCAATGCCCACCCCGGTCAGCGTCAACGCGCTCAACGCCAGCGCCAGCAGCACGAGTTGCAGCAAGAACACGCCGATGCAGCGCCCCCGGTACTGCCAGCTAAACGCGAGCAAGCGGCGGATTAGGGACAAGTTACTTTGCGTCTGACCAACCATCGGGAAACTGTTATACTCACCAATATGCGATTGTTCAATTCCCGCAAGCCGGTGATCGCCATGATCCATGTCGAAGCGTTGCCCGGTACGCCGGCTTCCCGATTCCGACTGGCTGACATCGAACGCAAGGCGCTCAACGAAGCGAAGACGTATCGTGCCGCCGGCGTTCACGGCGTCATGCTGGAGAACATGCACGATACGCCGTATCTGCGCAGCGCAGTCGGGCCGGAGATCGTCGCAACGCTGGCGATCATCGCGCGGGCAGTGAAGGCGGCGACCGAACTGCCGGTCGGGGTGCAGATTTTGGCCGGAGCAAACCTCGAAGCGATGGCGGTCGCGCATGCGGCGAGGCTGGAATTCATCCGGGCCGAGGGATTCGCCTTCGCGCACGTGGCGGACGAGGGATTGATTCAGTCATCGGCGGCCGCGTTGCTCCGCTATCGCAAGCAGATTGGCGCGGAGCGGGTGCAGGTATGGGCTGACGTGAAAAAGAAACACAGCTCACACGCCATGACCGCCGACATCGGCATTGGCGAGACTGCGTCCGCAGTGGAATTCATGCGGGGTGATGCGGTGATCGTTACTGGTTCGGTGACGGGCGCGGCGCCGCAATTGAGCGACATTGCCGATGTGCAGAAGCATTCCCGGCTGCCGGTCTTGCTCGGTTCGGGCGTGACGGCGGAGAATTTGGCGACGTTCTATGCGGCCGCGGACGGATTCATTGTCGGCTCGTACTTCAAGGCCGGCGGGTTGTGGTCAAACGCGCTCGATCCGAAACGGGTGCGGCGGTTCATGGCAGCGCATCGTCAATTGGGCGGTTGACTGCCGGGGAGTGATTGTCGCTTTTGTCGGCGCAGAAGATTAAGATCGGCCCGGTCGGTGTGAACCCCAGCACGCACCGCTAGAGCATCATCGCAGCGCGGACGACTTCGACGATCGAGCCCTTGCGTGCGCGGCCCTTGGTGTGCGGGAGTTGACCGGGTTCGAGTTCCGCAAGTTTGCGGACTGGTAATTGCATCAGCTCGTACTCGGCTTGGAGCCAGTCGTCCACTTCATAGCCGTTCTTCCGGCCCCGCTCGAGATAGAGTTCGTAGGCGCGGGCGGCGATTTCCTGATGACTTGGACGTTTGATCTCGATACCTCCGATACCTTCGCGAGTTTAGCTAGCTGCGTGGTTCGACGCAAGCCGGGATGTCGCGGTCGCAAAACAACTTTGGCGGGCGGTCGATGCGTGCTAAACAATGACTATGGCTTGGTGGTATCACCGCTTCGGCAAACTGCAAGCCCGCCTGCTGGCGCAATTGACGCGCCGCACCCCGAGCGAAACCGCGTTTTTGCTGTTGTTGCCGGTCGTCGGTCTCGTCATCGGGCTGGCCTCGGCAGGCATCGCGCGCCTTATCGATTACCTCCAACGACAGTTCTGGGGCGGAGGCGAGAGTTTGGCGGACGCAGTCGCTGGCAATCCATGGCCACTGCTCCTCGTCATTCCGGTCATTGGCGGGCTGATTGTCGGGATCATCGGAAAGGTGTTCAAGGTCGAGACTCGTGGCGGCGGCACGGCCGGGATGATCCAGGCGATCGCGCTCAAGGGCGGCCACATCTCGCTGGCCCAGACACTGCCGCGCGTCGGCGCGGCCATCGTCACACTGGCGACGGGCGGCTCGCTCGGACGGGAAGGGCCAATGGCCATGCTCGCGAGCGCCGTCGGCTCGCGGCTGGGCCGGCAGTTCAAACTCTCGCCCCAGCATCTGCGCATTTTAGTGTGTGCGGCGGCGGCCTCGGCGCTGGCCGCCGTGTACAACGCGCCCATCGGCGGATCGCTGTTCGCGCTCGAGATTCTCATCGGCAATTTCGCGCTGGAGGTGCTCGGCCCGGTCGTCGTCGCGTCGGTGATCTCGACGTTGGTGTTTCGCAGCGGCACCGTCGGACTGCCCCGCTTCGATGTGCCGCACTATCAACTGGTCTCGGCGTGGGAGTTGCCCGCGTATCTCGTTCTCGGTGTGCTCGGCGGTCTCGTCTCGGTGCTGTTCATCAAGGCGTTGTTTGGGACGGTGGATGTGCTGGAAAAGATTCCCCTGCCCCGATGGACAAAGCCGGCCTTGGGCGCGGTGCTGCTGGGTG
This sequence comes from uncultured Verrucomicrobiota bacterium, assembly GCA_964566575.1. Taxonomy (GTDB): domain Bacteria; phylum Verrucomicrobiota; class Verrucomicrobiia; order Palsa-1439; family Palsa-1439; genus CAZMKD01. Next base: position 26,199 of record CAZMKD010000136.1, read on the forward strand.
TGATGGGGCTGTGGTTGCCGCAGGTCTTCGGGAATGGATTCGAAACGGTGAACAAGGTCCTGTCCGAAGAGTTGCCGCTGAAGCTGCTGTTGTTGCTGCCGCTTGCGAAGCTCGTGGCCACGGCGTTGAGCTACGGGTCGGGCGGCGCGGGCGGATTGTTCACGCCGTCATTGATGATCGGCGCGCTCGTGGGCGGTGTGTTCGGCTATGGCGTGCACACGGTGTTTCCCCAGCACACGGCCGAGTACGGCGCGTACGCGCTCGTCGGAATGGGCGCGATCATGGCCGGCACAACCCACGGACCACTGACCGCGATCATGATGATTTTCGAACAGACCAACTCGTATCAGATCGTGTTGCCGTTGATGTTTGTGTGCATCGTCAGCCACTTCACGGTCCGGCTCCTGCGGGCGCGCTCGATTGAAGACGAAGCATTGGCGCGCGCCGGGGTGACGTTGCCGCAAGGGCCGGAAGCGAGCGTCATGCAGACCTTGCGCGTAGCCGACATCATGCACACCGATACGGACGCCGTCCCGCGCGACGCGCCGTTTGCGACAGTGGTCGAGTGGTTTCTGAAGTCGCAACGCAACTGGCTGTACGTTGTCGACAACGGCCGGTTTCTCGGCGCGATCTCGCTGCACGGCATCAAGGACATGCTGCACCAGACCGAGACGCTCGGCGCCGTCATTGCCGCCGACCTCGTCAACGAATCGTTCGACTTCGTGACGCCCGAGGCGCGGCTGGCGGATGTGATGGAGAAATTCTGGGTACAATCCTGCGAACGCATGCCGGTGCTCGACAACAAGAGTGACCGAAAACTGCTCGGCTGGATGTCGAAGCGCGACCTGCTCGGCGTGTACAGTCAGGAGATCCTTCACAAGCGGCAACTGCTCGGCCACTTCGTCGTCAACGACAACGGCGAACAGCACGATGCCTTTGTGGAATTGCCGGAAGGATTTGAACTGCGCACGGTGGAGGTGCCCGTCGGTTGTGCCGGCAGGACCCTCGCCCAACTCGCGCCCCGTTCCGGCTACGGCGTCCACGTCATCGCCATCAAACATCGCGACCCAACGAGCGGGCAGGAACACGTCGCGCTACCGGGGCCGCAACGACAACTGATGGTGGGCGACCGGCTGGTGGTCATTGGCACGTTCGAAAACATCGCATCGTTCATGGCCGCGCTCGCGACCGAACCGTAACCGCCGGAGGGACGCGCTTCGCAACAGGTGCAAAGACCACCACTCAGTAGCTCATCTTGAGCGTTGACCGCAGCCCAACCGGAAGGGCGGCGCTTCGAAAAAGTGTTTTGAATAATCGCGGTGTGGAATCAGTACCGGCACTCCTTCACAACCGGGACAACTTCCGGTACTATCGCCGGTGTGAGCACTCGCCAGCAGAATGAACGGAAGTTCGGCCATTGGCAGGACTTGCCGGGCGGTGGTCGGGCGAAACGGTTGGTCAGCTCGTTATCTCAAGGGCACCTCCGGTAACTCAGGAAAAGTGACGAGGGATAGCGAAATCGTTCGTGTTGGAAAAAAGTGCTGGTTACAATTTGTCGCATGAAGACCTACAAGGCATCCCAAATTCCCGGTTTCTTTGACGTGGAACTGCGCG
>CAZMKD010000137.1:0-1890 GCA_964566575.1 uncultured Verrucomicrobiota bacterium
ACATCCGTTCCGCTTCCCGGAGCTTGCGAATCACCTGCTCCGGACTGTGTCGCTTACGCTTCATCGAAAGTCCTCCTGGCCCATCCGGGCCGGCTAGACTCTCATAATATCTGGATCAATTCTTGGGGAGCAGGTCACCCGCACATACTCTCTGATGCAGCGGATGCGTGGTCAACTAGCACTACAGCGCCACATAGTTATGGTTCACGGGGTTGGCAGGTGGGGAGTTGAGCTGGTTTGATGCCGATTTGTCGTAGTTTGCGGATGGTTGTTTTGGTGTGCGCACGTCGGGCTTGTTGATTGCGGCGTTGGTAATAGGCGAGACGATTGGCGGTTTTTTCGTGAGCTTGGCGTCGGGCCTTAGGCGGCAGGGCTAATGCTTGGATATAAGTCGAGCAAGCTGAGCGGACTTGTTCCACCGTCAAGTAGAACGTCTGCGTCGTTTTTTTCTCTGTGTTTTTGGTGCACGCGGGCACAGAATAGATGAGTCAATTGGGTGATATACAGATGACGATGAATGGATCGCCAGTCACGCACCTCGAAGTGGTCCATACCCAGTTCATTCTTGGCCTGTTCAAAGCAGCGCTCAATCGGCCAGCGCGAAAAGCCCACCCACAACAGCCATTCGATCGTGACCCCGTTCTGGTCCAGGCAGAGATTGGAGACGAAGTATTTCACTTCATCGGGATTGAGCACGTTGCGCGCGACGATCAAACATCCGGCGGGCGCGGGGAGTCCGTGGCTTCGTTTGCGATAGAACCTGGCATACTTGACCTCCCAGACCATCGGTCCCTTCTCGCCGTCCTTGACGTGGAAGGGCTTCCATTCCTGTTTCTGAAACACGCGCGAACCGGTGACCAGATTGCGTACCTCGCTGGCCGGTGGGGCCTTCTTGGCCAGGCGTGGAAATCGCGGCTTTTTTCCGGGATTTCTCAGCTGTTCCGGGGTGGGACGAATGAGCACCTCCGGCTCGTGGAGCCAGCCGGTGAAGGTCGAGGGCACTTCGGCCACGTAGTTTTGTCCCAACCCTTCCAGACCGTCGAGAAACCCGTTGTCTCGTCCGTAGAGTTCGTCGAACGTCCAAGCCGCGACGCGGATGCCGTTGGCCAGCGCACGCTTCACTTGATCCAACGCGATCTCGGGTTTCGTGCGATGGACCACGTCGTCGGGAATATGCGCGGCCTTACGTCGCGCCGGGTCATTCGCCCACTCCTTGGACAAGAACAGATCACTGTCCAGCAGACACTGGAAATCACCGACCACATAACTGAGGTGAACGCCGACCACACAGTTGTCGACTTTCCCCGTGTTGCCGCACCATTGCGGCTGCACGGCAGCGGTGCATCGGCCCTTCTTGGGATTTCCTGTTTCGTCGATGACCCCGATGGCCTTGGGATCGGCGTGATCGCGTACGACCATGCGTTGAAGCTTGTCGCGCATACGCGTTTCATCCCACGTCATCGACTCACAGAGCCGTTGCAGCGTCCGCGGCGGCGTGCCGGCGGCCAGGGCGATCGGTTCAATGCTTTTCCGCGGCAAGTCCGAAAGCTGCCCGCAGACGTAGGTCCGCAAGTGCGCCCGCGGCTCGCTCCGAACGAAACAATCGTCAACCTCCCTCAGAAATTCCTCCAACTCCACTCCGAGTTCCGCGATTTGTTCCGCGTCCATGCGAAAAGTCCTCCAAAAACAGCCATCCGGAGAACTTCATCGGCACGGGCCGCGTGATTACGTGAGCTTATGTGGCGCTGTAGTGTTAGAATGGGTACGTAATTGATCGTCCGCATCGTCCGCACCGTCCGGTATAGCGTTTTTCGGGCATTCGGGATCGTCCGATGATCGTCCGACCATCGTCCGCATCGTCCGAACATCGTCCGACGTAATCGCGTTTTT
>CAZMKD010000138.1:0-3064 GCA_964566575.1 uncultured Verrucomicrobiota bacterium
GGTCTTGGGTTCGCCGCCGAGCTTGGCCGCGACGGCTGCCGGCGGATGGACTTGGAGCGAGAGTCGTTCGCGGGCGTCGAGCATTTTGATCAAGAGCGGGAAACGATGTTTAGTGGGACAGGCGTCTCGCCTGTCCCTGGCCGCGGGAAGGACAGGCGAGACGCCTGTCCCACTATTGCAGTTTGTCCCCAGCAACTTTTCGCCAAATTGTTCGATGACTTGCCGGAGGGTTTGGCTTTGGAGCGGGCCGTTGGCGACCACAGACTGAGCGGCGTCGCGGTCGCTGATTTCCCAAGTTTCCCCGATCCGCTGGCCGGGCGGGATGACTTTGCCGTACCGGGCGAGGGTGTCGCCGCCCCAAATGCGCTCGACCGGCAGGGGTTTAAATTTCAGCGGATAAAGCATTGCAGTTTCCAAAAGCTTTCGGTAGAGTTCGCCACCACAAGGAGGAATTGCAAGGAGTTTATGGGGAAAACTTCCACGCACTCGCACGGTCGCGAGATTTGGGCTGTCGTGTTGGTCGGTCTCGCACTGCTGTTGTTGCTGAGTCTGATCTCATACGATCCGTTTGATGTTGGCAACAGCGCCGGCAATAGCGCGCGCGCCATCAACAATTTCATCGGGCCGGTGGGCGCGTGGCTCGCGTTTGGGACGTTCCAATCGCTCGGGCTGGGTGCGTATTTTCTGATGGTGACGCTGGCCGTCATTGGCACGGCGTTGCTGATGCGGCAGGATTTGCCGTGGCGCGGGAAGATTGTGGCCGGCGTGCTGTTACTGATCGCGTCGTGCTGTCTGTTGCACGCCGCCGGTCTAGCGCGGCTGGTGAAATCACTGAACCTGCCGGTTAGCGCGGGCGGTTTCGTGGGATTTTTCCTCGGCGGATTTTTCGAGCGCCTGCTGGGCCGGCCGGGAACGCTGATCATCTTTGGAGCCTGTTACCTCATCAGCCTGATTTTGCTCATCAACTTCCGTCCGAGCTACTGGGTGGCGTTGGCGGCGGTCGGCATCAAAGATTCTTGGGCGTCGCTGCGCGGCAAGTCCAAGCCCGATGTGTCCACCGAGTTGAAGGAGAAACAGCGCGACATTCGCGTGCAGGAATACAAGCTCGAGCGGGAATTGTCCCGCAAGGAAAAGGAAACGAAGAAACTCGAAGGCGACAGCAAACCGCCTCCTGAACCGAAGTTCGCCGACTACACCGTTCCGCAGTTGAAGAAACCGGCCGAGGCTGACAGTGGCTCCGTCGCTCAGAAAATCGCGGACAAGCTCGGGGCGAAGAAAACGAAACCCACGCCAGAGACCGAGCCCATCAATCTGGCGGCACCCCCGAAGCCGAAGCGCGATAAGACGCCGGAAGTCGAGCCGAGCGTCCTTGGCAGCGTGACCGCTGCGACAGGCGAACAGTTTGTCCTGCCGCCGCTCGATTTACTGGAGCAACCGCCCGCTCTGGCGGCCCGCAATGTCATGGAGGATTTGAAGGCCAGCGCCAAAGTCCTCAAAGATACTGTGCAAGAGTTCGGCATCGAGGTCGAGTCCGGCGATGTGACCAAAGGACCGACAGTCACACTCTTCGAGTTGCACCCGGCGCCCGGCGTGCGCGTCGAAAAAATCTCCGCGCTGTCCAGCAACATCGCGATGGCGATGCGCGCCGAAAAGGTTCGCATCCTCGCTCCCGTGCCCGGCAAGGGCACCGTTGGCGTAGAAGTGCCCAATTCATCCCGCACCACCGTCTACTTGCGAGACATGCTCGAGTCCGACGATTGGCGCAAGTACAATGGAGCAATTCCGGTGGCCCTGGGCCGCGATGTGAAGGGGCATCCCATCCTCGGCGACCTCGCCAACATGCCGCACCTGTTGATTGCCGGCGCGACGGGCTCCGGCAAGACCGTGTGCGTCAACGCAATTCTCGCGTCGCTACTTTACCGGTTCACGGCCGAAGATCTGCGGCTCGTCTTGATCGATCCGAAGATGGTGGAGATGCAACACTTTAACGCATTACCGCACCTGATTGTGCCGGTCGTGACCGAGGCGAAAAAAGTGCCGCTGGCGTTGGGCTGGGTGATCCGCGAGATGGAGAAACGGTTCCAGATTTTTGCCAAAGAAGGCGTGCGCAACATCGCTGGATTCAACGCGCGGGAAAAGAAGCCGGCCGCGCCCGTTCCGGCCGAGCCAGACACCTTGAAGATCGAAGTGCCGCGCGACTTCGATTTGATCATCCCGGAGAAACTCCCGTACATCGTTGTCGTCTGCGATGAATTGGCCGACCTCATGCAGACCGTCGGCAAGGACGTGGAGATGGCAATTGCGCGGCTCACGGCACTCGGACGCGCCGCCGGCATTCATCTGATCGTCGCGACACAGCGGCCCAGCGTGAACGTCGTGACCGGCGTGATCAAAGCGAACATCCCGGCCCGCATCGCGTTCCAAGTCGCCTCTATGCAGGACTCGCGCGTCATCCTCGACAGTCCCGGCGCGGAGAAATTGCTCGGCAAGGGCGATATGCTGTACGAGCCCGGATCCGGCAAGAGTGTGCGGGCGCAGGGTGTGCTGGTGCTCGACAAGGAGATTGTGCAAATCGTTGATTTCATCGGCGCGAAGGCCAAACCGGTCTTTGAGAAGGAACTTCACCAGAAACTGGTGCGCAACACCAACTTGCCGGACAACGAGACCAGCGAGGAGGACGAAGAACTGGTGGAGCAATGCATCGAGGTCATCCGCCAGACCAACCGCGCCAGCGTCTCAGTCTTGCAACGCCGCCTGCGCATCGGCTACACGCGGGCAGCTCGCATCATGGACTTGCTGGAAGAGCGTCGAGTAGTTGGTCCGAATCGTGGCGCAGAACCACGCGAGATTTTGATGGACTTGGATGCGGGAGTACCCGCGGAGTAGTAATTTGGGATGGATTGCCACGATCACGTCATCGTGGCGTCTCGTCTGATAAGCATCTAAAGGTCATCATGAAGAAGGCTTCGGTTATGGCACATTGGCCCCAACCCTTCACCCAAAGGAAAGGAGCCCGTCATGCCGACCGAAGCCGTCTCGAAGTTATACGCAGGGTTGGACCTGC
>CAZMKD010000139.1:0-16271 GCA_964566575.1 uncultured Verrucomicrobiota bacterium
TGGCATCCTCGCGAGTGGCGCGGGTTTCACGGCGGCGCTTACCATCCTGATAGTAGCTGACACACCATCGGCCTTCTGAAAGGCCATAGATGGGAACCGTGACAGAACCAACTTTGACTTGAAAGGAGGCGTTCGTTTTCACGAACCTTAACTAGCATATTGTCACGGCTTTGTCACGGCAAAAGCAATGTATTTCAATTGCTTAGGAAAAATGGTCGGGACGGCGGGATTTGAACCCGCGACCTCTTGGTCCCGAACCAAGCGCGCTAGCCAAACTGCGCTACGTCCCGAACCCGACTCCGCTACTTAATCACACTTTCTTGCGCGCACGCAAGAACTCAATCGCGATCGGAATGACCGAAAGGACAATGATCATCAGGATCACGTACGAAAAATTCTTCTTCACCTGCGGCATGTTGCCGAAAAAATACCCCAGCACCACGAACCCGCACACCCACGCCAGACCGCCGAACACGTTATAGACAATAAACCGCCCGTACGTCATGGAGCCGATCCCGGCCACAAATGGCGCAAACGTCCGCACGATCGGCACGAACCGCGCCAGAATGATTGTCTTGCCGCCGTACTTCTCGTAAAACGCGTGCGTCCGATCCAGATACTCCCTCTTCACCCACCGCGGATACTTCTGCGCCAACATCGGGCCAAAATAGTGCCCGATCCAATAGTTCACGGTGTCGCCGAGGATGCCGGCCGCGCTCAGCAATACCAGCGTCCAGCCCAGGTTCAACCCGTGACCCGCGCACAGCGCCCCAACGGCAAACAACAATGAATCGCCCGGCAGGAACGGCGTCACCACCAGTCCCGTCTCGCAGAAAATGATTAGAAACAAAATCGCATACGTCCAGAGGCCATAGTTCTGGATCAACTGCCCCAGATACCCGTCCAAGTGCAAAAACACGTCGATCGCTTGTCGCAACAGTTCCATTAAAGGGCGTCACGTCTATCACGGCCAATATCGTTTGGCCAGCTTGAAAAACCGCACCGTGTCGTACCACGGACGGATGCGGCTGACGCGGCCGGGTTCGTAGATGGTGCGGATGGGCAGGCTGACGATCTTGTGGCCGGCACGACCGGCTTGGATCAACATCTCCGTCTCAGTCTCGAAGCGCACCGTCGAGAGCTTCAAATCCGGTAAAACCTTGCGTGACACGAGCCGGTAACCGCACTGGCTGTCGGGGATCCGTTGCCCGGCCAGCCGGCCGGTTACCCACGAGGTAAAACGATTGGTCAACGACCGGACCAGTGGCATCTCACGCGTGTCGTGCATCCGGCAGCCGACGACGATGCCGGCAGCGCTCTTGCGCGCCGCCTCAACGAACTTCGGAATCTCGGCGGGATCGTGCTGGCCGTCGGCGTCGAGGAATACGCCATAGGGTGCAGGAGATTTCGCCAAGTAATCGAGCGCTGTAACGATTGCCCCACCCTTCCCTTCATTCTGCTCGTGGCAGATCACACGCGCACCGGCAATCCCCGCTTTCTTGCCGGTATCATCGGTTGAGCCGTCGTCGACGACGACCACCTCGCTCACGTGGGGTTTGGCGCGGGCTATGACATCAGCGATACGGTCGGCTTCGTTGAACGCGGGGATCAGCGCGATGACGGCGTCACTCATTGGCTTCCGCGCGCGACTCGCCGAAGGCGGCGGCCGTTGCCAGGGCCCGGTCACTCTCGATGTCCCACAGGTCGTGGAAGAGAAACCACTGCTCGCTGTGCTGGCTGATGACACGCTCCAACGCCTGCGCAATCCGTCGCATCACATCCTGCAACTTATCGCGCTGCTTGTCGGCCCAAATCGGTTCGCCGAGCACGTAGGCGAACGTGTCGTCGGTCGTTCGCACCATGAACACCGGCAGGATTGGCGCGCCGGTCGCCAACGCCAGTTTTGCCGGCCCGTCCGGTAAACGTGCCGGTTGACCGAAAAATTCCACCGTGTCCCGCGACCCGGTAAAGTCGCGGTCGCCGGCGACGGCCACGGCCTCGTTCCGGCAAAGCGCGGCGATGCATTCGCGCGCGGCGCGCCCGGTCGGGATGGTTTTGATACCGCGGGCGGTGCGCTGGCGCTGGTACAACTCGTTGAGTTTTGCGTCCGGATGGCGGAGCACGACGACATTGAGCCTGTACCCGAGCGAGGCCAGCGCCGCGGCGCCGAGTTCCCAGTTGCCGAGGTGCGCGCTAAGCGTGATCACGCCTTTGCCTTTCGCGAGCAGGTCGTCGAGCACCTGCGGGACGATGCCAAAGTTGACGAGTCGGTTCATCCGTTCCGGTTTCAAGTGGAGAAAGTGGAAGAAGTCGACGAGGTACTTGGCGAAGTTCAGAAAGTTTTCCCGAGCCAGCACCCGGAGAGCGCGCCGGGACAATACGACGCCACTATGCTGGTGGATGCGCATGAGGTTTCTGATGACGCACTCGCGACCGCGACGGTCGAGCACCAGGTAGGCGTCGGCCAATCGGCGCGCGACGCCATAGCCCATCCGCCGCGGGAGGATGCGTGACAGGAATTCCGCGAGTTTGAGCTGGAGATACTTCACCGGCTAACTCGTGACCGCGGCGAGCGCCGTCTCGGGTTTGGACGTCAGGAGGCCCAGGATGTCGCGCGCCGCGTCATCGGCGGCGTGCGGGCGGCCGAGCGTGCGGGCGGCCTCGTGCATCCGGCGAAGTTTTTCGGGATTGCGCAAGAATTCATCGACGAAGAGCATCACGTCGTTGGCGTCTTCGGCTTGCACGGCGACGCCCTGGCTGAGCAGGAATTCAGTATTCTTGGCTTCCTGACCGGGGATTGGGTTGATGATAATCATCGGCAACTGCTTCACGAGACATTCTGCCGTCGTGATTCCGCCGGGTTTGGTCACGACCATCTCCGCCGCGTCCATCAGATCGAACACATTCTCGACGAAACCGAAAATCTTCGTGGGGTGCCGGAGCCTTTGGCCCTTGCGTTCCAGCCGTTCCTTCAGTTCCTCGTTCTTGCCGGTGATGGCGACGATGTAGAACGGCTGCGGAAGTTTGTCGAGCTTGCGGATCACTGATTTCATCGGCCCGAGCCCGAGGCTGCCACCCATCACGAGAATCATCGGCAAGCCCGGCTTGAGTCCGAGCGATTGATACACGACGTCCTTGTCCGACGCATGGAGGTGCCGGTCATTGACCGGTATGCCGTTGACCCTGACGCGCTCGGGCGCGACACCTTGGGACACGAGCGTTGCCTTGGTCGCCGTGTTGGGCGCGATGTAAAGATCGACCTCATCGTGCGCCCAATACCGGTGCGCGACAAAATCCGTCAGCACACCGACGAGTGCGGGCCGACGGTTGCCGGTGCGTTGTTTCCACGATGCCAGGACGCCACACGCGAACGCTTGCGTGCAGACGACAACGTCCGGTTTGAAGCTCGTTAGAATCGTCTGAAGCTTGCGGGAGTTGCCGCGATTGAGCAGGTCGCGAATGCGTTTGGTGCGCTCTTTGAACTCGGGATTGTCATACATCCACTCCCAGATCTCCGGCGCTGCCTTCAACGCCGCCAAATATGCCTTCAACGTCACCCTCGACAGCGCGGGGTTCGCGTGGCTGAATGAGTCCAGCAGCATCGACTCGACACGTCCGTTCCGCCGGCGCACCGCCTCGTCGACCGCTACGGCGGCCGCATAGTGCCCGGAGTGTTTCGTCAGATAGAGATAGAGAATCCGACGCGTCATGATTCCTTGAGTTCCGAGAGCATACAAGACGACAATCTAATGGTCAAACAAACTATTTGCTTGCCCGGCCGGGCGTGCCCACTATCCTCGCGCGCTGATGAGCCAGACGCATCCCGGTGTGATTCGCAGCCAGCCCCGTCCGAACTGTCAGGTGTGTGGCGCAGTGGGTCGTGACTTACACGCCGATCTGACGGATCGCCTCTACGATGCGCCTGGAAACTGGAGCCTAAAACAATGTCCGAATCCGTCGTGCGTATTGGTCTGGCTTGATCCGATGCCGTTGGAGGCCGATCTCGGCCAAGCCTACCGCCGTTATTTCACTCATCAATGGCCGTTGAATTTAGAGCGTCGGGCGGTGCAGTATGTGAAAGCTGGCTACCTCGCGCTTCGCTATGGCTACCGTGCGGACTTGGTCGGTGCGTTGCAACGAGCGCTCGGGCTGGTCGCCTGTCTCGTCCCGTTTCGACGAGCGGGACTCGACGCGCTCGTGTGTCATCTCTCCGCGCTGCCACGCGGACGACTACTCGACGTCGGATGCGGCGACGGCCAGATCGTTGAGTTCATGCAACGCCTCGGCTGGCAGGCCGAAGGCGTGGATTTCGATCCGCCGGCCGTGGAGATTGCCAAAGGTAAAGGCCTGCGCGTGCACGTTGGCACTTTGCCGGCGCAGGCCTACGTCGAGAATTCGTTTGACGCCATCGTCCTGAGCCACTTCATCGAACACGTGCCTGATCCCGCGGCGCTGTTGTGCGAATGTCGTCGCATTTTGCGGCCGGGCGGGCGGCTCATCATTCTCACCCCGAATGTATCGAGTTGGGGGCACCGGAAATTCGGACGCGCGTGGTTTGCGCTTGATCCACCGCGCCATCTGCATCTGTTCACGCCGGTAGCACTGCGCGCGCTCGTTGAGCGCAGCGGCCTGCAAGTTCACACGGCAACAACTTCACTCCGCAACATCGGCACGATCCTGCTCGGCAGTTGCGCGATACAACGCACGAGCCGATTCGAGCGTAACGTCCCGCTGCCATTGCCGTGGCGATTGCGTGCGATGATTCTGCAGTTCGCCGCGCGACTCGCCTGGAACCGCAATCCCGAACTCGGCGAGGAAATCGACCTGGTCGCGAAGAAGGCCACCGCATGAAGGTTCTATTCCTGACGCAATCCGGCGCACTCGGCCCGTCGAGCCGGTACCGCGTGTACCAACTGCTGCCGCATCTGCGCGGCATCGATTGCGATGTCTCACCGGCCATCGACGACGATTTCTACCGCAACATCTATCTATCCGGCCACGGCTCGAAGCTCGCGGCCTTGCGCGCGACTTGGAAACGCCGGCGAGCAGATTTGCGACGCGTTGGTGATTTCGACGTCGTGTTCGTGCAAAAGGGATTCTTTCCGGGACTTTACGCCGGCATCGAAGCCGCCATGGCCGCCCGTCGGCCACTCGTGTTCGATTTCGACGACGCGATCTGGTTGCCGCGTGAAGGCGGTTCACCGTTGTTACGCGGCCTGCACCGCGACCGCGCTGTGCAAGACATCCTCCGCTGCGCGACGGCGGTCATTGCCGGCAACGATTTCCTCGCCGAGTACGCTCGGCGCTTCAATGCCAACATCACGGTCGTACCGAGTGCCGTGGAAGTGACCCGGTATTATCCCCGCGCTGCCGGCAGTGCGGTCGTGGGCTGGATCGGCAGCCGCACGACCATGCCGTATCTCAGGTCGCTCACGGATGTGTTCCGTCAGCTCTGCATCACTCCTCGTGTCATCGCCGCTGGCACGCCTGATTTTCCAGCCGACTTTCATCTCTGGCGTTTGGAAACCGAACTCGATGAACTCGCGAAACTCGGTATCGGTCTCGCCCCGTTACCGGATACGCCGTGGGAACGCGGCAAGTGCGGCGTGAAGATACTCCAGTATATGGCGTGCGGCATCCCGGTTGTGGCATCGCCGGTCGGCGTGCAGCGCGACCTCGTCCGGCATGGCGTCAACGGGTTTCTCGCCGAAACGCCCGAGCAGTGGCGTGATTGTCTGCGGGAACTGCTCGGCGACCCCGCGCTGCGCCAGCGCCTCGGCGCGGCGGGACGCGCCTCGGTGATGGAACGCTACGATGTTTCTGTCGCTGCCTTGGCCGTGGCAAAGGTTCTCGCAGCCAGCACGCAGACGTAAGGCATGACCGGCAAGCAGAACCGCAAATCGGCATAGCTCAGCGCGTGCAAAGCCATGACGTAGCCGATCAACACGACCATCATCCACTCGTCTCGACTCCACCGCCACGCCCGCCACAAGCCCATACATAGCAGCACTAGGTATCCTGCCTGAACCACGACGCTCATCATCTGTTCGCGGCGCGCGGCGCTGAAAAACCAGAACCGGCCGCATTTGCGAATCACCAGCATCATTGCCGGGACCGGATTGCGCCATGTCTTTGCGGCTTCGTGATAGAAGATTCGGTCGAGCTGCACTGGACTTGCGTCGGGTTGGTGACGCTTGACTTCATCGACGGCGGCCGTCCAGATGACCTTGCCCGGGCCTTCCCAGAGTCCGAGCGTCGGCTGATAGTTTCCGATGAACGCCGTCACACCTCCCCGTTCGGTGGCGACCGGCAGGAATTCACCGCCGGTCACACGCCAGTTCCGGTACGTCCACGGTGCGATGACCAGCGTCATCGTCGCCAACGTCAACCACGCGCGACGAGGGTTGAATGCCAGCAGCACGACCGGCCACCACAAGAACATTGGCTTGCACAAGTTCACGAGACCCAACAACGCGCCGGCCGCAAACCAGGGCCACAGCCTTTTCTCGCGCGACGCAAGAAACTGGACGCACACGCAACTCGCGAGAAGAAGAGTCAATACGATTTCTTTGTTGATGAATGCCACGCGCCAGATCGCGAACGGATAGACCGCCCACAGCCACGCCGCCCACAGCCGTCGACCCGCCAGCCAGTACACGAGCACAACCGTGAGCGTGTCCAAGACCGCCTGTCCCGCTTTCACCACGAGCGGAGAGCCCGCCACGGCGACAAAGGCTGGATAGACCGGACCGCGTGTGACGTCGTCGTAGTGGCCGTCGCAAATCGTCTCGGCGATCAGGCTGTACCCGTCGCCATCATCGCGTAAATGCCAGCGTTGTTCGAGCCACGGGAATCCAACGAATACGAAGGCCAGCCGCAACAGCAGCGCGACAGCAAGACAGACCGTGAGTTTTGGGTTTGCCACAGCAAAATGGTGGGCGTGACAGGACTCGAACCTGTGACCTTTCGGGTGTGATCCGAACGTTCTAGCCAACTGAACTACACGCCCTCGAACTTGGCGCAGACTACCAGCCAGACACCGGGAATTCAACCCTTCTTCAGCACCGTGTCGCACTCCGCCGGCAACACGCGGGGATAATCGAGCGTGAAATGCAAACCCCGCGATTCCTTCCTTTGCAGTGCGCACTCGACGATCAACTCCGCCACGAGCGCGAGGTTGCGCAACTCGATGAGGCCGGGCGTCACTTGGTAGTCCCAGTAAAACTGATTGATCTCCCGCTGGAGATTCTGAATGCGGGACCGGGCCCGCAACAGCCGCTTGTCCGTGCGCACGATGCCGACGTAGTCCCACATCAACCGGCGAATCTCGTCCCAGTTGTGCGTCACAACGACGAGTTCGTCGGGATTAGCCGCGTTACCGCTCGCCCACGCCGGCAGTTCTGTCTGCTGACTTCTAGCTTCTAACTTCAGCGCTTTCTGCCCGGCGCGGTGGGCGACGACGAGCGCTTCGAGCAATGAATTGCTCGCGAGACGATTCGCGCCGTGCAGGCCGGTACAGGCGACTTCGCCGGCGGCGAGCAGGCCGGCAATTTCGGTCTCGCCGTCCACGTTCGTGACGACGCCGCCGCACTGATAATGCGCGGCCGGCACGACCGGAATCGGAACGCGGGTCATGTCGTAGCCGTATTCGAGACACTTCGCGTAGATGTTCGGGAAACGCTTCTTCACGAACTCCGCGTCTTGGTGGGTGATGTCCAACGACACGAACGTCGCGCCGGTCTTCTTCATCTCGGCGTCAATCGCGCGAGCGACGATGTCGCGCGGAGCGAGGTCGGCCAGCTTGTGATACCGGCTCATGAACGATTGCCCGTCCGCGCCGCGCAACACTGCGCCTTCCCCACGGACGGCTTCGCTGATGAGAAAGGATTTCGCTTTCGGATGATAGAGGCAGGTCGGATGAAATTGGATGAACTCCATGTTCGCCACGCTCGCGCCCGCCCGGTACGCCATCGCGACTCCATCGCCGCTGGCGATGTCGGGATTGCTGGTGTAGAGGTACACCTTGCCGGAGCCGCCTGTGGCCAGCATCGTGATCTTCGCGGCGAACACCTCGACCGCATTACGTTTCTCGTCGAGCGCATAACAACCGAGGCACCGGTTCGGCCCGCCCTGCCCGAGCTTGTGCGTCGTGATCAAATCGATCGCCAGACTGTCCTCGAACACGGTAATGTTTTTGTCCGCCGCCACCGCCGCCAGCAACGCGCGCTCGATCTCGCGGCCGGTAATGTCGCCGGCATGCAACACCCGACGGCGCGTGTGCCCGCCTTCTCGGCCGAGATCAAATTCCCTTGTGGGAGCGCCCTTCCGGGCGCGACCGGCGCCGCTCTCTTTCTCGGTGAACTTCACGCCGAACTCAATCAGCTCGCGCACCAGTGCCGGGCCTTCGCTAACGATGGTGCGCACGACATCTTCCCGGCACAGACCCGCACCGGCCTCGAGAGTGTCGCGCACGTGAAGCTCCAGCGAATCGTCTTCGGCCATGACGGCGGCGATGCCGCCTTGCGCGTAGTTGGTGTTGGATTCCGCGCGCTGTTTCTTGGTGATGATGGCAACGCGACCGGTGGGCGCGACCTTGAGCGCGAACGTCAGCCCGGCAATCCCGCTGCCGATAACAAGGAAATCGAAATTTCTCTGATTTGTCATTCTGAGCGCCGCGAAGAATCTCTCAATCGCTCGAAATCAAACATCCGGGACTTGCGAGACCCTTCGCTACGCTCAGGGTGACAAATAGGAGAAGAGCTTACAACACCAGATTATCAATTAGCCGTGTCTTGCCGATGTGGGCGGCCAGCAGGATGGCGCTGCCGGAACTGGCTTTCAACGCGGGTTCGAGGGACTCGGGATCGACGACCTCGGCGTAATCCACCCGGGCCATCGGCGCAAGCCGGAGGGTGCGCAGCATAGCGGTTTCGAGTCGGTGAACGTTTTGCTCACCCTCGTTGAAGAGGCCCTCGGCGGCACTCAACGCCTTCCACAGCACCGCCGCCTGCGCGCGTTCTTCGGGGGCGAGGTAACGGTTGCGACTGCTCAACGCGAGGCCGTCCGGTTCGCGCACGATCGGGGCCGGCACGATTTCGATCGGATAACACAGGTCGCGCACCATCCGCTCGACAATTTTGAGTTGTTGAAAATCCTTTTGCCCAAAGACGGCCAGATCCGGCTGGACGATGTTGAACAGCTTGGCGACCACGGTGCAGACGCCGCGGAAATGATGCGGCCGCCGCTCGCCTTCCAGGCGCTTCGTCAACTGGGTCTCTTCCACCCACGTCGAGGCGGCGGCATTCACCCCGCTCGGAGCGGGGTAAATCTCGGAATCATGCGGCGCAAACACGACGTCCACCGACTCGCGCACGCACAGCGAGCAATCCTGGTCGAGGTCGCGAGGGTATTGCTTGAAATCTTCGTGCGGGGCGAACTGCATGGGATTGACGTAGATGCTGACCACGACCGCCGCGCCGCGGTCGCGGGCTTTGCGGATCAACGCCACATGGCCGTCGTGGAGCGCGCCCATGGTCGGCACGAGCGCAATGCGCCGGCCACCGCGCTTGCCGTCCGCCGCCGCCGCCTGCATCTCCGCCACGCTGCGGATCACCTTCATCGGCCGGCAGTCTAACGACGGGATTCCGACGCGTCACGCCAAAAAGCCCCGCCGAGACTTCCCAAAACACATGGACACGACTCCAGTCATAGCTCAACCGGCAAAGTGGCCACGCCCGGTGGCTGGAGTCCCGCCGGCACCAGCACCAAGAGCAAGACGCCCATCGGCGGCTTCCTCAGTGGCAGCCGGCCATCCGCTGGCCACCGTTGCCCGTTCATGTGAACAAGGAATTGACGGGCGAACGGGACGCGGCAGAGGGAAATCCTGAGAGTCCTGTTTCGGCACCGGTCCTTGACTAAAATGCGCAGGTCGGCTTTCATAAACGCAGGACAATGAAGCGACTTACAAAAGTCACCTGTGCACGATGTCGTGCACGCAGTGGCGTCTAATTCATGATAGGCGAACAATGACTGATTCTGCGCCAATCAAGACTTTGGTTCTTGCACTGGTGATGTTTGTTTTCTGCGTCTTCCTTACGGTCACGCCAGATTTCGGATACACGGACTTATTTTACCGGCCGATGATGATTGGTTGGCTCGTTCTTACCTTGGCCAGTTTCATCCCGGCGATGAGGCATCCTGTTTTTAGATTTTTTCGTCGGGCGTGGTGGCTACAGTTATTCGTTCCGATATTGCTGTGGCTATTTGCGGGCTGGCTTACTCACGGCTACCGGCATCCATGAGCACCACGCCTATCAATCCGATGCAGCCAACGCGGGCTAACGCCCGCGTGGCTGATCTTTATCGTTAGGCGCACTCGCACGCTATGAACTGGGCCGACCTTACATTCGTCATCACGCCCTTGATTTGCGCCCTGTCGGCGGGCACGGCAGCGGCGGAGCAGAAAATGGGGTGGGCGTCGTGGTTGTTCGCGCTCGGCGGTTTTGGCATTGGCTTTGGTTGCGGCATCGTCACACGTCGGCTTGGCATGTTGTTGTTGTTTGCTGGCTGCAAGACATCGCGGTCTTTTGTCACCTTCGGGCTGTTGGTGGCATACATGCTTGTTCCGATGGCTGTCATGATTGGCGCGTTCGCGGGCACTGCTTGGCTGAGTGCATGGATTGCGAGGCATTTTGTATGAGTAGAGACCGTGCGCCTAACCATGCGCGAGGCTGTGTGAAAACCCCATTTTGGCTCGCATGATGAAACAATTTCCAAGGGCTTACGAAAATCCACCAACGACTTACGAAAGCTCACCGGGGTTTTCACACAGCCTCGCGCTGCAGCGAACCCGGCCATCACGCTCCGGTTGCAAGCGTGCCCCCTCGCGGGCCGGGTCGTTGAGCTTGGGTCGTTCGGCACCTACCGGTGCGCTTCCACCACACGACGCGCTCCGTTGACTTTGCGGCAGCCGGTATGCCATCGTGCCGGCATGACGGAGTCGTACATTCAGCAATTATTTGCCGAGCGGATTGGCGGCCGGAGTTACGGCAAGGGTACGCAGATTTACAAGTTCGAGAAGATCAAACGCGCCAAACGCGCCGCGGCGACCGCGCATCCGCACACCGAGCTGATCGATCTGGGCGTCGGCGAGCCGGACGAGATGGCGGTGGCGTTGAGTGTCCGCGCACTCTGCGAAGAGGCGCAGAAACCCGAGAATCGCGGTTACGCCGACAATGGGGGCCTCGAGTTCAAGCGCGCCGCGGCGAACTGGATGCTCAAGGTCTGTGGCGTGACCGGTCTCGACCCGGAGACCGAAGTGATCCACAGCATCGGCAGCAAGGCAGCGTTATCGATCCTGCCGGCGGCGTTGATCAATCCCGGCGATGTGGCGATCATGACGGTGCCGGGGTATCCGGTGTTCGGCACGCACACGAAATGGTTCGGCGGCGAGGTGTTCAACCTGAAGCTGACCGAAGAAAACGATTTCCTGCCGGACCTCGGCTCAGTTCCGAAGGACGTGCTCAAGCGCGCGAAAGTGTTGGTGTTGAATTATCTCAACAACCCCACCGGCGCGAGCGCAACGCTGGAGTTTTTCCAACAGGCGGTCGAGTTTGCCCGCAAGCACAAGCTCGTCATCGTGTCGGACGCCGCGTATGCCGCGCTCGTGTTCGAGGGCAAGTCCTTGTCGATCCTGAGCGTGCCGGGCGCGAAGGACGTCGCCATCGAACTGCATTCGATGAGCAAGGCGTTCAACATGACCGGCTGGCGGCTCGGGTTCGTCGTCGGCAATCCGCTGCTGGTCAAGGCCTACGGGGACTGCAAGGACAACACCGACAGCGGCCAGTTTCTCGCCATCCAGAAGGCGTGTGCCGCGTCGCTGGCCCATCCCGAGATTACGCAGAAGATCGCGGCGAAGTATTCCCGGCGCATGGATTTGCTGATCGGGTTTCTGCGCAAGCTCGGTTTCAACGCGACCAAACCGAAAGGCTCATTCTTCCTCTACGTGCGCGCGCCGGTGGCCGTCGTGGATGCCGAGGGTCAATGCACGAAGTTTGAGAACGCCGAAGCGGCATCGCAGTGGTTGATCACTGAAAAACTGATCTCGACCGTGCCGTGGGACGATGCCGGGCCGTATTTGCGTTTCTCGGTGACGTTCCTCGCCAAGGGCGAAGCGGATGAACGTCGCGTGGCGGGCGAGATCGAGAATCGATTGGCAGGGCTGAAGTTCGAGTTCTAGGTATCGCCGCGCAAGTTTTGTCACCCTGAGCGCAGCGAAGGGCCTCTGCATCGAATTCGGTTGAGAGGTTCTTCGCTTCGCTCAGAATGACACCGCGGAGAAGCACGGTCAGGAGAAGCTCTGTTCCTTCCCGGGAAACTTCCCGGTTTCAACTTCACGTTTGTAAGCCGCAAACGCCTTGCGCATTTCCTCGGCGAGATTGGCGTAGCGTTTCACATGCTTCGGTGTAAACCAAGTGAACTGCCCAAGCATGTCATTGCTGACTAGCACCTGTCCGTCGCAACCCGCGCCGGCGCCGATGCCTATGGTTGGCACGGCCACGGACTCGGTGATCTTGCGCGCAACCTCGGCCACCGTGCATTCGATGATGATAGCGAATGCGCCGGCCTGCTCCAACAGTTTCGCATCATGCAGCAACCGCTCCGCCGTTTCCGGTTTACGTCCTTGAATCTTGTAGCCGCCCGTTTCGAGAATCGATTGCGGCAACAGCCCGATATGCCCGAGCACCGGTACGCGGGCGCTGATCAGCGCCCGCACCTGTTCGAGCACGGCTTCGCCGCCCTCGAGTTTGACTGCCTCGGCGCCGGCTTGGATGAAACGCCGGGCGTTTTCAAGGGCCTGGCCAACATTGGAGTAGCTCATGAACGGCATGTCCGCCACGACCAACGCCTTGGGTTTCGCGCGCGCGACGGCCCGCGTGTGATGGAGCATCTCCTCCATCGTGACCGGCAGCGTGTTCTCGTAGCCGAGCACCGCCATGCCCAGCGAATCGCCGACGAGAATCATCTCGATGCCGACCTCGTCCATGATTTTCGCTGTAAAAAAGTCGTAGGCGGTCAGCGCCGCAATCTTTTCCCCGCGTCGCTTCATGTCTCGCAATGTGTGGATCGTGATTTTCTGTTCGTTCATCACCACTCCTGCTGCACAAATGTAACTTCCCCTTCCCGTCCCGGCAACTCCCGAAGCAACATCCGCACAGTCTTGCCGGTGCCCTTGACGATCATGTCCGGTCGGATGGTCGAAAGCGGCAGCAACACAAACCGGCGCGACGCCATTCGCGGATGAGGAATCACCAGGTCCTTCTCCGCGACTTCCTTCTCGCCAAAATACAAGATGTCGATGTCGATGCCGCGCGCCGCGTTCTTCGGCAGATTGCAGTCGCGACCGTGAGCGATCTCGTAGGCGAGCGTTTTCTTCAGCAAGGTCCGTGGCGCGCCGGTAAATTCGATCTCAAGGACTGCGTTGAGAAAGTTCGGTGAATTCGGCGGGCACCCGACCGGCTCCGTCTCATACAACGGCGACGTGACATGCCATTGCTCCGGAGAGAGGCTGAGGAGGTAACTCTTTGCCTGCTGCAAGTGCTGCAGCCGGTCACCGAGATTTGAGCCCAAGGCGAGCCCAACTTTCATTTTCCCCTCCTGTCACTCTGAGCGAAGCGAAGAACCTCGGCATCGAACCACCCCCAGCTCAGATCTTTCCAAGTCCCGTTCGCCTTCTCAATCAACACAATCTTCTTTCTCCGCAGCCAGCCCTTGATCTCCTTCTCGCGCGCAATGGCGTCTTCGATGCGATTGATGGTTAATAAAACACCAAACGAGTAACGTTGTATTTCTTTGTGAAGCTCCGCACCTGTCTAGTTTTGTGTTCCCACACTCGACGATGCACAATCCTTTGTGACACCGGTGTAGATGACACGTGAGGCGCTGGCCATGATGTAGACGAAGTATGTACATCCGTCCTGCATTCGATTGCGAGGCCCTTCGCTTCGCTCAGGGTGACAACCTAGCGCAACCCGAGTACATCTTGCATGTCATACAAGCCGGGCTTCTGGCCGACTGCCCACTTCGCCGCGCGGAGCGCGCCGCGCGCAAACGCTTCCCGGCTGTTGGCCCGGTGGCTCAACTCAATTCGCTCGCCCGACGTTCCAAACGTGACCGTGTGATCGCCGACAACGTCGCCGATTCGCAATGCGTGAGCGGGTGCATCTTTGCCGACGGCTTTCCTGATCACTTCCTGCAGAGACTTTGCAGTCCCGCTCGGCGCGTCCTTCTTCGCGGTGTGATGCGTCTCGACAATCTCCACTTCCCACTTCGGCCCGACAATGCCGGCGACTTTGCCGGTGATCCAGAACAGCGTGTTGACCCCGGTGCTGAAATTCGAAGCCCACACGCATGGGATGGATTGAACCGCGTCGCGCACAGCGCGTTTTTCGGCGTCACTATGCCCGGTCGTGCCGATCACGAGCGCCTTTCCCTGCTGGCCGGCCAGCTTGGCAATCGTCGCTGTTGCCTCGCGCACGGAAAAGTCCACGATGGCATCGCACTGGCTGATCAGTTTGCTCAGGTCGTCGTCCTGATCGATTTCGCCGGCCAGTTGAAGTTCGGAGTCGGCCTTCACGCAAGCGGTCAGCGCTTGCCCCATGCGGCCTCTCGCGCCGCTGATGATGATGCGAACCGGATTCACTTGATAAGTCCAACTGCCGTTAGTGTGTATTTCAGATGCTCTTTGTTTGCGTCGCACATCGGCAACAACGGCAGCCGGTAGGACTCCTCAATCTGACCCATCAACGCCAACGCGGCCTTGACCGGAATCGGATTCGTCTCGATAAACAAGTCTTTGAAGAGCGGGTACAGCTTTGCGTGAATCCGCCCCGCCCGTTCGTAATCGCCTTTGAGCGCCGCGTGCGCCAGGTCGGCGACTTCGCGCGGCATGACGTTGCTGGCGACGCTGATGACGCCCACCGCGCCGACGCTCATCATCGGCAACGTCAGTGCGTCATCACCGGATAGGATCGAGAACTCCCGATCCACCATCGTGCGAATTTGGCTGACACGATCGACGTTGCCGGTCGCCTCCTTCAGCCCCATGATTTTGTCCGGCAAGTCGCGCCGCAACTTCGCCAACGTCTCGTTGGAAACATCCACACCCGTGCGGCCGGGAATGTTGTAAATGATCGACGGCAAACCGCCCTGCTCGGCAATCGCGCGAAAGTGCGCGTACAGCCCGGCCTGGGTCGGCTTGTTGTAGTACGGCGCGACCTGCAACGTCGCGTCCGCACCCGCTGTTGCGGCGTGCTGCGTAAGCGAGATGGCTTCGTCAGTCGAATTTGAGCCGGTACCAGCGATGACCTTGCAGCGCTTGGCTGCGAACTTCACGACCAGCTCGATGACGCGGTTGTGTTCCTCGTGGTTGAGCGTCGGAGATTCGCCGGTCGTGCCGCACGGCACCAGACCGTCCACACCGCCGGCGATCTGCGCTTCGACCAAATTCTTCAGTCGCGCTTCATCGACCGCACCGCTCGTGGTGAACGGCGTGACCAGCGCGGTATAACATCCGGTAAACATAATGCCTCGCATCTTACGCTTGTTGCAGCATCTTGCGCAACTCGGTGCTGAATTCCTGCATGTCCGCCTGCGTCGGCTTGCTTGAACCAAGCTCCGGCTCCAGACCCATTCGCCCCATCTCATCGACAAACCAATGCGCCTTCGCGCCCGAGCCGAACCGCGCGTACCCGCTGAGCATCGCGCCTGGCGCTGGGGCTTGATCCAAGCTAATGGAGAGCTTGCCTGCGCCGGCCACCGGGGCGGCCGTCTTCGGTTCGGGTGGGAGCACAGCCGACTTGGGTGTTTCCTTCTCCGGCAACTTGGCGTCGGGCATCTCCGAAAGCAGCAGTCGCAACTCCATGTACGTGATGGAGTCGTTCTTCTCGTTGCGGAGGTAATCCTGAATCTGGGAAAGCGTCTGGCCCTTGGCCAGCAGTTCCTTCACGGCTTGTTTGCGTTCATCATTGGTCATGGCGAGCCGAGACTACACGCAACTTTTGGGTGACGCAAGCCACTCGGAGAACCGGGCGCGCGTGCAGGGGTTTCTGCATCACTTGCACGACGCCGGCAGTTAGCCCCTTTCCCGCAACCGGACCGGGTTTTCGTTTTTTTCGTGGCGGTGGCCGTCGCAATTGCTCAGGATTTCGTCGCCGGCGCTTGCCAAACGGCGTGTAGTGGCGACCTACCCCCTTGCGGCGGCTTCCGCCGCG
>CAZMKD010000140.1:0-27025 GCA_964566575.1 uncultured Verrucomicrobiota bacterium
ACCAAGTGCAATTCAGCCATGAAGCCAACTGCTATGCAGTTGAAACGGCGAACCTAATGGTTGGACAGGGCAGTTGGTGGAACGCTCGCCGGCGTGTTGCGAAAGATGGTTTGCCATTCTCAACTGAATCGTTCCGGCTTAATGGGCATGAGCAACCTTACGTTGCCTCCATCTCGTTTGCTGACAAACTCCGCAGACACGTCAATCGTGTGGTTGCCGATCTTGATTTGCTTATCTGCAATTCTGACTTCCTTGTATTTTCCGTAGTTCCCCAGCACAGCAAAAACATTCTGAACAGCCGTTATCAAAGCTGTCCTGGCATTGGCCTCAAGCCTGTGGCCCTTAATACTCCGTCTTGATCCCTCAAGCCGGTCAATAACGATTTCTCGCACTACCGCCCATTCAAATGTTCTGACAATTGCCCGGTATTCAAAAATCAATGCAGTAAGCGTATCTAGCTGCGCCTCTGTTTCGGATATGCTGTCCGATCTCTTCATTCGAGCTATCAAGGGGGCTAGTCTCTGTTGCGGGGCGTCGCGAATCATCCAAGCGAAGAAGAAAAAACATGCTTTGTTGTGCTGGTAAACCCTACCGATTCCATCGAACAGCAGCGGACGCTTCGCAACCTCCTCGTCGTAACAATCGACGATAACGTCTCGAATCACATTCTTGCTCGCTCTCATGAAAATATCACTCAACTGCTTGTGCGAGCCGGTCCTGCGTTTCGCTTTCTTCTCGACCCAGTCGTAAAAGGGCTTTGCTTGGTCAGCGAGTGCAGAAAGCTCAACCAAACGGTAGTGGGAGACGTTTGTTTTATGAACGATGAGGTCTTTCACAGTCACAGCCGTATTCTATGGCAAAGCATGTGTAATGACTAAAGCGAAATTGAGAGAGCTGCAATTCAAAACGGCTATGAAAACGGTCACGGTCTTACCGACCGAGGCAGTCCGGCATTCCGATCATGCTCGGTGGTTCGCATGGACTGCCGGGCGTTTTGTCTTTCTCGGTTGAAAATTTGAAGTTCCATTCCCCGGTAAGCAACGGTATTTTGAGCGCGATGCCTGACATTAAAGACAAAATCCGAGCACTGGCTGACCGTTACGCTGCCGAGTTGAAGCGCAGCATAGACGCGCGTGTTGTCGAGATGGAGCAGGATGATCGCTCGCACGTTCTCATCTACCAAGTGCTCGGTGTGTCTGAGACTGAGGGGAAGCTCATTGACGTTTATCAGAACAAAGACCGATGGCGACCACATCACCAAGGAACACACCCGGATGCAGGCTATCAGTGACGCGGGCCACAAGCCGGTGCGGGTGATGTTCTATTACCCCAATCGCGAGCAGGCGATCCGCATTCAGCAAACGCTGGAGAGTCTCTACAACAGCGTCAAAGGCGAGTATCATCACGCTGACGCGGCTTGGGCTTATGTGAAACGACGCACTGGCGTGGACTTGCTCGGCATCCTAAAAGACCTAGACGCAGAAAGGACGGCGCAACATGGCAAGTGAAGTCCGTCACGGCGATTGTCTGGACGTGGTGCGCGGTATGGCTGCCAACACGGCGGACTTGGTCTATGTCGATCCGCCTTTCTTCACGCAGAAAACGCATTCGCTCGTCACGCGCGACCGCACCACGACGTTTCAGTTTAGCGATGAGTGGAAGTCTCGCGCGGAATACATCGAGTTCCTGCGCGCTCGCGTGAGAGAATTCCTGCGCGTCCTGAAAACGACCGGCTCGTTGTTTTTCCATTGCGACACCAATGCCTCACACCACATTCGCTGCTTGCTCGACGAAGTGTTCGGCGACACGATGTTCCGCTCCGAAATCATCTGGCACTATCGCCGTTGGTCGAATTCGCAACGCAATCCCTTACCGTCTCACCAAACGATTTTCTTCTACAGCAAGACGGACGACTACCAATACCACCAGCTTTTTGACGACTACTCACCCTCGACAAACGTTGACCAGATTCTCCAACGTCGCCAGCGCGACGCACACGGCAAAGCGGTCTATTCACGCGATGAGAACGGCAAGATCGTCCATGATGGACACAAGAAGGGCGTGCCCGTCTCCGATGTTTGGGACATACCGCTGCTCAACCCGAAGGCACGAGAGCGCGTGGGCTACCCGACGCAGAAGCCCATCCTGCTGCTCGAACGCATTATCTCACTGGTTACGTTACCGGGTGGTGTTGTGCTCGACCCGTTTTGCGGCAGCGGTACGACGCTCATCGCCGCTGAACTGACCGGACGTGACTCAATCGGCATTGATATTTCTGCAGAAGCAGTCCAACTCGCCAAACATCGTCTAGTCGAGCCGGTCAAAACCTCATCCGAATTGCTCCGCAAAGGTCGGGAGTCTTACGTCCAGTCGGATGAAGAGGCTTTGGCGTATTTGCACGGTCTCCCGATTGTTCCTGTGCAGCGCAATCGTGGCATTGACGCGATTCTCAATACGTCGCCGGGCGAGAATCCTATTCTAATTCGAGTCCAACGACGCGGAGAAAGTTTGGCTGATGCTGCCGAGATGCTTCGCAGTGCTGGTCAAACCAAACAGCCAGCGACTTTGGTTCTGGTTGTTACCGATTCGCGACAGCCGGCTGGTTTGTTCAACATGCTGCCACCGGACGTGTTGCTGGTTAATTCCACGTCAACCGAATTGGTTGAGCGATTGGCAGACCGAGGTGTTGGAAAGTTGCATAATTGAGCGCGATGCCTGACATGACGAAAACTGAAGAATTTGATTTGGTGGTGCAAGCCGTCAAGGCCAGCACGGCGCCGGCGGAGATTGTGGCGGCGTTCAACGAATTGGCCGCGTTGCGCGAGCAGGTGAAACGATTCGGCGAGCCGGAGAGTTATTACCTCAAAGCGATGAACTGTCCGCATCATCACCGGATTTTTGCGGCCGAGCCGCGGAGTTACCGGGATTTGCCGTTGCGATTGGCGGAGTATGGGTGCTGTTACCGGTACGAGCAGTCGGGCGAACTTTTCGGCTTGATGCGCGTGCGTTCGCTCAACATGAACGACGCGCACATCTATTGCACGCCGGAGCAGTTCGCCGCCGAGTTCAATGCGGTCAACGAGATGTACCTGAAGTATTTCAAGATTTTCGGTTTCGAGAAATATCAGATGCGTTTCAGCACCAGCGCGCCGGAAGGGATGGGGAAGAAGTACGTGGATGAGCCGGCGCTGTGGAAGCAGACCGAGGACATGGTGCGCGACGTTCTCAAGAGCAGCGGCATCAACTTCGTCGAGGTCGCCAACGAAGCGGCGTTCTACGGCCCGAAGATCGACGTGCAAGTCTGGAGCGCCATCGGCCGGGAGTTCACCATCGCGACGAACCAGGTGGACTTCGCCGTCCCTAAGCGTTTCGGCCTCGTGTACAAGGATCGCGACAACACTGAGAAGACGCCGCTCTGCATTCACCGCGCCCCGCTCGGCACGCACGAACGGTTCATCGGTTTCCTCATCGAGCATTACGCCGGCAACTTCCCGCTCTGGCTCGCGCCCGAGCAAGTCCGCGTGTTGACCATCGGCGAGGACGAACCACTGTTGAATTATGCCAAGGACGTGGTCAACCAACTCCGTGCCCAGCAAGTCCGGGCGGAAGGCGATTACAGCAACGACCCGGTCAAAGCGAAGATCGCCGAGGCCGAGAAAGCGAAAGTCCACACGATGCTCGTCATCGGTGGTCGCGACATGGAAGCCGGTAACGTGAGTGTCCGCCTCCACGGCAAAGGCAACATTGGCGCGAAGCCGAAGGCAGAAGTCATCGCGGAGATTCTGCAGGCAATTCGGGAGCGCCGGTCGTAAAAAGAATATGTCGTAAAAAGAATATTGCATTGGGACAGAAAAGGCCGTAAAGGACAGGGGCTACATGCAGTTCACCGCAACAATCGAAGTCGAAGTCAACGCCGTGCAACGCATCTAATGTCGCACGCTGCGTAACCGGAGGTCTTGCCTATTCAACAGTTCATTCGCGTCAACCACAAGATTCGCGCCCGCGAAGTGCGCGTGATCGATTCGGACGGCAAACAACTCGGCGTCATTCCCACCAGCCAGGCGCTCAACGCCGCGCAGCAGCAAGGGATGGACTTGGTGGAGATTGCGCCCAACGCGGTGCCGCCGGTTTGCAAGATCGTTGAGTACGGCAAATTCAAATACGAGCAGGAAAAAAGGGACCGCGAGTCGCGCAAGCATCAGCACGCCGGCAAGATGAAGGAAATCAAACTGCGGCTCAACATTGACGACCACGATTACACTACGAAGCTAAATCACATGCGCGAATTTCTGGCGGAGAACATGAAGGTGAAAGTGTCGGTGTTCTTCCGTGGCCGCGAGAACGCCCATCCCGAGTTCGGGCAGCAGTTGATGCAGCGGGTGATTCGCGATCTGGAGGGCACCGGGCACGCCGAAGTGCCGCCGAAGCAAATGGGCAAGAGCATCCACATGATGCTCGCCCCGGCTCGCGGCGCCGTGAAGAAGACGCAGGCGCAGCCGAAGCCGGCCGAGCAAACAATTTAGGAAGGAAACAAACCATGCCACGCAGGAAACCACCCAAGACGAAAAAAGCCGCAATGAAGCGATTTAAAATCACCGCCACCGGCAAAGTCATGTTTCGTGGCGCCGGCAAGCGTCACTTGCTCGGACACAAGTCCAGCCGGCGCAAGCGCCGCCTCGGCGGAGCCAAGCTCGTCAGCGAAACCCACGCGCATCACATCACCGACAACTTGCCGTTCAACCATCGCGGTTAAGGAGATTTCACCATGCCGAGAGCAACCAATGCCCCAGCGAGTCAGCGCCGCCGCAAGCGCATGATCAAAGCCGCCGCCGGTTATCGCGGCTGGCGCAGCAAGAAATTCCGGTACGCCAAGAACGCCGTCTGGCACGGCCTGACGTACAGCTTCGCGCATCGCAAGGACAAGAAGGCCGACTACCGGTCGCTGTGGACGGTGCGCATCAACGCCGCCTGTCGCGCCCAAGGCATCACCTACAGCCGCTTCATCAATGCGCTGAAGAAGGCGAAGATCAGCCTCGATCGCAAAATCCTCGCCGACCTCGCCACGAACGACCCCAAGGCGTTCAGCGCCGTGCTGGCTGCGACGAAGTAATTCGCGGACTGTAGCCGAGGCGTCAGCCTCGGTCGGCCGAAGCTCACGCTTCGACTACAAGGCATCCCAAATCTCGGCCGGGCCGAGCACCTCGACCGTGTCTCGGCTCTCGATTTCTTGGCGAACCGATTCCGAGACGATCAACGATTCCAGGTGGAGCGTGTTCTTGATGCGGATCACGCGCGGCCCGGCATCCAAAGCTTCTTCGTCCCGTTCGACGACGCGAGGCAGTCGCCCGCGCTCCGTAAAACCACTTGTCTGCACATTGATCGCCGTGATGTTCCAATTTGCCTTTTCCATCACGCGGCGCGTCGTGACATCGGCCAACCCGATTCCGTAAGCGCTGTCACCCCGCAGATCGCGAACGAAGATCTGCCGGATGCGTGGACTCGCCGGCTCAGGTTCGCCGGCGATCCGCAGTCGCCCAATCACATTTGTATCCATTCCCGTCCCGCTGATCTCCTTGCCAATTTCATCCACGATCAACAAGTCGATGCCGTCTACTGGAAGGTATGGCATGTTTGCGCGAGCTAGTTCGAGCAACGCCGGTTCTTCGTCCGGTATGCGTGACGCAGGGACGGCGCGGACCCGCAGCGTCTCGTCGTACGCGTTCTCCACAATCGCGATCCCAAACAAAAACTTACCGGTCGCCAACACCTGCCGGCCTACGATCGGAATCCGTTCGCGCAATCCCGCCACGCCCTGCCGGTGGATGGCCGCCGCCCCGGCCTCTTTGCTCAGCCCGACGGCCAGCATTTTCATCAGTCCGCTCTCATATCGGCCATGAAACGACGTGTGCGGTTTGACGCGATTGATCAGGATGATGCCATCCGATTGAAACGCCGCCCGGTCCATGAACGCGTCTGGCCCAAACGGCACAACCTCCATGGACGAGACAATGCCGGACAAGCCGAAGCCTTCGAGAATCTTCTGTTGGCCTTCCGCCGTCGCGCCGCCGTGACTGCCCATCGCCGGCACGAGGAACGGCTCGGCGTCATGTTCGCGCACCCACGCGACGACTTCGTTGACGATTGCCGGCAACTTCGCGATACCGCGGCTGCCGACGGCAATCGCAATGCGCGCGCCGGCAGGGATGGGGAAGGGGAGCAGTTCAGCACGCACGGAACGCGCCACGTCAGCCAAGTGCGTGGCCGTAAATCGCTGCCGAACCCGGTAGAACTCTGGAAGTGTCATTTGTTGGTAGGGACGGACCGCCGGGCCGTCCGTTGGGCCGAGCACCGCGGCGCGACCGGCGGTCGCGCCCTACCAACAACAAGAACACAGGTCACGTTCATCCGAGCGGAACCAACTCGCGATGGCGTTGTGTGAACCGGCAAATCTTGTCGTAGCCGCAGCGACGGGCGAGTGCCACAGCTTTGCCGAAGTCCACACCGGTATCCTGCGGGATGTGGGCGTCGCTGCCGAGCGTGATGGGGATCTCGAGTTGCCGGGCGAGGCGCAGGAATTCTTCGCTCGGGTAAATCTCGCGGCAAGGCTTGCGCAATCCCGCCGTGCTCACCTCAATCGCGCCTCCAGCCTGTTTCACCGCCTGCAAAGCTGGCCGGTAATCAAATGTCTTTGGCCGGAAGCCGAACTTTTTAGGCAGGTCGGGATGGGCGAGGGAATCGAACAGGCGCGAGCGCGCGGCCTGCGTCCATAAATCGAAATACTGTCGCCAGCGCTCGTCCACGTCCTGATCTTTCCAATCGTCGGCACTGCGGTCGACCGGCCAGTCGCCGATGTAGTGGACGCTGCCGAGGAAAAAGTCCCACGGATACATGCCGGCAAGTTCGCGAATCCAATCCTCGCGGCCCGGGATGAAATCCACTTCGAGGCCGAGCTTGATCGAAAGTGCCGGGAACTTCTTCTGCGCTTCGTGCACCCAGCCGACGTAGGTATCGAGGTCAGTGAGCTTCATCGTCCAATCCGTGTCGCGGTTGCCGAGCGGGGCGTGGTCGGAGCAGCCGATCTCGTCAAGGCCACGTTCGAGCGCGACGCGCGCGTAATCGACCGGCTCGCCGGAGCCGTCGGTCAGGCGCGTGTGCATGTGGTAGTCAATGAGCACGATCTAGTTTATGCAAAGGTCGGCCAGTGGGACAAGTCTTGTCGTTGCGAGAAGTTTTTACTAGAGTCGGTTGCGAAATGAAGAAAGCGTTGATGCCATTGCTGCTGATCGCGGCGGGGATTGTGGTGTTGGCAGCAGCGGCGTACTGGTACGAACACACCTACGGCGCGGAAGGGCCGTTTCCGTCGCATCATCACTAAATGAACGTCCTTATCGCGCCCTCCATCTTGGCCGGCGACTTCGGCAACTTCGCCCGCGATGCTCAGCGCGCCGAGCAGAGCGGAGGCGATTGGCTGCACTGCGACGTGATGGACGGACACTTTGTGCCGAACATCTCGTTCGGCCCGGACGTAATTGCTGCGCTCCGCAAGGCGACGAAGCTGCCGCTCGATGTGCACCTGATGATCGACCGACCGGACCTGTACGCGGAACGATTCATCGAAGCCGGCGCAGACCATGTGATTGTGCATGTCGAGGCCAAACACGACGTTGCGAAAACGCTTGCGACGATTCGAGGCCGCGGGAAGAAAGCCGGTCTGTCACTGAACCCGCCGACGCCGATCGAGAACGTCCTGCCGTTCCTCGATCAGATTGACGAACTGCTCGTGATGACAGTCAATCCCGGTTTCGGCGGCCAGGCTTTCATGCCGGAGACGCTCGACAAGGTCCGCGCCATCCGTCGGCATACACCACGGCTGGACATCGGCGTGGACGGCGGAATTAATCCGGCGACAGTTCGTGATTGCGTCGAGGCGGGCGCCAATGTTTTGGTCGCCGGCAATTCGTTGTTTCGGCACAAGACGCTGGACTTGTGTGGAGCCATCAATGAACTCAGGAGCCATGTCGAACATTAAAATCAAATTCGGGACCGACGGTTGGCGCGGAGTGATCGCTGACGACTTTACCTTTGAGAATGTCCGCCGCGTCGCACAGGCGACCGCCGACTATTGGAACGCACAACGTCTGCCGAAGAAAGCCATCGTCGGCTACGACAACCGGTTTCTTTCCGAAGTGTACGCCCGGTTGGTGTGCGAGGTCCTCGCCGGCAACGGCATCGAAGCCTTGTACCCATCCGAATCGGTCCCGACACCCGCCATCAGTTACGCCATCCGCGACCGGCAACTTTGCGGCGCCGTGATGATTACCGCCAGCCACAATCCGCCACAGTTCAACGGCTACAAACTCAAGGCCGAATTCGCCGGCCCGGCCACGCCGGAGATGTGTTCGGAAGTCGAAGCGCGCCTTGACGCTTCGCCTGTGCAATTTGGAAGCAACGTGCAAGATTATGACCCGCGACCGGCCCACATCGCCGTGATCAAGAAGATGGTCGATGTGAAGGCGATCAAACGCGCGAAGTTGCGAATCGCCATTGATTCGATGCACGGTTGCGGCGGACACTTGTTGGAGGAACTCGTCGGCGGCACCACGATTCGCGCGGACCGCGACCCGTTGTTTGGCGGCATCAATCCCGAACCGATCGCCAAGAATCTCGGTGCGCTTGGCGTCGCGGTGAAGAAGACGCGCGCGCAGGTCGGCCTGGCGACGGACGGCGACGCCGACCGTCTGGGAGTTGTGGACGAGAAAGGCCGGTACGTTTCGATCCAGTTGGTTTTTGCGATGCTGCTGCTGCATTTGCTCCGCAACCGGCAAGAGCGCGCCGCGGTCGTCGTGAAATCCACCAACAGCACCGTGCTTATCGACCGCATCTGTCAGGCGTCCAGCATGAAGTGCGTAGAAGTCCCGGTCGGCTTCAAACACATCTGCCAGCAAATGCGGGAGCACGACGTGCTCATCGGAGGCGAGGAAAGTGGCGGCATTGGCTTTCGCGGACACATCCCGGAACGTGATGGCATGTTGGCCAACTTGATCTTGCTCGAAATGCTCGCCACCACCGGTGAGTCCATCTCGCAAATTACAGCCGCCATCCAGAAGGAATTCGGCGCCAGCGCGTATGATCGGATCGACATGCGCTATCCGCTGGAGAAACGTCAACCCCTGATGGACCGGTTGCGGGAACGTCCACCCGGACGGCTGTTGGGTTCACCCCTCAAAGAAGTGAAGACGTCGGATGGGGTGAAGTACATCGCGACCGATGACTCGTGGTTGATGTTCCGGACGTCGGGGACTGAACCCATCATTCGCATATACAGCGAAGCCGCTTCCGCGTCAAAAGTGAAGAGGCTGTTGGCTTTTGGTCGCCAATTGGCTGTATCAGAGACCAAAGGTATTCAGGACTCGGCCTGATCGATCAATCGGATGAAGGCTGCCGCGTCGGGTGCGTCGAGCAGAGCTTGGCGCAGTTGATCTTGCCGGAGCAGCCGCGCGAGATTGCCCACCACCCGCAGGTATTCGGTGACCATCTGCTTCGGCGTGCCGATAAGGAAAATCAACCGAACCGGCTGGTTATCTTTCGCTTCGAAGTCAACTCCCTCCGCACTGCGCCCGACGGCGATGAGAATCTCCGTGCACTGCTCGGTGCGGGCGTGGGGAATCGCCACATCGTGGCCAAGAGCGGTGTTGCTAACGCGCTCGCGTTCCAAAATCTCCTGAAAGAACGCGTCAAAATTCGTGACGCACCCGGCCCGTTGCAGAAGGACGGCCACCTCGCGCAATGCGTCCGTCTTCTTTCGGGCCTGAATGTTCAGGTCAACGGTTTCCGGCCGTAACAACGAAGCCACTTTGCCATCGGACGACTTTGTAATCTTAGACATTCGAACCGCTCCATTTCAATTTCTGGCGCAACACGTCAAAGTACGTCTGCCCTTTGGGCATGACCAACCGCACCGCCTGCGGCGAGCGGCACACTTCCACTTCGTCGCCCACCTGCATCCGCATCTGCACCTGACCGTCAATCGTCAGCAACAACTCGCCGGCGGCGCTGACCACCTTGCAGAGCACAACCGAGTCTTCACCGGCGATGACCGACCGGTTGCTCAACGCGTGCGGACAAATCGGCGTCACAATGCACGCCCGCGCGCCCGGCAACAAGATCGGCCCACCCGCGCTCAACGAATACGCCGTCGAGCCCGTGGGCGTGGCGAAAATCATGCCGTCGCAGACGTATTCTGTCAACAACTCGCCGTCGATGGACACCCGCAGCCGCACGATGCGTGAGAACGCGCCGCGCGAGATCACGGCATCATTCAGTGCCGGTTGACTTTCCAGCTTTTGTCCGCCGCGTCTCAGGGTCGTCTGGATGGTGAAGC
The DNA here is from genome assembly GCA_964566575.1 of uncultured Verrucomicrobiota bacterium. Lineage (GTDB taxonomy): Bacteria > Verrucomicrobiota > Verrucomicrobiia > Palsa-1439 > Palsa-1439 > CAZMKD01. The sequence goes on from CAZMKD010000140.1 coordinate 10,382, forward strand.
GTTCGCTGATCTCATATTCGCCGCGCAGGATCTGTTTCGTGGCGCCGGACAAATCATCGCTGCGGACGCTGGTAAGAAAACCGAGGCTGCCAAGGTTGATGCCCAGCAGCGGTGTCGCGGCACCGCCAAGCTCCCGGGCGACGCGCAAAATCGTGCCGTCCCCGCCCAGCACAAACACCATGTCCGCCCGTTTGCCAATCTCGGTAAGCGTCAGCGAATCGTTCGGGCGACCGGCCAACGCGGCGGCTTCCTGCTCCAGCAGCGTCGTGATGTTGTGAGCGGCCAGGACATTCAGCAACTCGAACAGCCGGTCGCGCGATTCGGGCTTGCCGATGTTGGCGGCGATACCGATGGTTTTCACGGTTTGACGAATCCGATCAGAAATTCCTTGTTACCGGCTGGCCCAAGCAGCGGCGAATCGCAAACGCCAAGCTGCCGGAGTCCCAGCGGACCGGTGGCGAATTCCGCAACCTCGGTCTTCACGCGCTCGTGCACGGCTGAGTCTCGCACAACGCCCCCTTTGCTGACAAACTTTCTTCCTGCCTCAAACTGCGGTTTGATCAACGCGATGAGATGCCCAGCCGGCCGCAACAGTTTCACCGCCGCCGGCAACACCTTTGTCAGCGAGATGAAGGACACGTCGATCGTCACAATATCGACCGGGTCGCCGGTCAGATTCCGCGCGTTGACTTCGTCGTGGACGACGACGCGTGAGTCTTGCCGGAGTTTCCAAGCGAGTTGTCCCTTGCCGACGTCCACGGCATGAACCGCTGCCGCGCCGCGTTGCAGCAGGCAATCGGTGAAACCTCCGGTCGACGCCCCCAGATCCATGCAGGTCTTGCCGGTGCAATCGATGTGAAACGCATCGAGTGCCGCTTCGAGTTTGTAGCCGCCTCGGCTGACGAACTTCTCCGTGGCCTGGAGTTCGAGCTTGGCATCGTCGGTGACGAGTTCACTCGCTTTGCCGGCAAGCTGGCCATTGACGCGCACGGCGCCAGCCAGGATGAGACGCTTGGCCTTCTCGCGACTCTCGACAAGGCCGCGGCTGACCAGCAGCGTATCAAGCCGAGCGCGCATCGGCTGCGCCGAGCACCCGGAATTTTTGCGGTTGACCCGCATCCTGGGCGACTCGCGCCAGCGCCTCCTTGACCTTGGCGACGGCCGTCGCGGAGTTCATGCCGTACTTGTCCTGCAAGTCCTTGTTGGTGGTGGCGTGTTCAATGAATTTGTCCGGCCAACCGACCCGAACCACCGGAGGCTTGAGGTGCAAATCTTCCAGCGTCTCCAACACCGCGCTGCCGAAGCCGCCCATCAGGACGTGGTCTTCGATGGTGCAGATGACCTTGGCGATGTGGCCGTACTTCTCGATCATCTCGCGGTCCATGGGCTTGCAGAAGCGGGCGTTGATGAGCGCGACGGACTTGCCTTCCGCTTCTAGCGCTTTCAATGTTTCGCGCGCGACCTTCTGCACCGCTCCGTAAAAGATGATCGCGACGTCCGTGCCGTGTTGGAGCACTTCCGCCTTGCCGATGGGAAGCACCGACGAGTGTTGTTTGATTGGAACGCCTTCACCGGCGCCGCGAGGATACCGGATCATGATCGGGCCGTGATGCTGCAGCGCGGTCCACAGCATGTCGCAAAGTTCGTCCTCGTCCTTCGGCGCCATCAAGGTTGCGTTCGGCACGCACCGGCCATACGCGATGTCGAAGAAGCCATGATGTGTTGGGCCGTCGTTCGCCGACAAACTCGACCGATCCATGCAGAAAATCACGTCGAGATTTTGCAGCGCCACATCGTGAACGATGCAGTCATAAGCGCGTTGGAGGAACGTCGAGTAAATCGCGCAGACCGGCTTAAAACCCATGGTCGCCATGCCGGCGGCGAAGGTGACGGCGTGTTCTTCCGCGATGCCGACATCGAAATACCGGTCAGGCTTCGCTTTGTACAACTTGATGAGCCCGGTCCCCGACGGCATCGCACCGGTAATGCCGACAAGTTTACTGTTCACATCACAGAACCGCACCATCGCATCGCCAAAGACGTCCTGATAATTCGGCGGCACCCCTTCTTTCCTGGGCGGGCTCTTGCCCGTGGCAATGTCGAACGGACCTGTGCCGTGGAAGGTCTGCGGATCTTCGAGCGCCTTTTCGTAGCCCTTGCCTTTGACGGTTTGAATGTGGATGAGCAGCGGCGTCTCCTGCTTCTTCGCCCATTCGAGTGTCTCGATCAGCTTGGGCAGGTTGTGGCCGTCCATCGGGCCGAGATAGCGGAGCCCGAATTCCTCGAACAGCACACTGGGGACGAGAATGCTCTTGAACGCCTCCTCGACCTTGCTCTCGATTTTCGCAATGTCGGGGCCGAGCCGCTTCATGAAATGCTCGAGTTTCTTGTGCGCAGCCTGATACCGGGGATTGGTCACGATCCGGTTCAGATACTCGGCGATGGCGCCGACGTTTTTCGCGATGCTCCATTCGTTGTCGTTGAGGATGACGATGAGGCGTTTGGTCGAATGCTTGATGTTGTTGAGCGCTTCGAGTGTGATGCCATTGGTCAACGCCGCGTCGCCGATGACCGCGACCACCTGTTCACTCGTGCCGCCGTGATCACGCGCTGCCGCCATGCCCAACGCTGCCGACAACGCCGTACCGGCATGGCCGGCGCCAAAACAGTCGTATGGTCCTTCCGCACGAAACGCAAACCCCATCGGCCCGCCAGTCTGGCGGATTTTCGAGAAGACTTGCCGGCGGCCCGTCAGCAGCTTGTGAACGTAGCATTGATGACTCACGTCCCACACGAAGCGGTCCGTCGGCGACTCGAAGACCTTATGCATCGCGATGGTCAACTCGACCACCCCGAGGTTCGGCCCGAGATGGCCGCCCGACTTGCTAAGCACGGTGACCAGTTCATCGCGGATTTCCTGCGCCAGGGTGATGAGCTGCTCGTTGGTCAGCAGCTTCACGTCCGCCGGCGTGTTAATCATCTCCAAGTACCGTCCCATCGTCATTCTCCTTAAAGCAGCTTCGCTTCCTTCTCGTCTCCGGTCTTATCGTCAGCGTCAAACGGTTTGAGCGCGACCGAGCCATCGGCCTTCTTCGTCAGCAACTCGATCTTCTTCTCTGCCTCATCGAGTTTCTGCGAGCAAAACCGCACAAGCCGCGTCCCTTCCTCGTACTTCTTGAGCACGTCCTCCAGCGGCAACTCGGCCGACTCCATGTCCGCGACAATCTTTTCGAGTCGCTGAATGGCTTGCTCGAAACTCGGCCCGCTTGCCGCCGGAGCTGGGTTGGCGATCTTCTTACTGGCTTTCATCGACTTTCGGCGGCGAAGTTACCACGGACTCGAACTCGCCATCAAGCACCATGGTGGTTATGGTGTTGCCACTTTTGACGGCTTTGACGGTCCGCACAATTCTTCCATCTGGCATCCGTGTGATGCTGTATCCGCGTGAGAGCGTCGCCTTAGGGCTGAGCAAATCGAGTTTGGCGCCGGCGTGAACGACCCGCTGCCGGCTAGACAGCCGGTGCCGTTGCCAACCGGCTTCGAATTGTTGCCGGCCGGCGAGCAACTGTTGCCGCCAATTCCGAACCAACGCCTGCGGGCTAAGCAGCTTGAATTTCTCGCTCGCCGTCTCCAGCCGGTAGCGCTGCGCGTCAAGAGCGTTGCCGGTGCCTTGTCCGAGCCGATGCCGGAGATCGTCCACTTGTTGTTGGTATTGCCGGACTAACTCGGCCGGCTGGCGCAGGACGCAGTCCGCCAGACGTCGACGAGCTTCGCTGATTTGAAACCTCAGATCTTTGTCGAGCCGCTGTTGCTGCTGCCGGAGGACCGCGAGAAACTCTTCCTTCGCCTTCACGACGAGTTCGGCGGCGGCGCTCGGCGTCGGCGCGCGCAAGTCGGCGACGAAATCGGCGATGGTGAAATCAATCTCGTGCCCGACTGCCGAGATCGTCGGGATCCGCGACCGGGCCAGTGACCGAGCGACGATTTCCTCGTTGAACGCCCACAGGTCTTCGAGCGAGCCGCCGCCACGTGTGACGATGATTACGTCCACGAGGCTGAGTATATTAAACTGATCCACCGCAGCGGCGATTTCCTCGGCCGCGCCTTCGCCTTGGACTCGAACCGGGTTGATGATGATGTGAAGGTTCGGATACCGACGGCCGATGATGTTGAGAAAATCCCGGATCGCGGCGCCGGTAGGGGAGGTGACCAGGCCGATGCGTTGCGGCAATACCGGGATCGATTTCTTCCGCGAGGAGTCGAAGAGACCTTCGGCGGCGAGCTTCTTCTTGAGTTGATCGAAGGCCAGTTGCAGCGCCCCGAGACCTTTCGGCATGAGTTGGCTGACAATGATCTGGTACTGGCCGCGTTTCTCGTAGATGCTGAGATTGCCGGACGCGACGATTTGGAGGCCGTCGACTAGCTTGAAGGTGAGCTTGCCGGCAACAGGCCTCCACATCACGGCGGAGAGTTGCGCACCGGCGTCCTTGAGCGTGAAGTACACGTGACCGGACGGCGCAACCCCAAGGTTGGAAATTTCACCCTCCACCCACACACCCGGGAACTTTCCCTCGACAAGTTCTTTGACGCGTCTCGTCAGTTCGGTGACAGTGAGAACTTGGATGGGTGCTGCAGGCATTGTTGATAGCCATGATGCCACGACAAGCCTGTCATTGCACCGCCAATTTCAAGGATGAAACAGATATTCAGAGCCCTCGCGGACTTCAAGTCACAGGTCTAGCATATTAGACATAACATAGATTGTGCGACGTTGCGGACGCGCATCAATGTGTGATAAAAAGGCCTGCAATTAGAGGCTTCTTTTAGTCTATTGGTCCAAACCGCCGCGTGAATGGCCAGTACACGAGTACTGCCCTGCCGACCAATGCGTGCTCCGGCAACGAACCCCAGAAGCGCCCATCGAGACTGCTGACGCTATTATCACCGAGGGCGAAGAAATGTTTCAACGGCACCTCGTAGATATCTTGCGAATTCCGGATCGCCTCGGCGGGCGGAAATCCGTCCGGTAGGACGTACCCGTTGTAGCCGCCCTCCTTCGAGTAAATCCGACGGAAGGCCCGGCGTTCGTCGAGCACTTGGCCGTTGACAAGGACGTACGGGGGTTGAATCTGAATTGTGTCGCCGCCGAGACCGATCAGGCGTTTGATGTAGAATTTCCCGCGCGACGACTCTGGGATCAGCGTGATGTCGCTCGTGTCAAAGACGATGACTTCACCGCGATGTGGCTTGCGAAAGTGGTACGTGAATCTGTCGACAAAGATATGATCGCCTCGTTGCCGGTAGCCCCCAGCACCGTACATCTTGCCCTGAACGACCAAACCGAACAGCTTCTCCGGCAACGAAGGCCGTTTGTCCTTATACGGCGTCGGCGCAGCTTGCTCAGGCGGAAAAATCCCATACAGCGTGGGCTGCATTGATCCGGTGGGAATTTTGAAGGGCTGGAAGAAAAAGGTCCGCACCGCCATCGCGACGATCGCCGCGACCAGAAACACCTCGACGTTCTCACGCCACACGCTGTGTTTGTGACGCGGAAACGTCTTCTCGATGTGCCGCTCCAGTTTCTCGCTCAGTCCATTGATGACGGCGACTTCCTTCGCGGCGACAGCGCGCTGCAAATCGTCTGCTGCCGCGCCCACGTCCTGAACCTGCTGCGGGTCGAGGACATCCCGCTGCATGCGGATCAGTTTCCGCGTCCCTTTCACCAGTTCGCCCGCGTGCCGTAAGGATCTGCGTTCCTTCCAAGTCATCGCTCTACCCCGCCTTCAATACCGAGATGAATGCTTCCTGCGGGATGTTGACCTTGCCGATTTGTTTCATGCGTTTCTTGCCTTCCTTCTGTTTCTCCCAAAGCTTGCGCTTGCGCGTGATGTCGCCGCCGTAACATTTGGCGGTGACATTCTTGGACAATGCTTTGACCGTCTCGCGCGCAATGATCTTGCCGCCGATGGCTGCCTGAATCGCGATCTGGAACATCTGCTGTGGAATCACTTCCTGGAGCTTGAGCGCCAGCGCCCGGCCCCGCGTCTCCGCCTTGCTGCGGTGCACGATGCTGGAAAATGCGTCGACCGGCTCGCTGTTCACCAGGATATCCAACTTGATCAAATCTCCCTCGCGATAACCGGCATGTTCGTAGTCGAGCGAACCGTAGCCGCGCGTGACGCTCTTGATTTTGTCGTGAAAGTCCACGAGGATTTCGTTCAGCGGCACCATGCCGGTCAGCATGACGCGATGCGTGTCAATCGAGTCGGTTTTCTTCACCTCGCCACGTTTCTCCATGATCAATTGGAGCATGTCGCCGATGTTTTCGTTCGGGCAAATCACGAACGCTTTCACGTACGGCTCTTCGATGTGATCCACCACTGAGAGGTCCGGCAGAAAGACCGGGTTATCCACCAGCAGCACTTCGCCATTGGTTTTCAGCACTTGATACACCACGCTCGGGTACGTCGCGATGATGTCCATATTAAACTGCCGCCGCAACCGCTCCTGCACAATCTCCAGGTGTAACAAACCGAGAAATCCGCACCGGAACCCGAACCCCAACGCCGCTGAGCTCTCCGCCTGATACTGAAACGCCGAATCGTTCAACTGCAGCTTTCCCAACGCTCCTTTCAAGTGCTCGTAGTCCGCCGAGTTGACCGGATAGATCCCCGAAAACACCATCGGATGCACTTGCTGAAACCCCGGCAACATCGTTGCTGCCGGTGACTTTGCATCCGTCATCGTCTCGCCAATCTTCACATCCCCCGTGCTCTTGATATTGGCGATGACATACCCCACCTCCCCTGCCCCCAGCCGTTTGCGTTTCAGCGGCTTCGGATCGAACACACCGACTTCCTTCACTTCGAACTTCAACCCCGAGCTCATCAACTCGATCATCATCCCCGGCGCGACCTCGCCCGCAAACAACCGCACATGCGTCACCACGCCCCGGTACGTGTCGAAGAGCGAGTCGAACACCAGCGCCTGCAGCGATTTCTCCTCAAAGACTTTCGGCGGCGGAATTCGCTCGATGATCGCCCGCAAAATTTCTGTGATCCCGATGTTCGTCTTGGCGCTCGCCAGAATCGCTGTCTCCGCCGGGATCGCCAGAATGTCTTCGATCTGCCGCTTCGTCTCTTCGATGTTCGCGCTGGGCAGATCGATCTTGTTGATGACCGGCACAATCGTCAGCTTCTGCTTCGTGGCCAGATGCACGTTGGCGACGGTCTGCGCCTCGACGCCCTGCGCTGCGTCCACGATCAGCAGCGCTCCTTCGCACGCCGCCAGACTGCGGGACACTTCATAGGCAAAATCCACGTGGCCGGGTGTGTCGATCAAGTTCAACTCATAGGTCTTCCCGTCCTCGGCGTGGTACGCCATCGTGACCGGGTGCGCTTTGATGGTGATCCCGCGTTCGCGTTCGAGGTCCATCGAATCGAGCACCTGTTCGCGCATGTCTCGTTTTGCCATCGCGCCCGTCGTTTCCAGCAACCGGTCGGACAGCGTGGTCTTCCCGTGGTCAATGTGCGCGATGATGCAGAAGTTTCGTATGTGGCTGACTTCCATGAAGCGGCAGACTCTACCAGCGTCCGCACGTTTTGGGTAGTCCCTGCTTTGCGAACTTCCATTCTGGGAGAAACTGCTGAATGGACGGCCCGGGAGCGCCGTCTGGTCAGGAAACTGCTTCACTAATAAGTTCTGATGAAGTCCCGAAGTATCAGTCTCCACTTAGGCGTGCTCGTAGGTGTTCTCGTTGCCACGAACGGTGAACGCCCGCAGCGCGCGTTCGCCGCCGAGCTTGTCCCCAAACTCGAAGTCATCCGCGTCATCGGCATCGAACCACCGGCCGAACCTCCGCCGCCCCCCGAGCCTGCCATCACTGTGAACGGCCTTGACCGGCCCTTACCGACCCTCCGCAACGCCGTACTCACTGCCCCGCCGCGGCGTTGGATTTTGCGGGACGAAACGTGGAAAGCGATGGCGAACTCGCGCTTCAACCTCGAAGTGGATCTTCAACCCGGTCACGAGTACATCGGCATCCGCGTCGTTCTCCCCTTCGGCTCGTAACTACCGGAGCTTGCGGGAGAGAATCTCGCTAACCAGCTTCGGGTTCGCCTTGCCCTTGCTCAATTTCATGACCTGACCGACAAGGGCGTTGAGGGCGGCGGCGTTGCCGGCTTTGAAGTCGGCGACTGATTTCTCGTTCGCCGCGATGGCTTGATCTGCGAACGCCTCGATGGCGCCGGTATCGCTGACTTGGGCGAGACCTTTCTCCTTGATGATCGTGGCCGGCGATTTGCCGGTCGCCCGCATCTCGGCAAGGACTTCTTTGCCTTGCTTGCCGCTAATCTGCCCAGCCTCTATAGAATCAACGAGTTCGCGAATGTGCTCGGGTTGAATTGGACTGGTCGTTATGTCTGAGTCCATCATAATCCAGTTGGCCGTGACCGTCGGACTGCTGCCAACGGCTTTCTCAAAGAAATTCGCTAAACCTGGTTTGTATACCAACACGCCGGCGTGGTACTCGGACAGACCATACTTTTGCATGAAGCGTTGTCTTTTCGCATCCGGCAACTCCGGCAGCAACTTGCGAATCTCTTCCAGCATCGTGTCGCTGACCACCACCGGCATCAGGTCCGGTTCGGGGAAATACCGGTAGTCGTGCGCATACTCTTTCGTGCGCATCAGGAACGTCTTGCCGGCATCGTCATCCCAGCGTCGCGTCTCCTGCTGCAGTTTCTCGCCGCGTTGGAGCGCGTTAGTTTGCCGGGGGATCTCGAACTCCAGCGCGCGCTTGACGCCGGAGATGGAATTCATGTTCTTGATTTCGATCTTCTGGCCAAACTCCTTCTGGCCGACCGGGCGCACGGAGACATTGCAATCGCAGCGGAGTTCGCCCTTTTCCATGTCGCAATCACTCACGCCGCCCGCAATCAGAATTTCTTTCAGCGAGGTGAGGTAGTGGAACGCATCCTCTGACGTCCGCATGTCCGGCTCGCTCACGATCTCCATCAGCGGCGTGCCGGCCCGATTGAAGTCCACGCCGCTGGTCGTCTCGAAATGAAAACTCTTGGCGACGTCTTCTTCGAGATGGATGCGGGTGATGCCGACCTTTCCGATCCGGCCGCCTTTACACAGGGGCAAGTCATACTGGCTGATCTGGTAGTTCTTCGGCATGTCCGGGTAAAAATAGCTCTTCCGGTCCCACTTCGAGAGCCGTGTGATCTCGCAACCCAACATCAGTCCGCTAAGAATCGTCTTGTGGATCGCCTCTTCGTTCATGACCGGCAAGACGCCCGGGTAACCGAGGCAGACTGGGCAGACCCGTGTGTTCGGCTCTGCGCCAAATTCTGTCGCGCAACCGCAGAAGATCTTCGTGCGCGTCTTGAGTTGCACGTGGACTTCAAGTCCGATGATCGCTTCGTAGTCCATCACAACGCCGGCTTCTGCTTGTGCCAATCAGTCGCTTGCTCGTAGGCGTGCGCGACGCGCAGGATGGTTTCCTCGTCGAACGCCTTTCCGATAATCTGCAATCCGATCGGCAGCTTCGGTTCTTTCGAGAACCCGCACGGGATGCTGACGCCGCAGTTGCCGGCGAGGTTGACGCTGATGGTGAAAATGTCGCACAGGTACATCTTTAACGGGTCGGCAATCTTCTCGCCGATCTTGAAGGCCACTTCCGCCGTTGTCGGAGTCGCGATCACGTCGCATTTTTGGAACACCTTCTCGAAGTCTTGCCGGATCAGTGTCCGGACCTTTTGCGCGCGTAAGTAGTACGCATCATAGTAACCGGCGCTGAGCGCATAGGTGCCGAGGATGATGCGCCGCTTCACCTCCGCGCCGAAGCCTTGACCGCGGGTCCGCCCATACATGTCGAGGACATCGTCACCCTTCACTCGCACGCCATACCGGACGCCGTCGAACCGCGCTAGATTCGCGCTCGCTTCGGCGGTGGCAATAATATAATAGACGGCCACCGCGTAATCCGTGTGCGGCAGCGAAATCTCCACGATCTCTGCGCCCTGCCCTTCGAGCTTCTTGATCGCAGCGCGCACCGACGCCTCGACTTCGCGGTCCATGCCGGGAATGAAATACTCCTTCGGCAAACCGATCCGCAGTCCCTTCACGCCGCCTTCAATAGCGTAGTCCGGCACCGCTTTCGGCACGCTGGTCGAATCGCGCTCATCGTGCCCGGCAATCACCCGCAACATCGTCGCCGCATCCGCGACCGTCTTCGTAAACGGCCCGATCTGATCCAGCGACGACGCAAACGCCACCAGGCCGTATCGGGACACGCGCCCATACGTCGGCTTCAACCCGACGCAGCCGGTCACCGCGGCCGGTTGCCGGATCGAACCGCCGGTATCACTGCCGAGCGCCGTGATTGCCTCGTCACCGGCCACCGCCGCCGAACTGCCGCCGCTTGAACCGCCGGGGATGCGTTCCAAGTCCCATGGATTGCGCGTCACGCCCCACGACGAGTTTTCCGTGGAAGAACCCATCGCGAACTCGTCCATGTTCGTGCGTCCGAGCAACACCGCGCCCGCTTGCCGGAGTTTCTGGATCACCGTCGCGTCGTACACCGACGTGTGTCCCTTCAAAATCTTCGAGCCGCATGTGCACGGCTGGCCTTCGACGTTGAGCACATCTTTGATTGCGACGGGAATACCGGCCAACAAATGGTTTGGTGGCGCAGGCGTCCCTGCCTGCGTTCGCGCCGTACCCGCCCGGTCAATCGCGTCAGCCTGCGCCAGCGCGTCCTCGGCATTCAACCACAGATACGCCTTCAGCTTGCCGTCGACGGCGGCAATGCGGTCGAGCACCGACTGCGTGACCTCGCGCGCTGACACTTCGCCACGACGCAGTTTGTCGCGCAGCCCGGCAATCGTCAGAGTGTGCAAGCTCATCTTTCTGTAGCGATGTAGCGGCGCTTCTGCGAAGCGCCGATGCGAGAAACCAACGACCTGCGCTTCACAAAAGCGCAGCTACAACGTCTCAAGCTCTTCAGCGTTGGTGTCATTCCACAATCTTCGGGACAATGAATAAATCGCGCGCGGTCTCGGGAGCGTTCTTCAGGATGCGTTCGCGCTCGATGGACGGCCGCGGCTCGTCCTTGCGCAGCACGTTGGTCAACGGAATCGCGTGCGCCGTCGGCTCGACGCCGGTCACATCGACTTCGTTGAGTTTGGCGACGTAGTCGAGGATGCCGGCCAACTGCGCCGACAGCTTCGCCTTCTCCTCATTGGATAATTCCAAGCGCGCCAGATGCGCGACGTAAGCGATGTCAAAATCAGGCATGGCGGCGGAGTCTATCGGTGTGAGCAAAGTGGCTCAAGGAAAAAGCCGTTGCGATCATCCCAAGTCTCCCAGAGAACGCATCTTGACCCGCCCGGCGCGACGGCGTAGAGTTGCCGCTATGAACGAGTTGGTATTCGAGGTCATTCAGGAAGCCGATGGCGGATTCGTCGCCGAGTGCCTGACGGAAAACATCGTCACGCAAGCCGACACGTGGGATGAACTCCGGCGCAATGTGCGCGAAGCCGTTGCCGCCTTTTTCTTCGATGGAACGCCTCCCGCCTCGATCCGTCTGCATCTGATGCGTGACGAAGTCCTGACCTCCGCGTGAAGTTGCCTCGCGATCTCAGCGGTCGCGACCCGATCAAGCTCCTCTGTCGTGACTGGGGCTATCGCCAAGTCCACCAAGTCGGCAGTCATGTGATTCTGGAAACCAAATCACCCGCCCACCAGCGCTCGCCGTTCCCGACCACAAAGTCCTGCATCTCGGTACTCTGAATGCCCTCCTACGGCTTGTCGCCGAGCACAAGGGAGTCAAGCGTGAGGAACTCCTCCGCTCGCTGTAGATTACTATGACCGGCTCCGGCGAGGCTCAAGGGAAAGAGATCGGTCAAGCTGGGCGCGGACTTCTTCGTGGGGAACAACCTTGCCGGCGCGGATGTCCTGCCGGCCTTTCTCAATGGCCGCCAAAAAGCGGATGCGCTCCTCGATGTCCTCCCATGAAGCCGAATCCGGCAACTCTCGACTGGATGCGAGCACAATCTCTTTCGTGGACATGCCCGTAGCTTAGATCGTTATGGTCAATGCTTCAAGCCCGCACTTCTGCCGCCGAGAATGCCGGCCAACTGCGCCGACAGCTTCGCCTTCTCCGCGTCGGTCAATTCCAAGCGCGCCAGATGCGCGACGTAAGCGATGTCAAAATCACGCATGGCGGCGAAGTCGATTGGCGGCTCCGGCACGGCTCAAGGGAAAAAGCCGATGAACCGGCGGAACGGCTTTACGCCCTGAGGATCAGAGACCACATTGTTGTGTTGACATCAGATCGAGGCGATAACCGGAAACGATTTTCGCGCCCGAGCGGGACGAAGCTGAACTTCTCGAAGAACTTCCGTCTGCCGGCATTGCCTTCGCTGACGTTGGCGTGGACGCTGACGATGCCGGCCACTCTGGCTTACCGGACTTGCCGGGGTGACCTCACGGGATTTCGAGTTGGTGAAATTCGCCGGGTCGAATCGCAGCTACCGCCGATTGAATCAGAAGTGCGGCGGCTTGGATGCGGCGGAGGTCGTTGGTGGAAAGCTGCAGAATCGGAATGCGGCGACCGGACAAATTCTGTTGGTAACGGATATTGTGATCGGAGGTGATGAAGAGTTCAAACTCACCTTCTGCCAGCCGCAAGAGCTCGCCGTTTTGGATGCCGCCCCAGCCGCGTTGCTGCGCCGTCGTGCATTCGTGGCCAACCAGAAGTTTGCGCATCGGCCACGGTACGCATTCGTCCAGGAGAACCTTCATGCCGTCGCGGGCGCCAACAGTGCCGACTCAGAACATTCCAAGACGCCGCACGCCATCTCCCGCGTCACGGATGGGAAGCATTCGAGGAATTCATCGAGCGTGTAGTTGCGCTCCAAGTACTCGAAGAGCGTCTTGACCGGCACGCGCGTGCCCTTGAACACGGGCGTGCCGCCGAGAATGTTCGGGTCCACCGTGATCAATTCGTTCGACTTCATGACTAACTTTATCACACTTCGCCGTCGGTTGTAAATCACCGTTGAAGAGCCATCACACTCGTTTCCCGTAGACGATGGTGAAGGTCTGTCTGTCCGGTGCGTCGGGCAAGCGAAAGCGATTCTCGCGGCCGAGCGGGACGAAGCCGAATTTCTCGAAGAACTTTCGCCCGCCGGCATTGCCTTCGCTGACGTTGGCGTGGACGCCGACGATGGCGGCCTCCTTGGCTTGCCGGAGGAACGCTTCCATCAATTGCTCCCCTACCCCGCCGCCGCGCGCGGTTTGGCGCAGGTTGATGTGGACGAGCGCCGGGTATTCCTTCAGCGGTAGTTCTTGCCGGCGGCCACCCCGGAACCAGTCGCCGAGATTCGCGCTGATCAGTTTGCGCGTGAGCGGATGCCAGAGCGAACCGCGTCCGAGCGCCTTGAAGAACGCCGCCGGGCCGATGCGGAACGCCATCGCGCGCAGATACCGGCGCGTGTCGAGGCAGCCGGTCAGGTAGCCGACCACTTGCCCGTCGTCGTCGGCGACCCACGTGGCTTCGGGGGCGATGTCGGTGTAGTAGCGGGTCAAGGCATCGGCGAAGACTTCGCGGTCCGGGAAGAATCGTTCCATCGGATTGCCGCTGTCGGCGGTGTCGCAGGCGATCTCGCGCACCGCCGCGCGGTCGCGGGGTTCATAGCGGCGGATGACGAGATCAGCCCCGGTACGTGGCATACGACGTCGGCGTTTCCCAGAGGCGAATTTCGACAACCGGCAGACCTTGCGACCGGGCGTGGTTAAAGATCAGTTTGGCGATGCTCTCAGCGGTCGGGTTTTCGTCCATAATATAGTGTAGTTCGCCGCGTTGTTGGAGAACCGGCACGAGCGGGTCGGCCTTGTTCAACAGCATCCGGTGGTCGAGCGTCTCGTCAATCCACGCTTTCAAGACCCGTTTGATGTCCGAGAAATCCACCACCATGCCGCGCGCGTCGAGTTTGTCCGATTCGATGTCCACCTCGATGCGGCCATTGTGCCCGTGTAGATGGCGGCATTGTCCCTCGTAGTTGAGCAGCCGGTGGCCGTAACAGAAATCAATGTGTTTGGTGACTTTGTACATAGTGGAGCGGAGTTTAACCACCAAGACACCAAGACACCAAGGGTTTCATAGGGCCATCCTTCGGATGCCCTGTTTGATTAGGGGGACGTTGAAGTTGATCAGCAGACCGAGACGGTGCCGGGAGAGCTTCAGGTACGTCAGAAGTTGCGCCTCGTGGACTGGCAGCAGAACCTCAACAGCCTTGAGTTCCACAACTACCTGTTGTTCGACGACAATATCCAATCAGAGACCGGCATCGAGCCGGATCGAATCGTAAACCACCGGCAAGCTGACTTGTCGCTCAATCTTCAGTCCGCGTTTCACCAATTCGTGAGCGAGACAAATCTCGTATACGCTCTCCAGCAAGCCCGGTCCGAGCGCCTTGTGAACCGCGTACGCAGCATCCACCACCACCTTCGCAATCTCATCGGTTCTCGATGAGATTGCTCTTGGTGCCTTTGTGTCTTGGTGGTTCATCTCAGCCGCCGGCAATCAACCTTCCGCCATCCACGACAAGAACATGCCCGGTAATAAAATCGCTGCCCTCGATGAGAAACAGCACGCTGTTGACGATGTCTTGCGGTGAGCCAACGCGGTTGACGAGCGTGGCATCGATGACCTTGCGTTTCTCAGCCGCCGTGAAATCGGGCGGCAGCAGCACCGGGCCGGGGGCAATGGCGTTGACTTGGATCTTGGGCGCGAGTTCCTTGGCCAGAGCTTTCGTCAGACAAATGATGCCGGCTTTGGAGACAAGATACGGGAGATAATTGCGATACGGCCGGATCGCCGCCCAGTCCGCGAACAGGATGATCTTGCCCGCGCGCATTCGCCGACCGACTTCGAGCGCAAACAAGAACGGCCCTTTGAGATTCGCGTCGATGTGAACATCCCAATCCGATTCGGTGAGTGTTTCGAATGGGGTCCGATGGAAAACCGCCGCGCTGGCGACGAGAACATCAATCACCCCGAAATGTTTCGACGCTTTCGCCACGGCCGCGCGGACTTCCCGGGCACTGGCCTGATCGGCCTTGACCGCGACTGCGTCCACGCCGAGCGCCTTGATTTCGGCGACTACCTGCCGGGCGTCGGCGGCCGAAGTGTTGTAGTGCACGACGATGTTCGCGCCCCGTCGCGCCAACCCGAACGCGATCTCGCGTCCCACGCGCTTGGCCGCTCCGGTCACGAGCGCGGTCTTGCCGGACAGTTTCATGAGTCGGCAGCGTAGCACAAACCGCCGACGTTTTAACTCTTTTACAGGCTTTAACGATTGGTTATACTACCGGCATGAAACGCATACTCTCCGGAGTCCTTCTCGCTGCTTTCACTGTGTTCGCATCTCTTGCGCTGGCTGACAATGACCAGCCGCCGTCCGGTCATAATGCCCTGCGCAAACTCGGGCGCGGCTTTTCCAATCTGCTGTTCGGTTTCATCGAGATGCCCAACCAATACACCAAGGCCGTCGCCGAACACGGCGGAGCTGCGGGCGTCACCTACGGCCTCCCGAAAGGCTTCGTGCGTTGGATCGGCCGGGAACTGGTCGGAGTGTACGAGATCGTCACCTTTCCAGTGCCTTTGCCGCGCGGGTACAAGCCGGTCATGAAGCCCGAGTTTCCCAACGAAGACTATGAGCCGTAGCGCCGTTGTCGCGCTCGCATTCCTCGCCGCTGCTTCGCTAAGTGTGGCCGACGACGTCAGCCAACTCATCACGGACGGCGACGCGGCGCTGACGAAGTTTGATCTCCCCAATGCCACGACCGCCTATAAACGCGCGCTCAAACTCGATTCCAGGAATTACGAAGCCTGCTGGAGATTGGCCCGCGCCGTGGCCGATGCCGGAACACTCGAGACGGACAGCTCGAAGAAAAAACTCCTGCTCATCGAGGCGCTGGAGTACGCGCGCGGTGCGGTGCGACTCAATCCGACCGGATCGAAAGGACACGCGTTACTCTCGGTGGTGGTCGGCAAACTCGCGCTCTACATGGGCGGCCGCACCAAGGTCGAGTTGTCCAAGGAAGTGAAGACCGAAGCCGAGAAAGCCATCGCCCTCGATCCGACCGAAGACATCGCCTACCACGTCCGCGGCGTCTGGAATCGCGAGATGGTCGAGCTAAACTGGTTCTTAAGGAAGTTTGCCGAAGTGCTCTACGGCGCATTCCCGCCGGCATCGCTCGACGAGGCGATCAAGAATCTGCGTCGAGCCGCCGAGCTTGCGCCGAAAACCGTGCCCCACCAAGTCGAACTCGGCATCACACTCGCCGCCACCGGCCAGTGGGCCGAAGCCAAGCGAACCCTCGACCTCGCTCTCACCATGCCGAACACGTGGGTGACTGACGACGTCTACAAGAAGCAAGCGCGCGAATCGCTCGTAACGGTCAACCGCCACATTCGATAAACAGACCGGCCTAGCAGCCTGTCGGACTTTGATGTAAGCCGTTGATTATCAACCTGACTATTCTTGCCCACGAAAAATGCGACTCTTGATAATGAACAACTTATGAAAAATCTCTCTTCCAAGTCCGACAAACTCCTAGTACGATCAATAT
>CAZMKD010000141.1:0-1574 GCA_964566575.1 uncultured Verrucomicrobiota bacterium
AAAAACATATCTGCAGGTACGTCGGGATACCAACGCTTTATACTATCTTTTTCATCATAACCATTTAACCAGAAATGATAACCGTAATGCTTTCTTTTATCTGCATCGGATGGTTCTACACATTCTTTTATCCATTGCCGGGGCAATATTTGTTGACCGTTCCATATGCCATCATTAAAGTATAATAAACCAAATCTCGCAAAATCCCTTGCTGTTGCATAACTATAGGAAGAAGCAATGTAAGTGCCCGATGCATCAGGTTCTAATAAAAAGCTATAAGCATTTATTTTATAAAATAATTCCTTGTAGGGAAATGATGAATAATCTTTATCTCCTACTATTTGTCTTATTATACTGCCTAATATATTTGAGTTACCACTAGAATAATTAAATACGGTCCCGGGTTTGTATTTTAAAGGCAAAGCAGCAGCATAGGCTGCCATATCACCTTTACTGAACAGCATTTTGTTAACACTGCTTGGTTTTGAGTACACTTCAGTAAAATCAAGCCCGGAAGTTTGTTGCAACAACTCCTTTATTGTGATGTTGCTCTTTTTAGTATTTGCCCACTCTGCAATTGGGGCTGTTTCATCAACAGTAAGTTTGTTTTCATGTACTAGAATACCAATTAAAGCAGCCGTTAAGCTTTTCGACATGGACCAGCCCAGCATTACCGTGTTCTTATCAAATCCCTGGTCATATTGTTCTGCTATGATATTTCCATTGTACAGAACAAGCACCGCTCTTGTGTAAGCAGGTTTGCCATTCGAAGCTATTTCATTCATTACATTATTTACTGCTTTTTGTAGATACTCCGTGTTAACATTTAGGGGAACAGTATCTAGCACCTTATTTCCATAGGGCCAGGCAATGGTATCGCTGTTAATGACCGGTTTTGAAGGAAATGAAAATTCTTGCTTTCGTACCTCCCCTTCACTGAAGTCATTTACTATCGTACATCCACATCCCTTTCGGTAAATCGCTTTTCTCGTTGCAACACC
This sequence comes from uncultured Verrucomicrobiota bacterium, assembly GCA_964566575.1. Lineage (GTDB taxonomy): Bacteria > Verrucomicrobiota > Verrucomicrobiia > Palsa-1439 > Palsa-1439 > CAZMKD01. Next base: position 1,002 of record CAZMKD010000141.1, read on the forward strand.
GAATACAGAGCCTGTTACACTGGAATCATTTTTATTCAAAACAAATTTTCCGAAGGATAGTGGAAAATCCCCAAGGTCTTCCCGTATCACATCCCCGGGATTTCGGTGTTGGAGGTAAACAGCGGAGCATAAATTTTTAGAACCATAACCACTTACAACGGGGAAAACTGTGAAAGAGAGCCATATGAACACAGCAACAATAATAACTAATAGTACCAGAAGTATTTTCTTTAAGAATCTTTTTGATCTCATAAAAATAATATTTGTTATAGCAATTGCCACCAACGGCAGTTTGTGAAAAAACCCGTTGTCGCTCTATAAATATACACACAATGTTAACGAGTACAAAAGCAGTATGATATTTGCGTAGAAGGTGTATGCAATTTATACAAGGTAACAACCGCCATCAAAGTTATTTCAGCACCTTGGAAGACCAGGTGCCTGCAGATAATACCGTAAGGCTTATAGATGCTTTTATAGACAAGCTGGATTTGGAAAAATTAGGATTCAGCAACACAGTCCACAAGAGCGAAGGCCGCCCACCCTTTTCTCCACAAGTATTTTTAAAACTGT
>CAZMKD010000142.1:0-4821 GCA_964566575.1 uncultured Verrucomicrobiota bacterium
AGGAGGAAGTTGGGATGAATGTAGTGATGGCGGCAAGCCTGCTTTCCACTTTTGGGCAGGCGGATACGCAGGGAAACGTGATCGTGTGCATTTTGTGTCTCGGCTCCGCCCTGACTTGGACGATCATGCTCACCAAATGGCAGGAACTCCGGCGGTGCCAGAAAACGGCCGGCGCGTTTCTCGCGCAGTTCCGTCGCGACCGCGACCCACTCCACTTGTTCATCAATAATTTTCAGATGCCGGACTCTCCACTCTACAACATTTACCGGATGGGCGCGGAAGAAGTCTCGACGCGTTTCGGCAGCGGCGGTGCGAAGAAGGTGGCCGGTGGCTTCAAGAGTTTTGGTAATGGGCCGGCATTGTTGGAAGTCGAAACGGACGTCGCCGTTGCGGAACGTGGTTGCGTGAATCTCGACACGCTGCGCGGCGCGCTCGGGCGAGCGATTGATGCCGAGATTTTGAAACTCGAAAACAACGTGAGTTGGCTTTCGACGGCGGTGCAGGGCGGGCCATTTCTGGGATTGCTCGGGAGCGCGTGGGGCGTGATGGGCGTGTTCGCCTCGATTGGCGAACAAGGCACGGTCCGGCTCGGCGCGGTCGCGCCGGGTATCTCGGCGGCTCTCCTCGCGACTGTCGTCGGACTGATTGTCGCCGTGCCGTCGTTGTTTGCGTACAACTGGATTGCAGCCAGAATCCGGCATCAGACGATGGAGATGGAAAACTTTGCCGACGAATTTGTTTCGGCGGTCGAGCACAACTATGTCACAAACTAGATCACGCCGGTACGGCCACGTTCACGGCATTAACGAAATCAACGTGATGCCGCTGGTCGATCTGTTGCTGCAGCTTTTCATTGCCGTGATCATTTTCTTTCCGTGCGTCGAGTACGGCATGAACATCAATCTGCCGAAGGGCACGACCGACACCATCAGACGCGAACAAACCCGGACGCTCTCCGTCGACAAAGCCGGTCGCATCTATCTCAACGACGTCGCCAAGACGATCCCGCAATTGAAGTCTGACCTCATCGTGCTCGCTAGGCACAACCCGCCGGTCACCGTGCTGCTCAAGGCCGACGAAGCCAATAACTACGGCGTTGTCATGGAAGTGCTTAAGCAACTGCACAACGCGAAAATCGCGCGCATTGCCTTGATGACGCAGGAGGAGACTCCACAAAAAGTCGCTCGCCGATGAGCGCGCAGCAACAACGTTATCGCCGCAATTTCATCATCGCCGTGATTCTGCACGTGGCGGTGATGATTGGCGTGATCTTCGGAGAACATTTCCTGAACGCCGGCAGCGCCTCGGCCAAACCCACCGTTGACATGATCATTCCAGCCGCGTTGCTCGGGGAGTCCCCGAAGGGAACGGGCACCGGGTTCGGCGCGTACAAGCCACCGGCGGAACCGGCCGGCGCCAACAACATTGCCGAGCCGAACGCTGAGATGTCGCCACCCGACGAAACGACTGCGCCCAAAGCGACGTTGCCGAAGTCCGACCCGAACGAGATCGCGATTCCGAAGAAACACGCGACGAAGAAGACGGTAATCAAGCCGGTCGCCAACGTCAAACCAACGACCGCGAAGAAGGCGACATCGACAACGACCACCAGCGCGAAATCCAAGACCACGGCTAGCACCTCGAAGGCAGCAAGCGCCGACGACATCAAGAACCGTTTCACGAAGGCGTTGCAGGCTGTTGAAGACGGCACGCCTTACGGCGACGGCAAGAAAGCCGGTGGCGGTTCCGGCAAGGGACGCATCGGTTCGCCGACTGGATCACCGGATGGCGTGGTCGGGGGCGTCGGGCAAGGTTCGCCGAACTGGAAGTATTTCGAGCACGTGCACGACATGATGTACGAAGCGTGGGAGCAACCCGGCTCGGCGTTGGACAGGAAACTCATGGCGACAGTGCAGGTGCGAGTCGCGCGGGACGGTACGATTACGGACGTGTCTCTCCGGATCGCGTCCGGCAGCAAAGTGATGGACGAATCCGTATTGGCGGCCGCCCGCAAAGTGCAACGACTCGATCCGCCGCCCGACAATCTAGTTCGCGGCGACGTGGCAAACATCACGGTGGATTTTCAAGTTGAGGGGTAGAAGATGAAGAGAGCGATCATTCTATTGATTGTGTGCGCCGCGGTTGGCGCACAGGCGCAAGTGGTGGTAAAAAAAGATTTTGTGAAGAGAGCGTTCGCCGTCACCGGCTTTGGCGGTGACGCGAGTGTGGCAGGGCAGGTGGCGGGCGTGTTAAAAAACGACCTCCAGCTCTCCGGTTACTTCGACATCAAGCCAGCGGCGGAAGCCGAGTTCGTGCAGCAGGGCAACGTTCGCGTTGAGCGCGGCGTAGGGTATGTCGATTGCACGGTGACGTTGCGGGCGAACAACAAAGTGATTTTGTCGAAGACGTACCAGGGTAACGCGCAGGACTTGCGGCGCGTGACGCATCAGATTACCGACGACATCATCCAGGCTATTACCGGGCAGCGAGGCATTGCACGGACGAAGATCGCGTTTGTGCTTAGCCACGGCAAGACGAAGGAGTTGGCCGTGATGGATTACGACGGCGGTAACGCCCGGCAGCTCACATTCGACAAGAGCATCAGTGTCCGGCCCCGGTGGTCGCCGGACGGACGGAAGATTGTCTACACGAGCTATCTCAGCAATTACCCCGATGTGCTGGAAGCGGATCTCTACACGAACTTGCGCCGTCGCGTGGCGGGCTATCCGGGTTTGAATACCGGCGCAGAGTTCTCGCCGGACGGCCAAAGGATTGCTTTGACGCTCAGCAAGGATGGCAACCCCGAACTCTATACAATGAACGCCGCTGGCGGCGGCTTGCAACGACTCACGCACACGCGTGGGGCAGAATCATCGCCGACTTGGTCACCGGACGGTTCGAGCATCGCGTACGTGAGCGACGATCAAGGATCGCCCCAGGTGTATTTGATTGGCCGGGGCGGCGGCGAACCGCAGCGATTGACCCGGTCGCCGTCGTACAACACCGAGCCAAATTGGTCGCGTCCACCGCCGGGCCAGGACCTCAAACCGATGTTGGCTGTGACTTCTCGCGTCGGCGGAAAGTTTCAAATCGGCGTGTACGACGGCAGTGGTGGCGTCGTCCCGAAAGTCGCCGACGGCGCAGACAACGAAGACCCATCGTGGGCGCCAGACGGGCGACACTTGGTGTTTGCGAAGACGCGGAACTGGCGTTCGCGCCTGTATCTGCTTGACGTTTTGACGGGTGAGCAAGTAGAGTTGCCTGCCATACAAGGGGATGCATCCGAACCTGCGTGGGGCCCGGGTTCTTGATGCGAGTTACACAAACTGTTTTGACAAGGAGGACACGTTACATGCGCAGCAAGTTCTTGGCACAAGCACTCATTCTCACAATTCTGGCTAACAGTCTGACGGGTTGCGCCGTCAAAAGATGGTGGAATTATCGTTTTGGTCCGAGAAACCAAGCCCAGCAGGGCAGCGCCGTTGGACCGCTCGATGGGGGCAGACCTCTGGATGAGCGCCCGCTCATTACCGGCGGCGGGGATCATGCCACTTTTGCTGCGCAGACGGTCTACTTCGACTACGACAGCGCGAAGATCAAGCCGAGCGAGTTTTCAAAGATCGAAGCCGTCGCATCGGCGTTGAAAGGCAACAACAAGAGCCTTGTCGTCGAAGGCCACACGGATGAACGCGGCACGGCTGAGTACAACCGCGCGCTCGGCGAGCGTCGCGCTCAGGCGGCCCGTGAGGAATTGATTCATCTCGGCGTCGCGGCCTCGCGCATCACAACGATCAGCTACGGCAAAGAGCGGCCCGTCGATTCGACCCATGACGACACGGCTTGGTCGCGCAACCGGCGCGCGGAGTTTGTTGTCGCAGGTCAATAGTGGCTGGTAGATGCATTGACAGCCGCGAGGTACAGGCTTAGACTGGCTCGCAACAAAGGAACACACATGGACATTGGCTTCCGCGAAATTCTGCTGATCCTGTTGATCATCCTTATTCTGTTTGGGGCGAAACGCATACCCGAGATGATGAGATCGATGGGGCAGGGCGTGAAGGAATTCAAGAAGGCGGCCAAGGACATACAATCCGACGACGAGCCGGTCGCTCCCACAAAGCCAACCAGCAACGATCCTCAGAAACCTGCTTAAGACCGGGCAACCGGCATGACGGACGCACACGAGCCAGAGCCGGAGTCCAGGCCGTCCGAATTCATCAAGCCGTTTCTCGATCATCTCGAGGACTTGCGGTGGATGATCATCAAGATGGTCGTCACGTTGGCGATCACGATGTTCTTGTCGTTCTTCTTTGCCCGGCAACTGCTCGCCGTCATCATCTGGCCGTTGCGGCGCGTGGCCGCTGATCCGGAGCGATTCCTCTACTCGCTCGAAGTGACCGGCGGTTTTACGGTGGCGATGCTGCTGGCGTTGTATGCTGGGCTGGTGCTGGCGTGTCCGTTTTTACTCTACTTCCTTGCGCAATTCGTCCTGCCGGCTTTGACGCCGAAGGAAAAGGGAATGATGTGGCCAGTGTTTGTGGGCGGCGTCGGGTTGTTTCTGGCCGGGGTGGCGCTCGCGTATTTTGCGGTGATACCGGCGGGACTGAGATTCTTTCTCGATTACAACAAATACCTCGGCATCCGGTCGCAATGGGTGATCGAGAACTACGTGTCGTTCGTCTCGCACATGTGTCTGGCGTTCGGCATCTGCTTCGAGTTGCCGCTGGTGGTGCTCGCGCTGGCCAAGCTGGGCATCGTTTCCGCCAAGTTTCTGCGCGAGAAGCGTCCCTACGTCATCGTCCTGATCTTCATCGTTGCCGC
>CAZMKD010000143.1:0-19082 GCA_964566575.1 uncultured Verrucomicrobiota bacterium
AGGGGAGCGAGCGGCGAGACGGGAGCGACAGGTGCGACCGGTGATACCGGCGCGACAGGTGCGACCGGTGATACCGGCGCGACTGGTGATACCGGAGCGACCGGCGATACGGGCGCGACCGGAGATACTGGTGATACAGGCGCGACCGGCGATACGGGAGCCACAGGTGCGACCGGTGACACGGGCGCGACAGGCGATACGGGAGCGACAGGCGCGACCGGTGATACGGGAGCCACAGGTGATACCGGCGCGACAGGTGCGACCGGCGACACGGGAGCGACCGGCGATACGGGAGCGACCGGCGATACGGGAGCGACCGGCGATACGGGAGCGACCGGCGATACGGGAGCGACAGGTACGACCGGCGATACGGGTGCGACGGGTGCGACCGGTGATACCGGCGCGACAGGTACGACCGGCGATACGGGTGCGACGGGTGCGACCGGTGACACGGGAGCCACTGGTGCGACCGGTGATACGGGTGCAACAGGTTCGACCGGTGATACGGGAGCGACAGGCGCGACCGGCGATACCGGAGCGACAGGCGCGACCGGCGATACCGGAGCGACCGGTGACACGGGAGCAACAGGTTCGACCGGTGATACGGGCGCGACGGGTGCGACTGGTGATACCGGAGCGACCGGCGATACGGGAGCAACCGGCGCGACAGGCGTGACGGGAGTAACCGGTGCCACCGGTTCGACAGGCCTACCCGGTCCGGACATAGCTGCGCGCGCGACACGAACCAATTCTGTCAACGCCTCGAATGGAGTGTGGACTCGCGTTCCCGCCTACCAGGTAGTTGAGTACGACACGGCCGGCGTTGGCACCAACTTCGCCGCCGGCAAGTTCAAGCCGAACACAACCGGACGCTACTTGGTCGTGGGTAACATCGCCTTTGCCGCTAGCAACGGCGGCGATCGTCGCGCCGCGATCTACAAGAACGGCTCGGTGGTGGAGACAGTGATCCTCCCCAGCGCCAACATCATCATGAATGTGATGATCGTGCGTGAGCTGCAGTTGGCGGCCAACGACGAAGTGGAGTTGTACGGCTTCCAGAATGCCGGAGCGACAATAGCGATCACCTCAGCGGACTTGTCGGGAGCGCTACAGACCACCGGTCCGCAAGGTCTGACGGGAGCGACCGGCGTGACCGGCGCCACAGGTGTAACAGGAGTCACGGGAGCCACTGGCTTGACCGGTGCGACCGGCGCGACTGGCGATACCGGAGCCACGGGAGCGACAGGTGTGACCGGCGACACGGGCGTGACTGGTGATACTGGTGCGACTGGTAATACGGGCGCGACGGGTGCGACCGGCGACACGGGCGTGACTGGTGATACGGGAGCAACAGGTGCAACCGGTGATACCGGTGCGACCGGTGATACGGGCGCGACGGGTGCGACCGGTGATACCGGAGCCACTGGCGCGACAGGCGCGACTGGCGATACGGGCGCAACTGGTGCAACCGGTGATACCGGTGCGACTGGCTCGACGGGCGATACCGGTGCGACCGGTGACACGGGCGCAACGGGTCAAACCGGTGCGACCGGTGACACGGGCGCAACGGGTCAAACTGGTGCGACCGGTGACACGGGCGCAACGGGTCAAACTGGTGCGACCGGTGACACGGGCGTGACAGGTGCGACTGGTGATACAGGAGCGACCGGTGCGACTGGTTCGACGGGCGATACCGGTGCGACTGGTGATACAGGAGCGACCGGTGATACCGGTGCGACTGGCTCGACGGGCGATACCGGTGCGACCGGTGACACGGGCGTGACTGGTGATACGGGAGCAACAGGTGCAACCGGTGATACCGGTGCGACCGGTGACACGGGCGTGACAGGCGCAACTGGCGATACGGGAGCGACCGGTGACACGGGCGCAACGGGTCAAACTGGTGCGACCGGTGATACCGGAGCCACTGGCGCGACAGGCGCGACGGGTGCGACCGGTCAAACCGGTGACACCGGAGCCACGGGTGTGACTGGCGCGGCTGGGACGGCGGGAGCCGACAGCGCGACCGTGGCAACAACGAACACCACGACATCGACGACCTTCACAGATCTAGCCACAGCCGGTCCGGCCGTCACAGTGACAATTCCTGCGTCGGGTAAGGCACTGGTGACGGTGACCTCATCCGTCTACAACAGTGGAGGCCCCGCTAACGCTACCATGGGATTTGCCATTAGCGGGGCGACAACGGTCGCGGCGTCGGCTACCCAGGTATTTAGTTTCACAAACGGCGGGAATCAATCACAGACCGTCCAAGGCAGTGCAACTTACGTGGTGACCGGGCTTACTGCGGGAAGCAACACCTTCACCGCGAAGTACAAACAGTCAGGGGGCACAGCGACGTTTGCGAACCGGTCGATTACTGTGGTTCCGCTACCATAGTGGGCAGAGCGGAATGATTGGATTGCGCGGACTGGAATCAAGAGGTGTCCAGAGTCCGTGTGCCGGTTCAAGTCAAGCATCAGCGATCTGCGTGTTGATTTCGCGGATCATCGCGGTATTCTCCGCAATCACTTTGTACTCCGCCCAGAACGCGTAAAGGTTGTATGCGACCGTGAACCACGCGAACCACATGTGCCACTGGTGCGCGGTGGCGTTCAGTTTATGCGTGTCCATCCAGCCGCCGAGCCAAACGGTGACGATGATGCAGAGGGAGCAGAGCGTGGCGTGACCGGAGGTCTGGCCTTTGAAACGACGCGTGCGGCGGACGTAGCCGGTCTTGGGATCGTCCGGCAAGCTGTGCGTTTCGACCGCCTCCTTGATGCCCTTGCCGGAGCCCATGAAATGCATCATGACGATGGAATGGGTGAGACACGTATAAATGCCGGTCAGCACACCGAGGGCCTGATGTTGCCAGTGCGACGAATGGTGCGTCACGCCCAGCCAGATCGTGATGGCGAAGAGCACGACATTCCAAAATGCCAGTCCGATGAAGATTTTCCCCATTTGGAGCATGCTTAGCCCCCCAACGCCCGCTCGATCGCGCCGAGATCGCCGCCGGTCAGCGGTGGTAACGTACTGGCGCCGACATTCTGCTCAAGCTGCGTGCGATTCTTCGCCCCCGGGATCAGTACAGAGACGTCTGCATGGCTGAACACGAACCGGATGGCCAACTGCGACATCGTCAATCCAGCTTTCGCCGCGACCGGCTTGAGACGGTCGACCATGTCGATCTGCTGTTCGAAATCGTGGCGGGCATCGCCTTCGAGCCACTTGCTGCGAATGTCGTTCGGGTCGAACCGGGTGTCGCGGGTGAATTTGCCGGTCAGTTTGCCCATCGCCAATGGCCCGCGCGCGATGAACGCAATGCCCCGGGCCCGGCAATACGGCAGGATGTCGCGCTCGACATGCCGGTCGAGAAGGTTGTAGTTGGCTTGGACGGCCGCGAGACTGCGCCGTTCATCGAACCGTTGGACCATGTCGAAATCGTTGGTCGAGACGCCGAACGCGCGAATCTTGCCTTGTTTGAGCAGCGTCTCGAAGGCGCTGAGAAACTCCGGCCACCGTTCCGTGCGCCAGAGGTGGCATTGGTACAAATCGATGTGGTCGGTCTGCAGCCGGCGCAGACTCGCTTCGCAGGCGCCGACGATATAGTCCTTCGACTCATTGAATGTGCGCTTGCCAGCCTCGTCGTGCCAAAAACCGACCTTGCTTGCGATCCAGACCTTATCGCGGTGAGGCCGGAGAACCTTGCCGAGCAGCTCTTCGCTACGACCCCAGCCATACATATCGGCAGTGTCGAAGAAGTTTACGCCCAACTCGACCGCGCGTCCGATGGTCGCGACTGATTCATCGTCGGTGACGCCGGTCCAGCCGTCGGGCTTGCCATCGAGCGAAATCGCGCCGCCGAACTCCCAACAGCCCAGTCCGATCTCGTTGACGCGCCAGCCGCTTCTGCCGAACACCCGCGAAGTCATGGCGCTGTTGCTACCGCATTTGCCGGTGCTTGGCAAGTGTGCGGTCAGGCGTTCCTAAGACTTTTCCAGAGACGCAGGGGTAACAGACCGAGGGCGATGAACAGGACCTGGCTGGCGTTGAACAGCATCAGCCATTTGAACGCCGCGTCCATAAAACCGTAGCTGTGCAGGCCGATGCCGAGCATGTTCACACCGAACCACGAGAACGCGGTGACGATGTTGCCGAAAATAGCGAGATTCATCAAGCCGCGCTCGCGCACGAGGCCGCCCCAGCGCGCGTGGAGGATGAGCGCATTCCAAATCACGATCAACAACGCGCCGTTTTCCTTCGGGTCCCAGCCCCAAAACCGGCCCCACGATTGGTCCGCCCAGATGCCGCCGAGCACCGTGCCGACGAAACTAAACAACGTGGCGAAGCACACGATAGCATAAACCATTTTGCTCAGTGCCTTGCCCAGATTGAAGTCACCGGTTGCGCCAACTCTCGTCGAGAGTAGCGGCGTGAAAACGCCGAGAACGATGTACGCCAGCGCCAACGTGCCGGCCACGAAGGTGGAAGCGTACCCGAGCGTGACACAGACGACATGCGTCGCGAGCCAGAAGTTAGTGTCGAGTACGGCGCGCAGCATTTCCATCGTGTCACCGCCAAGGGCGAGGTTGTGGGCGATGAGCAACGTGACAAAGCCGGCCAGTCCGGCCACGGCGCTGCCGAGGCCCAATCTGTATACTCGTTCCAGCACCATCCCCAGCACGCACGTGCCCCAACCGATGAAGATCGCCGATGAATAGAGGTTTGTGACCGGTGGACGGCCTTCGAGCACCATTCGGTAGATGAGGCCGAACGTGTGCACGACGAACGCCAGAGTGATCAAGTAAAAAGCCGACCGCCGCAACGATTCCGAAAGCTGCCGCGACAAACCGAACGTCAGCAACGCGCCGCCGGCCAGCACGAAGGCGACGATGTAAATAATGGTCGCGTGGAGAAATGCCTTGATCCGGTTGAAGTAATACTCCGCTCGGCCTTTTCCGACTTCGCGCGCGAAATTCGGAGTGAGCCAATTCTTGTAGCCGGCCACGGCGCTGTTGAACTCCCCGGCATCGCCGTGCGCGTACGCCGTCGCCATGCGCGCGAAATATCCGACCGCTGGATGAATGTTCCCGGCACGAATCGAGTCGAGCACGCTCGCACCCAGATTCATCCAACCGTCCTTGTCCGCCGGATTGGTCGGTGGGACGGTCAGCGGATAGGCAAAGGTTGCCATGTCGTCAAATTGTTGCGCGATGATCGTGAATCTTCGCAACGCCTCTTCATCAAACTTTTCGCCCGCCCGATTGGCCCGCAACGCCGCCAATCCCACCGGCAACGACGCTCGGAAGTCCGCAATCAATTGGCCGAAGTTGTGAGTGTCTTCCGACTGGATACTGTTCTTGAGCCGCTGATAGAGCATCATCGCATTGGCCAGCTTCAGCACCTGCTTTTGATACGTTGTGCGCTGCGCGTCCTCGATAGAGCTGGCTTGCCGGCCTTGGGCTGCGATTGCATCCAACACCGGCCCCAATTCCACAAACGAGTAGTAGCGCAAGCCGGATTTCTCGACGCCTTTGCCGGCGAGCTTAAGTTCGCTGATGATGTCGGGGTGATGAATGAGAAAGATCGGCCGCGTGTCGGCCACGTCGGGCTTAAAGAACACCTCCAGCAACCATTCGGTGGACTTGAGCTTCTTCGGGTGCTGCCAGAATTTCCACGACGGGACTTCTTCCAACGGCACGTCCCCAGTACTGCGGATTTGCAGAAGCGAGTTGCGCGCGACCGAGTCGAAGGGTTGGATTCGACCGTTGAGCAATACCGGCAGGCGACCGAACTCGGCGGTGTGGAATTCGCCGTCCTTCTTCGGCAGCAGCACCACGACGATTTCGGCGGCAAACACTGCCAGAAACAGCCACGGCAGAATTCTGAGAAAAGATTTCATGTTGCCTTCCGTTTCGCGGCGAAATCGACAAGGTGCGTGAGGAACTGGACTAACAAACCGGCCCCCACGAGCACACACGAGAAATACGGCGTGAGCCAACTCGGGTTACGCACAACTTGCAGGACTGTGCCTTGGTTGTCCGGGTCGAAGCTCGCCTGATAGTACGTTTCGCCGTCGTACCGCAACGGGTTATTCATGTAGATCAACACCTCGCGGTCTTCGCCGGTATCGGACCGCTGCAAGCGCACACGGCTGGAAAAGTTTTTCGGGATGTCCGTGCCGAGATATTTGTCGTGTTTGAATTCGAGAAGATGGATGTTGAACGGTTTGTAGAATCGCTCGGCCCGCAATGCCAACTCATACCGGCGTCCCTCGTGGGTCAAGACCTGTGGACGCGTCAGAACGGCGGACACGAGATACGTGCCGAGTGAGCCGTTCGGTGTGAGCAACTCCACGATGCCAGAGGGTATGTCGCGCTTGTCCATCTCCGTCTCATGAGGCAGACCGCGCCACCAGATACCGGAGCCGAATCCGGCCGTGGTGGTGACCTCCGCGTAGCCGGCAGTCGATGCTTCCACGAGCGACGAGTTGGGATATAACGTCTGGACGCGAACGGTGAACGGCAATGACGGATGCCGGATGTCACCGCCGCGCAGCAACCGGCCTTCGGGAATCGCGACGACTTTGTCGGTGTCCGGCTCCGTGGTGTCGATCACCGCGAGTTCGTACTGACGCGACGCCTCCGAATAATTTTTCGTGTCGCCGTGGCGTAAGTGCATCAGACTTTCGGTCGACAGCACGTCAGTGAGCAATTGCCCGACGAGCAGCAGCACGACGCCAAGGTGAATCATCGCAATACCGTATTTTCTTTGGCCCGGCTGATAATAGCGGAAGTGGGCGGCGAATAGATTGATCAGCAGCAGCCAGCCGATGAGATAACCGCCGGGAAAAATCGGGAGGCGCACATTCGATCCTGCCGGCGACCAGTAGATGAAGAAACTGCGGAAGAAATCATTCTGCGCTTTGTACAACCCCAAATGCACCTGCGCCAGCGTGCCCCAAAATACCAACACCAGACCCAGCGCCAGCAGTGCGACAGTGAGTTTCAGCGACGTGAAAACATTGTACAGCCGGTCGAGCATGTCAGTACTTCACCCCTTGCACGAAATTGATTAACGCATCCTTCTGGACCGCGACAACCTCTGCGTCGCCCATCAGCTTGTAGAACCAAGCCTGACCGGGCTGCAGCACGATCGCCCCGACGAGCGACGTTTTCGGCCCACTCATCTGCACGAATTTGGCCGGGCCGACTGTCTTCACTGACTTCGCGATTTCATCGTCGGCCAGTTCGCCCAAGCCGAGTTGTTTGCGCCACCGATTCACATTCGCGGCCAGCCCTCCGCCATCGCCGGCTGACGAACTCACATTGACCGTCGCCTGTCCGCCGGCAATGGTGAATTTCGCGACGAGAAATTGTCCGCCCGGCACTTCCGTCCAGTCGGACGGCGCATTCCATTTCGGTCCGCTTGCAGCCGTGCTGCTGCCGAACTGGATCGACTTGAGAAACTCGACGAAGGCCGGCTTTTCCTGCGCAACGACTACCGGGTCGCCAGTCATCTTGAAAAACCACGATGTTCCGTCACGCCGCTGAATCACTGCGAGAATCCGCGACGACTCACCGGCTTGATCGTAGAGTTGTGCCGGCTGACCAGCTAACTCGACGGGTTGCACGAGCTTCGGCAACTCCTCATCGGATACCGGCGACAGCCCAACCTGACCACGCCAGCGGTTCACGTTGCTGAAATCGCCGCCCGCGTCGCCCGGCAACGGAATCACACTTACGTCGGCGCGTTGATTGTTCGGGCCGGTCACCCGAAACGACGCCACGCGAAAATCGCCGGCCGGAACTTCCTGCCAGCCTACCGGCAATTGCCACTTCAGCTTCGGCGTGCCGGTGGTGCTGATGTCCGGGTGACCGGCCGGCAGATTCGCCTCCGCCATCTGTGCCGGAGGCTCTTTTGGGACGGTATAGACTTTGATCCCGTCCTTTCCGCAGCCACACGCCAGCACCACCGCCAGCCATGGAAATAAAAACTTCACCATAAACTTCTACAGACTTTCACATCGCGGGGCAAGTCGGCGTTTGACCAACGGCGTGTTGCGCTCAGTCGCCAGTGCCGCTAGAATCCCGGTGATGAACGCAATCTGGCTGCAGCTCGACGAGGTGACGGAATGAGCTTGTTAGTCGTCGTTGTGATTTCCGCCGTGACGCTGGCGCTTGCTTACCGGTTTTATGGCGGCTGGCTGACGCGATTGTTGAAGCTCGACCCGGAGGCGAAAACTCCCGCCGTCGAACTTCGCGACGACGTGGATTATGCGCCGATCGAGCCGAAGTTTTTGTTGAGCCAACATTTTTCCGCCATCGCAGCGGCCGGGCCGATTGTGGGGCCGATTCTGGCCGGGGTGATGTTCGGCTGGTTGCCAGCATTGATCTGGATTTTGATCGGGTGTGTGTTCATCGGCGGCGTGCATGACATTACGGCGTTGGTCGCCTCGGTTCGGCACCGGGCGCGGTCGATTGCCGAGGTGGTGCGCGAACACATGAGCCGGCGGTCGTACGTGTTGTTTCTGGCGTTCGTGTGGATTGCGCTGGTGTATATCGTCGTGGCCTTCGCCGACATCACTGCGTCGTCGTTCGTGGGCGTGCTGACGCTGGAAAACGGTCAGCAGGTTTCCGGCGGAGCAATCGCAACCTCGTCGCTGTTGTATCTGGCGTTGCCGGTAATCATGGGGTTGTTGCTGAAGTACACGAAGCTGTCACTGACGTGGGCGACGGTGATCTTCCTGCCATTGATCGGCGTGGCGATCTGGGCCGGTCAGTTCATCCCACTGGAACTGGGTAAGATTTTCAATCTGTCGGACGCTTCCGCTCACAAACTGTGGGATGTGTTGTTGCTGGTTTATTGCTTTGGGGCGTCAGTCGTGCCGATGTGGATCCTGCTGCAACCGCGGGGACATTTGGGCGGATATTTTCTGATGTTCGCCCTTTTCGGCGGCGCGCTCGGGCTGATCTTAGGCGGCAAGACTGTGCAATACCCGGCCTTTGTCGGTTGGCAGACACCGCGTGGGGACACGTTGTTTCCGGTGCTGTTCATCACGATCGCCTGCGGCGCGTGCTCGGGCTTCCATGCCATCATCGCGTCCGGTACGACCTCGAAACAATTGCGCCGCGAAACCGACGCGAAGTCGGTCGGCTACGGATCGATGTTGCTGGAAGGGATGGTGGCGGTGGTGTCGCTCTGTTGCGTGATGATGCTGGCGGCCAACGCGCCATTGCTCCGCAACCCACAGCCCAATTTCATTTACGCGCAGGGCATCGGCAGTTTTCTGGAAGTCATCGGTGTGCCGGTGGCCTTCGGGATTTCGTTTGGGTTGATGGCGTTCACGACGTTTGTGTACGACACGCTCGATGTCTGCACGCGGTTGGGCCGGTACATCGTGCAGGAACTGACCGGCTGGCAGGGGCGGACGGGACGCTGGCTGGCAACGGCATTGACGGCCGGTGTGCCGTTGATTTTTGTCATGCAGAAGACCGTCGATGCCAAGGGCAACGTCATCCCGACCTGGAAAGTGTTCTGGTCGCTATTCGGCGCGAGCAATCAACTGCTCGCGGCGCTGACGTTGCTGGGCGTCACCGTCTGGCTGTGGCGGACTCGCCGGGCGAAATGGGTGTGGCTGGTGACCGGCCTGCCCACGGTCTGGATGTACGTGATGAGCATGTGGGCTTTGGTGGCGATGATCAAGGCGAAGTTCATGCCGGGCGGACAGTTTCAAGTGCCGGGCGATCCGGTGCCCTGGGTGGCATTGGTGCTGGTGGGATTGGCGGCGTTGATGTTGGTGGAAGCCATCAAGGTGTTGCGCAGACCCGCAACGCCGCCTGCTCCGACGGCTGTTCCCGTGGCCGCCTGACTCACTGAAATAGCCTGACGCCGCGCCGCTTGAAAACCGGGATCAATACCATTCCGGCCACAAACCCGCCGATGTGCGCCCAAAACGCCACGCCGCCGCCATGCATCCGTCCGACCGTTGCCGCGCCGCTGAGTAGTTGAATTCCGAACCAGAAGATCAACATCAGCCAGGCCGGCACGTAAATGAACCGGATGATAATCCAAATCGGAATCAAGACCAGCACGCGCGCCCGGGGAAACAACAGCAGATACGCGCCCAACACGCCCGAGACCGCGCCACTGGCGCCAATCATCGGCACGAGTGAATCCGGGGCCGTGGCCACTTGCGCCGCCGCCGCGGCGATGCCGCAGAGCAGATAGAAGATGATAAATTTGAAATGGCCAACCGAGTCTTCGATGTTGTTTCCGAAGATCCATAAGTAAAGCATGTTGCCAATCAAGTGCAGCCAGCCGCCATGCAGGAACATTGACGTGAACACGGACCGGTATGCTTCCGGCGTGGCCGCCTGAGTGACGGCCGCCGGAATGAGCGCGAAGTCGGCGAAGAACGCCTCCAACCCCTGACGTGTTCTGGGTAACGACAGTTCGTAGAGAAATGCGGCAACGTTGAGAGCGATAAGCAGGATCGTCACCCACGAGAATGTCCGGGTCGGATTGTCGTCGCGCAGTGGGATCATTGCGCCAGCGCCTGCCGCAACCACGCCACGACGACCCCGGTCAAGTCCTTGACGCCGGTCAGCATGGCCGTGCCGTGCAGATAACCGGTGCAGACGGTCAGTTCGTTGCTGCGCGCGGATGGGCCGCCTGAGTTTCGCAGCTCGACAAGCTTTTTGGCTGACTCAAACGCGAACGGATCGTCGCGGGAAACGACGATCCGAAGCGGCCGCGAGCCGGTCTTGCCGATGACGTCGTCAGTCCGAATCTCGTGGTAAACGAGCCCGGGACTGAGCAGCAGCAGCGCGGCGATCTCATCGTTGACCGCGGCATAGCGCACTGCCAAATTCGCTCCCAGACTCGAGCCGACGATGCCAATCCGTCGAGCATCGACTCCCGGCTGGTCGGCCAGCCAGTCGAACGCGACGTTGACATCCAGCAGCAATGCCGGGTAGTCGCGAGAAGTAAAACTGTTGAAGTCCACCGATTGCGGCCCTTGCGCTGTGACGCGGCGCGTGCTCTCGCCGTGGCCGCGAAAATCAATCGTCAGCACGGCGAACCCGACACGCTGGAGCAGGGGAGCAAGCGATGCCCACTCGTCGCGGCTCTTGCCAAGGCTGTGCAGCAACAAGACAGCGGGTGCCGGGTTCGTCTGCGGCGGGTAGAAAGCCGCAGAAATCCCGACGTCGTCCGCGGTTGTGAGCCGCACG
Source organism: uncultured Verrucomicrobiota bacterium (assembly GCA_964566575.1). Classification (GTDB taxonomy): domain Bacteria; phylum Verrucomicrobiota; class Verrucomicrobiia; order Palsa-1439; family Palsa-1439; genus CAZMKD01. The sequence continues at coordinate 11,238 of CAZMKD010000143.1, forward strand.
ACGCGGCTCGCTTGAGCCGAGACGTGTCCGGTTACAGCGAGAACGATAGTCAACACCAAGACAGCGCGAGTCAACACGCGGCGAACTCTAACACAGCGTCAACCCAGTTCAACGGTTTTCAGGAGTTGCTCGCGAACGACGCCGAGATAGTCCCGCCGGGACGCGTGCGCGGTTTTCCAGAGGCAGTAGGGGTTCCCAAACGTGACGCTCATCGTCTCGCGCTTGAACCAGTTGCGCCACGCGTACGGTTTGCGCGAGCCGCGAATGATCACGGGTAAGATCGCCGCTTCGCCCAACAATGCCAGGGTCTCGACTCCCGGTCGGATGCACGGATCGCCACCAAGCACGGACTTCGCGTCGAGGCGGATTCCGCCCTCCGGGAAAATCGCGACGCATTTGCCGGCGCGGAGCCGGCGAACTGTTTCGCGCACAGCACTGTGATCGACGCGCGAGCGGTCCACGGGAAACGAGCCGACGGCGCGGACGAGTTGCGCCAGGACGGGATGCCGGAAGAGTTCGACCATGGCCATAAAGTTCACTTGCCGGGGACAAGCCACGCCGAGCAATGGCGGGTCGGCAAAACTGGTGTGGTTGCTGACGAGCAGCAGTGGACCGGTCGAGGGAACGCGGTCACGGCCGGTCACGCGGGTGCGGAAGATGATGCGGAAGACGATCGCGAATAACGCACAGAAGCACTGATAGAGCAACCAACCCATGGCCGTTTGTATCCAAAAAAGACAAGCCCCGCAACCGTTCAAGTGCGACGATGCAGAAAGCGTATTGGAGAACGAGTGAGACTCGGCAGGCTACGGAAGCGAAATGCGGACGCGGTAGAATTTGTTCGATTGAGTGGCGCTCGTGTCCGTAATGGTCACTTGGTAGCCATTGGTCTGGGGGCCGCTGATTGGTGTGAGATCGCTGTAAGCGCCGCCAGTCAGATTCGTGCTGCCCTGCACGGTGTAAGTGCGTCCGCTGGCAACCGGATTGAACATCAAGCTCATTTGGCTTGGTTGACCGGTAACTGGCGAAATCTGCAAAGTGAACACGGAAGCAACGTCTAGGGGATTCAGTCCCGCAACGTACTTGAACAGGTTATTCTGGCCGGTGCCATCGAAATCACACGTGGCGCACGAAAAGGCGTCCGTTGTGGAGCCGCTTCCAAAATACAGTTGACGCCACCAGTTGGGAATTCCGTCGCCGACGGTGTCGGTTTGATATTGCTGCGCGACTTGACTGCCGGAGAGAGCGCTGCCGTAGATCCGCACATCATCGATGATGCCGCTGAAGTTATAGTTCAGATTGGCCCCCGGCCTGAAGCCAATGGCCAACGGGTCGGTTGTAATCGGCATCTGACCACTGGCGGTCTGTTGCGTGACGACTTGGCCGTCGATGTAGAGAGTGATTGACGACCCGTCGTAGGTGCCGGCGATCTGATGCCAGAACCCTTCCGAAGGCGGAGTCGTAAGCGCCGTTCCGTTGGTGACACCGTACACGACAAACACGAGTTGGGTGGACGGATTCACAAGGAGCGCGTACTGATTGTTAGACTTTCCCTTCTCCAGAATCCGGGGAGTGTTAAACCAGTTGTCCGCATTGACCCACGCCGAGACCGTGATGCCTTGCACCGGGTTGAGCGATGCAGTGTTGGAAACCGCCACCTGGTCTCCTCCGCCAAAGTACATGGCGGATCCGAACATGCCGCTGGTCCAAGTCCAAGAAGATCCGGAAACGGTGCCGGTATTGCTGTTGCCGGAGGTATCGTAGGCGATCGCGCCGCCTCCCTCATCGAAGGTCCAATAGGCCAGCAGGTTGGTGGCGACAGTGCCGACCGGGATCGTCGCGCAGGCTGGCGCAGAATCCGCGGAGATCCCCAGGGCGTTGGTCCCAGCGACGGTATAGCAGTACTCGATGCCCATCCCCAACCCGGAGTCGGTATAATTGGTGTCGGACGTCGTGGCGATGGGAATGCCTCCGCGTTTTAGAATGTACGAACTCGCGTAGCTGGAGGCGGACCAGGCGAGGTCAATCTGGTTGGTGACGACAGTGGCTGTAAGGTTGGCTGGCGGTGCCGGTACGTAGAGCTGAGCGATCTGGTTGGAGGACAGTGCGCTGCCGTAGATGCGCACGTCATCGATGATGCCGCTGAAGTTATGTAATATACTGCCCCCCGGCCTGAACCCGATGGCCAACGGGTCGGTTGTAATCGGCATCTGTCCGCTGGCGGTTCGTTGCGTGACGACTTGACCGTCGATATAGAGACTGATCAACGAACCGTCGTATGTGCCGCTAATCTGATGCCAGGTCCCCTCCGAGGGCAGAGGCGTAGTCACCGTTCCATTGGTGACACCGTAGACGGCGAACGCGAGCTGATTGGACGAGTAGTTGGCAAACAGCGCGTACTGATTGTTAGTCTTTCCCTTCTCCAGAATGCGGGGAGTGTTAAACCAGTTGTCCGCATTGACCCACGCGGAGACCGTGATGCCTTGCACCGGATTGAGTGATGCGGAGTTGGAAACCGCCACCTGGTCTCCTCCTCCAAAGTACATGGCGGATCCGAACATGCCACCGGTCCAAGTCCAAGAAGACCCGGCAACGGTGCCGGTGTTGCTGTTGCCGGAGGAATCGTAGGCGATCGTGCCGCTACCCTCGTCGAACGTCCAAAGGGCCTGCAAATTCGTGGAGCTGGTGGCGGGCAGCGTAGACGCGCAGACGGAGGCGGAATCCGCGGAAACTCCCCCGTTGTTGTTGGTCGCGGCGACGGTGTAGCAATACAGCGCGCCGACCGACAAGCCGGTGTCCAGATAGTTGGTGTTGGAAGTCGTGGCGATCTGGCTGCCTCCACGCTTGACCAAGTAGCCAGTCGCGCCGCCAGAAGCGTTCCAAACGAGGCTGATTTGGTTTGTGCTGGCAGTGCTGGCCTTGAGGCTCTGGGGCGTCGACGGAGCCCCGGGTATATTCTGCGAGAAGATCAGCACGCTGTAAGGAGCAATCGAGATTGTGGCGGTGTTGACGCTTACCGTTGTCGAGAGGGAGCCGTAATTGCCATAGTCAGAACTGTACTTGGTCCAGTCGCTGTTGAATTGAGTGTACCAAGTGTTGGTCTTTGGGAAATTGTGAACGTCGTAGCTGGGCCAGCTCGTGTTCGCAAAGTTACAAATGACGATCACATCGTCTCCTGCACTCCCACTGCTCCAGCGCCGGTAGGCGATTACCTTGTTGCTGTTGTCCTGATGAATGGTGCTGACGTTTACGCCCTTGAGGCCGGACGAGCGGCCGTCGAGGTTGCGGCGCAAGCGGATCAGGTCCGTGTACAACGAGACGATGCCGCTGTAGGTGTTTGTTCGCGACCAAATGAGAGCCTCAGCCTCATCCGCGCCGAACTGGGTGGTCGTGAGCATTTCCTCGCCCTGCAAAATCATCGGGATCCCGGGCGAAGTAAGTGTGATGGCGGCGCCGAGTGTGGAACGCTTACGGGCGTAGTAGCTAGTGGGATTGTTAGTGTCAATCTTCACAGGTAGCCGCTGCCCACCATTTAAGTCTCCGGCCGAATCGTGGGTTTCCATGAAGAGAACGTTCTGCCATCCGCCGTTGCCGGCGTTTACCGCCGTGCTAATCGAGCCCATGTTCCGCGCCGCATCACTCGCCGTGGTCAATTGCGACACCACGTAATCCTGGAAAGGGCTCCCATACCACGTGCTGTCGAATCCGGCCGTCCCGGACAGCCAGCCTTCGGACTCTCCGATGTTGAGTTTGCCAACGTACCCGGTGTGGATCATGGAGCTGCATTGTTGAATCAGGGTTTGCGCGTCCGTGTTGAACCCGGCGTCAGAGTTCATCATGAAGTACGGCGAATCCCACCGGAACCCGTCCAGGTGATATTCATTCAGCCACATGGTGAAAGTGTCCTGAATGAAACTGCGCACTTGCTGAGTGCTGTAATTCGGTCTCGTGTCTCCCCACCATGTGCAGCACAGGCCGGCGGTCTGGTAGAAATAGATCCCACCGTACGAACCAGAAAACGAGCCATCGAATCGCCACAAATCCAGATCAGTCGGGCCGTAGTGATTGTGCACCACATCCACCAGCACTCCGATTCCAAACGAGTGGCAGGCCTTCACGAAGTTCTTGAGCCCGTCCGGACCGCCGAACGCACTCTCAACGCCGAACAGATCGGAAGGATTGTAGCCCCAACTATAATCGCCGGGAAACTCGTTGATGGGCATGACTTCTATGGCGGTGATGCCGAGCTGTTTCAAGTACGCCAACCGGTTCGTTGCCGTAATGAACGTGCCCGGACCACTACCCGTGTCGTTAAACGTTCCGATGTTCAATTCGTAAATCACCGTATCGCTCAAAGGGACGTTGGTGCTAACGAACGTGTCGCCAGCCCAACTGAAATTCGTAGTGTTGTAGATGATGGAATTGCCGGTGGATGAAACCTGCTTACGACCTCTCGGGTCCTGCTTATAGGTCGTGCCGTTGATTCTATACTTGTACTGTTGATTGGTGACGGCGTTGTCAACGTCAACGGACCAGACGCCACTCGCTCCTTCCGAAAACAGCGCCGTATTCGTGATGGGCGCGGTGAAGAGGTAGACGCTGACACTGGATGCGTTTGGCGCCCAGACACGGAAAGTAACGCCAGTACCACCTGAATAATAAGGAGTCGAGCCCCAGCCAGGGCGCGTTGAAAACGCCGCGTAGATAGGGTCGGCAGAGGCGACGCACGCACAAACGCAGGCCACCACTATCTTAGCTCTCATACCTCTCATGCAATTCATTCCTGCCGATTACTCTTTCCCCCACAGAGCGTGGCCTGACTTGCGATTGCACCAGCAACCGCTCAGAACTACCGAGTCGCTGGAGAACCGAACGGGGGTTCTCCCTCACTTGGCCAAGGCTCATTGGCGAACGACCAATTACACCGACAATCTATCACACACAAGCTGCTTCGTCAGAAAAGTCCTTTCGCAATCGACCCCCATTAAGCCGCCCCACCATCTATCCTGCCTACGTCAAGCCGCATACGGGAGGCTCAGGAAAAGAAGGGCAGCCGCTTGGTTTGTTCATCCGGTGGCCAAAGAGGCAGATGCATGTGCTTCTGCTGTTCCATTTCAGCTGCGCTCTCGATTCGGCCCTCTCACCTGCGGAGCGATCACACGCGGTGATTAGGGACAGAGTGTAGCCTGCCGGACGCGGTAAAACTGGGCCGGCTTGTTGGTGGCCCCGTTTAAGATGGTCAACGTAGTGATCCCTCCGGTGCCGTTAGTAAAGGCGGTCACAGCGGTCCACGCCGTATTCGTAATTGCCGACGTGCGCTGCACCTGGTACAGCAGGTTCGAGTTGGCTGCCGTCTGGAAACTGACCACTGCGTTAGTGGCGACGGTCTGGATCCTCGTGACGCGCATCTCGGGACCGACCAGGAAGTAGGTCGGGCTGCCGGGGAGCGTCCCGAAGTTGATGGCGCTGGCGTTCGTGATGCTACCCAAGTTGGCCTGACAGGCATCAAACGGAGGGAGAATCTGATTTGACAGGTACGTATGGTCTCCGCCGCCAGTGATATACGCACAGACGGCAATCGCACCCGTCGGACTTCCAAGGGCTGAAAGCGGGATGGCAAGCTCAACACCTGTTCTGACCAGCGCGGCTGCGTCGGATTCAATCTCGCCAATTGTATTGGTCGGGCATCCCACGCCGCCGCCGGGGTCGCCCGAGACACCATTCGTATTGCTGTTATTGATAGTGGCCTGGATAAAGTAAGGGTTGAAGAAGCCAATGCCGGTAAGCGTGCCATTTGTTGGTACGCTTGAGCCCACAAAGTAACCATTGGTGGCTACACCGACGACGTTGGTGCTGAGGGGCCACAACTGGGCATAGTCGACAAAGAGACGATAACCGCTCCCACTACCAGTACCATTCAGGCCAATCCAGTAATTGGGCGCAAACCCGGCACCGAAGGTAAGACCGGGTCCCCTGCCATTGGTGGTTGTCCCTGAGCTATTCAGGCCGCCAATATTGGGGTTCACGTTGGTGAGTGTGTTTTGCCCGCCGGGGCCGGTCATCAAGAAAAGCATGATCTCGTTGCCGTTGAATTCCAGATTCCCCGCCAGCGTGAGGAAAAGGACATCATTCTGAACCATTGCGTAGGCCGCATCAAGTTCGGAGCCAGCATTCCCAGGGCTAGTAGTGGGTACGATGTTTGTCCTGGCGTTATTACCGAATCCCGTGCCGATTATCTGCACGGCAACCGGACACCCGTAGGCCGCCTCCGCCACACCATCGACGATAAAGCTGGCCAAAGGAGGTGAAGCGGCACCATCTTGTGCAATGGACACGTTCTGTGTCGCGATTAGGCCGCCAATGGTCAATGTCGCGATCCTCGGGAAGATCGTTGCATTCGTGCTCACCGAGTATGTGAAATTGCCGCTCCCCGGGCCGCCGCCGGAGGTAATCGTGACCCAAGACACATCGCTGGTCACACTCCAAGCGCACGAGCCATTCATGACTACACTTACACTGCCAACGCCGCCGGTAACGGCGAATGAATCGCTGGTTGGATTGACTTTGAAGACCTCGCAGGGTGGTACCGTAAACTGGAAAGAATGCAGCCCGGGATAAGCGTTAAAGTCGAAGCCAGAGGTAGCGGTGAGATTGTTCCCACCATAGTCTTGGCAGTATCCCGCGCCACCATCGAACGGACCGAGCGCCTGATTGTAGATTGAGGCCATGGTTTGTTCCGTGAGGAACGCGCAGACTCTCACCGACCCCGTCGGACTGCCGATTGTGGCAAGCGGGATGGCCATCTCAATACCCGATCTCACAGCCGATGCCGCCACCGATTGTGCCGCGCCTTGTAGATTCGTGGTGCAAGCTGTGGAGGTGACGCCGCCCGTGTTGCTGTTGTCCATGGCGAACTGCATGACATTGCCAAAGTAGATGTTAGTTAAGACGTTGGGCGGAGAGTTGGTCGGCATGACCGAACCCAAGAACGCATCGGGGCAGTTGGAACAGACCACCACGTAGTCAACGTACATAGTGACATTTGATCCTACTCCATCCGAGCCCGTGTTAATGTAGATCCAGTAATTCGGGTTGAACCCGGTATCGAAGGTCATCCCCGTCATGTTGTTACGGCGGTTACCAAAACCGCCGTTGTCAAAGGTCGGCAGAATGTTTCCGTCCCCGCCATCATCCGACCTAAAGAAGACGTGGAGTGTATCATAGGGGACAGAATTCCCTGTCGCATTGAAGTTACCGCCGATGGTTAGGAATAATACGCCGTTGGAAACAAATCCGTACGCCGCATCCAGTTCGGAGCCGTTGGCGACCCCGTCAATAGACGTAGAATCGAAGGCCGTCGTGCCGAGTGCCTGGGTCGAAATCGCGGATCCATAGTCGGTATCCGCCACGCCGTCAATGGCAATAGCCGCTGACGCCACGGTGGGAATTGCTATCAATGCTGCGAAAAGTAGTGCGTAGAAAAACTTCATAATCTGTGCTCTCCTCACGTATTGTTCTGCTCGCTTGACTGCCGATTTATGCCCCGACTGTTGGAGCGTTTTACTAGCATATTTCTAACATCCCGCGTCCTCGCATGTCAACACGATAAAGTGAACTTCTAGCAGGTTATTGAAAAAGGGCGCGGCTGGCCCGGCGGTCCAGCCCTACCTAAGAATGGATCTGCGGAAGTCGTTGGTAGGGCGTGACCGCCGGGCGCGCCGAGATCGTTGCCACACGCGGTTGAGAGTTTTTCAACAGCTAGCGGGTTAAAGTGGTGCCGGAGTATTGGTTCGTTTGTTCCATGGCGGTCAAGTCTGCCAGCATGCGCCGATAGTAACTCGCATA
>CAZMKD010000144.1:0-5056 GCA_964566575.1 uncultured Verrucomicrobiota bacterium
GGGAGGGTGGGTGCAGCGTTTGACTACATCGAGATGCGCGAGCACGTCGCACAGTCCGCTGCCGGACAGTTGCCGGACCAACGCAAAGTACCGGGCATACTGTTCGTCGGCCGTGCCGGGATAATTCTTCGACCACGAGCCGATCTGGCAGTCCCGGTCGAGATAGTGTACCGAGCCGATGATGTAGTCCCACGGATACGACGCGATCTGTTTGGCGAGGTAATCTTCGAGGCCTTCGATGTAATCCAATTCGAGACCAAGCATGACGTCAATCTTGCCGTGGTATTGAAAACGCAGATCGAGCACTCGCTGGACGTAATACTCGAGTTCGCGTTCCATCATCCGCACGTTCGCGCCGCAGCCGTGCGGCAGGGGATTGTGGTCGGAAAAGCCGACTTCGCGCAGGCCGAGTTCGATGGCGCGCTCGACGTAGGCCTCCAGCGGCCCGGTCGCGTGTTTGCACAACGGCGTGTGCATGTGGTAGTCGCACTGAATCGGCATGGCGGCTCTTTTCAACTTTCCACTGGCCACATTCAACCCTAAACTGCGCGGCCATGGAAACGCCCGTCGTCTTCGAGTGCAAAGGCCAGCAAATCGTCGGCATGCTCCACTTGCCGGAGGGACGTGGCCGATTTCCAGCCGCGCTGTTGCTCCACGGCTTTACCGGCACGAAGAGCGAGGCACACCGGATGTATGTGAAACTTTCCCGCGCACTCGCCAACCACGGCATCGCGAGCCTGCGGTTTGATTTCCGCGGCTGCGGCGACAGCGGCGGCGATTTCGAAGACCTCAGCATCCGCTCCGAAGTGGCCGATTCGATTGAAGCCATCCGATTTCTCGCTCGGCACCGCCGCGTCAACTCGCGCCGGCTCGCGCTGATCGGCTTGAGCATGGGTGGCGCGGTCGCGTCATACCTGGTCGGACGCGAACGGACGCGGTTCAAGACGTTGGCGCTCTGGGCGCCGGTCGCCGATGGTACCGGCATTCTCGATGGCTTTTCCACGCCCGAAGCGGTCGCGGCGCTGGCGGAGACCGGTATCACGGATCACGGCGCGAATCTGGTGGGCGTCCAGTTTATCCGGCAATTCGCCGAGATGAAACCTTTGCGCGAGATCGTGAAGTCGAAGTGCCCGGTCTTGCTTGTTCACGGCGCGCGCGACGAGGTCGTGCCGGCCCAAAACTCCGACCACTACGAGAAGGCGCTGCTGGCGCACAAGCGTCTCGTCAAAAAGGTCATCATCACCGGCGCCGACCACACCTTCAACCGGCACGTCTGGGAACAACGCGCCATCGCCGAGACCGTGGACTGGTTGAGCGAAACGTTGTAGGTGTGGCTGTAGAGGCCGGGTCGGGCTTGTACCAATAGCTCACATCCGTCTCCACTGACCTGACCAACTGGACAATGCTTGTGACTTGGAGGGGGTGTTGGTAATCTGGCACGTACCAACTGGAAGGGGCATGAATTGAAACCGTATCCGCCGCGCTGCCGAGCCTTGACGCCCGCCACTGTCGCCCGGACGTTCCACAACATTATCTTGCGTGCGAGCACAGGACTTTTTCTTCTCTTGCTCGTGATTGCCTCCGTGTTGCCAATCGGCGCCTTCATCGCCACCGCGCAAACCAGCACCAACACTCCGTCCAGCCCAAACGATACGACGCGCGGGAAACTCATTCCGCTTGACGAACCACACACCACCTCCAACGCAACGGCCAGTGCAATGACTCAGACGAACAAAATGGATGCTCTAGGGAGGCTGCCGTCTGAGGAATTGCGAAAGAAGGCGGAGGCAGGTGATGTAGATGCGCAGCTCATTTTGGGTTCCCGTTATGCCGACGGATATTTGAGTGCGCCCAAAGACGAAGCCGAAGCTGCGAAATGGTATGTGAAAGCGGCGGAACATGGGGATGCCAGCATCCAACTTCTCTTGGCCCTTCTCTACAAGTCCGGACGTGGCGTACCGAAAGATTCGGCTGGGGCCGCCAAATGGTTTCGCAAAGCCGCCGAACAAGGCGAACCAACGGCACAGTACTACTTGGGCGTCTGCTACGAGCGCGGCGAGGGCGTGACAAAGGACGACGCTGAGGCCGTTAGGTGGTATCGCAAAGCTGCGGAACAGGGGGATGCGGAGGCGCAGTTTGAACTAGGTAAGTGTTACCGCAGCGGTTTGGGTGTTGAAACCAATCTGACGGAAGCCGTCAGATGGCTGGGTAAGGCGGGGGATCAGGGAAATGCATCTGCGCAGTTCATACTAGCTGCTTCCTATGAGTCTGGGGTGTTTGGCGAAACGAATCTGACCGAAGCCGTGAAGTGGTTCCGCAAGGCAGCGGAGCAAGGCGATGCAGACGCACAGTCCAGCTTGGGTCTCTACTACGCGTTGGGTTATGGCCTAGCACAGGACTATGCAGAAGCCGTGAAGTGGCTCCGCAAGGCCGCGGAGCAGGGCATCGCAGTGGCACAGGAAACGTTGGGCCTCTGCTACGCTCAAGGTCAAGGCGTGACGAAGGACGATCAGGAAGCTGTGAAGTGGTACCGCAAGGCAGCAGAGCAAGGCATCGCATCAGCGCAGTACAACTTGGGTGTCTGTTACGCGGAGGGTGAGGGCGTGCCGCTGGACTACGTCGAAGCCTACAAATGGTACAATCTCGCTGCATCCTATGGCGACAAGGAGGCTGTCGCCAATCGCGATCTTCTCTCGCAGGAGATGACCCGCGAGCAAATTGCTGAGGGGCAACGCCGTGCCTCGCGGTTTGTCGCCCGCCCGAATAAGCGTGCTGGCGACGGATCCACACCCCAACCGGGAACTGCCGCTGTCCCGGTGAGAAGCGGCACAGGGTTTCTCATCGCCGTCAGCAAAAATCCCTGCGTGCTCACGGCGCAGCATGTGGTGAAGGATGCGAAGTCGATCAAGGTCGTGCTGGGTGGGAAGACGTTCACCGCCCGCGTGGTCGGTGCCGATCCGGCCAACGATGTGGCGCTTCTCCAAATCACGGTCGCCGGTAATGCCGCACTATCTCAGACGGCCTTGCCGATCACCGCCTCGCGCCAAGTAAAGCTGGGTGACTCTGTGCTAACGATCGGGTTTCCGAATACAGACGTTCAGGGCGTCACCCCGAAGCTGACGCGCGGGGAGATCAACAGCTTGGCGGGCATCCAAGACGACCCGCGTTACTTCCAAACGAGTGTCGCAGTCCAGCCCGGCAACTCCGGCGGGCCGCTGGTCGATATGCACGGCAACGTCATTGGCGTCGTGACAATGCGCTTGGATGACTTGAAGACGCTGGAACTTACCGGCTCGTTGCCGCAGAATGTGAACTACGGACTCAAAAGCGCGTTCGTGCTCGCCTTTCTGGACTCGGTGACGGGACTGGCCGCGTCGCTCCCGCCGCCGCATACCGAGGATCGCAAGTTTGAGGATGTCGTGAAGGAAGTCCAGCAAGCTACGGTTCGTGTGCTCACGTACTGAAGAAGGACAGCTGATTGTACTGAGGCGAGAAGCTAATTTGCAGACTTCCTGCCGAGCGCGCACCTGTCCTCGAACGCTTTCAGGAGTTGCTCTGGTAATTCTCCCGCTGGATCGCACTCGAATCTATTCTGGTGGACAACCGTCAACATGCCAACAAACGCCACAGTAAATTTCACAATTTCTGACAGGGTCATGCTCGCGTCATCCTCGTTGGAGGAAACTTCAGGGAGTGTGGCTTCCGAGTTGGTCCCGTTCGGAAAGATCACGACGGACTGAGGGGCGCCGGTCGATTCGGGTCTTCGCATAACCAGAAGCCCATGTTTAATCTTGTTTAGGCACAGAACGAAGGTCCCTTCCTGCCAGAAGCCAGTTTTGCCGTGCAGGAAAGTGTTAATGCCATTTGCGATTTCCTCTTTCAAGCGCACGATGTGTCTCCGCTCAATTTCGTAATCTTCTGCCGATAAGTTCGAGGTCATTGCACCAGGCGTCTGGGGGAAATCCAATAGACCCATAAGATCTGTGACGGGCATATCTTCAATCTCCTTCAGTGCCGTAAGCGCGTTATCCTTCACATTGGGACGCAGCCTCATTTGATCAAGCAGGTCAATCAACGGTTCAGTCGCGGGTGTCTGAGCTTTCTTCAGCACGCCGTACCACATTAAGAGATCTTCCATGAGCAGCAAGTAGCAGCAGAAAATCTCCAGAGCGAAATGAGCTCGCTCCGTCGACTTATCATCCGCTTGTTGAAGGCGCTCGAAACAGGCATTTGCCACACGCCATCGGTGCACGGCGGCAAACCGAATGTAATTTTCCAAGAATTCTTGGTCTGAGATTGAGTGTTTCACTGCTGAAGCCTTGCAACACAGTACACGCTGACAGACTGGTTGGCAGCGATGGCGTGCTCGATCTGGCGCACGAATCCCGCCGCCATGCGTGAAGTCTACTGCATTTGGAGGTTCGTCGCAACGGCCAATGTTGTGCTAATCTTTCGATGATGTCGTTCCAACTCGTCAGCAAGCGTAAAATGCGGCGCTCCGCGGTCAGCGGTCAGCAGTCGGCTCTGGTTTGCCCTGCACACGAACGTCACACCACATGAAAGACTTTCGGCAACTTGAAGTCTGGAGGCTTGCGCAAGAGTTGGCGGTGGTCGTCTACCGGCAGAGCGCGCAGTTTCCGAAGGAAGAACGCTATGGGTTGACGGACCAATTGCGCCGTGCCTCGGTCTCGATTCCCACTAATCTGGCCGAAGGGTGCGGTCGCGCCGGCGATGCTGACTTCGCACGATTTGTTCAGATTGCCTTTGGGTCGGCTTGTGAAGTGGAGAGCCTGCTGTTGCTTTGCCGGGAGCTTTGGTTCCTGAAACCAATTGACTACGACCTGAGCCAGAGCAAGCTGGTCAGCGTCAAACGCATGTTAGCCGCGCTTCTAAAGAAGCTGAGAGCCGAACGCTGACAGCCGATAGCCATGAGTTTCCAACTCGTCAGCAAATACAAGCCGCGCGGGGATCAGCCGCCGGCAATCAAGGCGCTCACGGATTCGCTCGTGGCCGGCAACCGATTCCAGACATTGCTGGGCGTGACCGGCAGCGGCAA
>CAZMKD010000145.1:0-15256 GCA_964566575.1 uncultured Verrucomicrobiota bacterium
AAGTCCGGCGGCAAGACGCGCCGGGCCGCGAAGATGAACACGTTGAAGGTCTGGCATCCGGATATCAAGGACTTCATCGAAGCCAAGCTCAACGAAGAGAGAAAAGCCTGGTCGCTCATCGAGCAAGGCTATGCCGGCGATTTCAACGGCGAAGCTTACGGTTCGGTCGCATTCCAGAACGAGAATCTCAGCGTGCGCGTCACCGATGATTTCATGCGTGCGGTGCTCGACGACTGCGATTGGCAGACGCACTGGGTCACCGAACCCACGAAGCCCGGCCCGACGTACAAGGCGCGCGAACTCATGCAGAGCATCGCCGAAGGCACGTGGACCTGTGGCGATCCGGGCGTGCAATACGAAGACACGATCCAGCGCTGGCATACCTGCAAGACGACCGGCCCGATCAACTCCTCGAATCCGTGCAGCGAGTACATGTTCCTCGACAACTCCGCCTGCAATCTCGCTTCGCTCAATCTGATGAAGTTCCTCCTCGACGACGGCACGTTCGACGTCGAACGCTACAAAGCCGCCGCCGAAATCTTCATTACCGCGCAGGAGATCATGGTCGACAACGCGAGCTACCCGACGCATGACATCGCGCTCAACAGCCATCTCTTCCGGCCCCTCGGCCTCGGCTACGCCAATCTCGGCTCGCTGCTGATGGCGCTCGGCTTGCCGTACGACAGCGACGAAGGTCGCTCCATTGCCGGCGCGCTGACCGCGATCCTTCACTTGCAGGCGTACGCCCAGTCGGCGCGCATCGCCGACAAACTCGGCACGTTCGAAGGTTTCGAGACCAACCGCGAGCCGATGCTCGCGGTGATGGAGATGCACCGCGACTCGGTGAAACGCATCCATCCCAGCTGCCCGGATTATCTCCGCGCCGCCGCGCAACGTTGCGGCGACGAAGCGGTCGAGCTTGGCCGCCGGTACGGCTACCGGAATTCTCAGGTCACCGTGCTCGCGCCGACCGGGACGATTGCGTTCATGATGGATTGCGACACCACCGGCGTCGAACCGGACATCGCGCTTGTGAAATACAAACTGCTAGCCGGCGGCGGGATGTTGAAGATCGTCAACCGCACGGTGCCGATGGCGTTGAAGAAACTCGGCTATACCGGGCCGCAGATTGCCGACATTATTAAGTTCATCGACGAGCACGACACGATCGAAGGCGCACCGCATCTGCAGGACAAACACTTGCCGGTCTTCGACTGCGCGTTCAAGCCAGCCAAGGGCAAACGTTCGATCCAATACACGGCGCATCTCAAAATGATGGCGGCAGCGCAACCGTTCCTGTCCGGCGCAATCTCCAAGACGGTTAACATGCCGCAAGAGTCCACCGTGGAAGACGTCATGCAGGCGTACCTCGAAGGTTGGCGGCTCGGCCTCAAAGCGATTGCGATTTACCGGGATGGCTCGAAACGCTCGCAGCCGCTCAACACCTCCAAGAGCAACGGCGCGGCGCAAGCCCGAGTCGAAACCGATTCGCTCCATGCCCGCATCCTCGAACTCGAAGGCGAGATCAAGGACCTGCGCGTACAGGCCGCTGCGCCCACGCGCCATCGCTTGCCAGACACGCGCCAAGCTGTGACGCATAAATTCGACATTGCCGGCCACGAAGGGTACATCACCGTCGGCTTGTACGAGGACGGCTCGCCCGGCGAGTTGTTCATCACCATGGCCAAGGAAGGCTCAACCATCGGCGGTCTGATGGACACCATCGGGACACTCGTAAGCCTTGCGTTTCAGTATGGTGTGCCCATCGAAACGCTCGCGAAGAAATTCTCGCACCAACGCTTCGAGCCCAGCGGCTTCACCAAGAATCCCGATATCCCGATCGCCAAGTCGATTACCGACTACCTGTTTCGCTGGATGGCCTGCCAGTTCATCCCCGGCTACCGCGCTGCGAACTCACCGACCGCACAGCCCGAGCTGCCGTTGAAGGAAGTCGCCGAACAAGAAAAGAAGGTCGTGAACCGGCCCGTCCAAGACCTCGAACAGACCGGCGAGGTGCCGGCCCGGCCGATGACCGGCGTGCAAGCGCTCAGCAGGACGGTCGCGCACTTCATGACCGACGCGCCGACGTGCGACACTTGCGGGGCGATCACCGTGCGCAACGGTGCCTGCTACAAGTGTCTCAATTGCGGGAATTCCATGGGCTGCTCCTAGCCGGTCCCTCCCCGAGCACCCCGCAGTACGCTGTCCCCGAGCTTCAACTCGGGGCTTGCCGTTTCGGGGCCGCGCGAGTACATTCGTGACCCTTAACAGGAGTTTGAATTATGGCAACAGCAGCAGCACCCAAAGCCGGCATTACCCACGCGCGCCCGAAGGCGAAAGACGGAGCGGCTGGAGGCAAGAAAGAGCAAAAGGTCGTTTACCCGAGCGATTTCGGCTCGCACGCGAGCATGGTCAACGCCGAGTTGACCGAGAAGATCGCCGCCGCCAAGCAGGATGCCGCCGACCCGTGGCAAGTCCTCACTGACGAACGCGGCAACTACGTCACTCGTAAGCACCGGATCGACACCAACATGGCCGATCCAAACCGGTACGCCGACATGCCGGGGCGTGAGAAACAATTGAAGGAATTAACCGCGGCCTGACGGCAGGTCGTTTCGGAATGAGTGTGTCAGAGCGAGAGAGCGTGCTGATGCTCTTGCCGTTAGGAAACTGCTGACCGCAATTCCGAAGCTCGTGTTACAAGACGGGAAAGCAATGGCGCCGGGGCGACTTTCCATTGGCAAACATCCGCGTGCATCTGTGGCTACAATTTCTTCTCGGTTTCGATCGTCTCGCCGCCGCTTCCTGTTGCTCGCGGATGAGGCAGCGCTGGAGGAACGGCTGCGGTTCTTACCCAGCGGGCATCACTGGAGACGTCAGATTTCACGTCCCCAGTGAAACCCGCAACACTGGGGATCTACTTCTTCTTGCCACCCTTCTTCTTTGCTTTTTTCTTCGCTGCCATGAGCTCTCACCCCCTTTTCCGCTCCTAGCGGAGCTATTGCTCGGTAGCATGAACCTGTGTGCGCCAAATAGCGATACTAAAAGATGGAGACCGAGAGTCGCGGGCGACCACTTCGTAGGACCTCAATTGCCCGGTCGGACTTCGATCGACTTGATGATCACTTCTTCTCGTTGCCTTCGGTCGCTTCCGCGGCGGCCTCTTGCTGTTCGCTGATGACGCGAGCGATGGCGACGAGCTTGTCGCCGGCGTCGAGGTTGATGAGCTTGACGCCTTGTGTATTCCGACCGGCGGTGCGGATGTCTTTGCAGCCGGTCCGCACTGTCTGGCCTTGCGATGTGGTCAGCATGATCTCGTCGGAGTCGGTGACGGTGAGTGCGCCGACGACGCTGCCGACTTTGTCGGTGGTCTTCATCGTGATGATGCCTTTACCGCCGCGGCTTTGGGTCCGGTATTCATCGAACGGAGTGCGCTTGCCGATGCCGTGTTCGCCGGCCACCAGCAGCGTGGCGTTGGTGTCCACGATCTCGACGCCGATGACGTAATCGCCCTTGTCGGGCCGGATGCCCCAGTTGCCGACGGAGGCGCGGCCCATGTCGCGCGCTTCTTCTTCGTGAAACCGGATGCTCATGCCGTCCTTGGTGACGAGGACGATTTCGTTGTTGGCGTTGGTGAGCTTGACGCCGATGAGCCGGTCGCCGGCTTCGATCTTGATGCCGATGACGCCGCCTTTGCGCGGGCTGGCGTATTCGCCGAGATTGGTTTTCTTCACGATGCCGACTTTGGTCGCCATGAAGAGATATTGCTTGTCAGTAAATTCCTTCACGCGAATCAGCGCGGAGACTTTTTCCTGCGGGCGGAGCTGGAGGAAGTTGGCGATGCTCTTGCCTTTCGCGGCACGACCCATTTCCGGCAATTCATACACCTTCTCGACGTATACCCGTCCTTCCTCGGTGAAGAACATGATGTAGTCATGCGTGGAACAGGTGAAGAGATGCTCGATGAAATCTTCTTCGCGCTGTTCCATGCCCATGACGCCTTTGCCGCCGCGTCGTTGTGACCGGTAAGCGCTCACGGCGGTGCGCTTGATGTAGCCTTGGTGGCTGATGGTGACGATGCAGGCTTCATTGGCGATCAAATCTTCGATGTTGATCTCGCCTTCGTCGGCCACGATATCGGTGCGGCGCGGGTCGCCGTACTTCTCTTTGACGGCGAGCAACTCGGTCTTCACGAGGGCCATCAACTTCTTCTCGCTGGCGAGCAGGCCCTTCAGATATTCGATGAGCTTGATGAGTTCGAGGTATTCCTCCTCAATCTTGTCGCGTTCGAGTCCGGTAAGCTGGTAAAGGCGCATCTCGAGGATGGCGGTGCACTGAAGCTCCGACAGCTTGAACTTCTCCATCAACTTCTTCTGCGCGTCCGCGCGGTCGTCGGCGTTGCGGATGATCTTGACGACCGCGTCGATGTTATCGAGCGCGATGCGGAAACCTTCGAGGATGTGGGCGCGTTCCTCGGCCTTCAGTAACTCGTGCTTCGTGCGCCGCGTGATGACTTCCTTGCGGTGCGCGATGTAACACTCGAGCATCTGCTTGATGTTCATCACGCGCGGCCGGCCGCGGTCGATCGCGAGCATGATCACGCCGAACGTGTCCTCAAGCTGCGTGTGCTTGTAGAGATTGTTGATGACGACCTTCGGGATGGCGTCGCGCTTCAACTCGATGACCACGCGCATGCCTTCCTTGTTCGACTCGTCGCGAATGTCGGAGATGTCGTCGAGCTTCTTATCGTTGACCAGCCGGGCAATGTTCTCGATGAGCGTGGCCTTGTTGACGTTGTACGGAATCTCGCTGACGATGATCCGCTCCTTGCCGCCTTTGACTTCCTCGACACCGACGCGCCCCCGCATCTTGATGCTGCCGCGCCCGGTCAGCAGATAGTCTTTAATGCCTTGCCGGCCGCAAATCAGCCCGCCCGTCGGGAAGTCCGCACCCTTGACGATCTTGGCGATCTCGTTGAGGTCCACCTCGGGATCATCGATGACCGCGCAGCAGGCGTCCACGATCTCGTTGAGATTGTGCGGTGGAATGTTCGTCGCCATACCGACCGCGATACCGGTCGAACCGTTCGCGAGCAGGTTCGGGAACGCGGACGGCAAGACCACCGGCTCATGTTCCTTCTCATCGAAGTTCGGCTGAAAATCGACGGTATCCTTGTCGAGGTCCTTGAGCAGTTCCTCCGCGATCTCTTTCAGCCGGCACTCCGTGTACCGGTACGCCGCCGCCGGATCGCCGTCCACCGAACCGAAATTGCCCTGCCCGTCAATCAGTGGATACCGCAGACAAAAGTCCTGCGCCATACGCACGAGCGTGTCGTACACCGACGCGTCACCGTGCGGATGGTATTTACCGATGACTTCACCGACGACGCGTGCCGACTTCGCGTACGGCCGGTTATGCAGCAGCCCCAACTCGCGCATGGCATACAACACGCGCCGGTTCGATGGCTTCAACCCGTCGCGCGCATCCGGCAACGCGCGCCCGACGATGACTGACATCGAGTAATCAATGTAAGCTTGGCGCATCTGTTCGCTGATATTGACCGGTGTGACTTTCTCGTTCTGTGCGTACATGGTCGCTCCCTATTGTTTGGCCAAAAATAACTTCGTTGTGGTCAGAAAGCTTTCGGCATCCGCCAGTAATTCACTCAGACGGCCGGCATCGGGCGGCGACTTTGCGCCGAGGTCGGCGTCGTGATGCAATTGCGTCGCGCGCTTGAAACGGCTGCCGACTTCCTCCGGTACGAGGCCGGTCTTGACGAACTCGCGCTGAAACTTGCCGGCGACGTTGCCGTCGCGCGACGGGCCGAACTCTTTCGTCGCGAGCATCGCGCAGGCGCAATAGAACATCGTGAAATAGATGCGATCCATTGCGCCGAGTCGCATGCCGCGCTCGACGAGCAGGCGCGCCTCGGTCAGGCTTTCAACCGCCTGGTCAAGGCGCAGGTCTATCAAGTCTTGGGCCTCAGTCGTCACGACAGATTTACACGTCGAGGTTGCGGACGTAGAGGGCGTTCTCCTCGATGAACTGCCGGCGCGGCTCGACTTCGTCGCCCATCAAGATCGTAAAAATCCGGTCGGCATCGGCGGCGTCCATCAACTCGACCTTGAGCATCTTGCGCCGCTCCGGGTCCATTGTGGTTTCCCAAAGCTGCTCGGGATTCATTTCGCCCAGACCTTTGTAACGCTGGATATTGATTCCGCGCCCGCCGATTTCTTTGATCTGCGCCAGAATATCGGGGATGGAATGAATCGGGGTGCGCTTCTCGATGGTGGCCTTGGCTTTCGGCTTCGCCTTCTCATCTTTCTGTTTGCCCTTCACCTCAGCCTTCGGTTCAGCCGGCATCTCAACCTCGGCGACCGCGCCTTCGACAAGTTCGAAGAGGGGCTGTTCCTGCGTCGCGTAGTGGTCGAGGCTGAACCCCTTTTTCTCCAACGTCTCGATCGCCGCTTGGATGCTGTTCGATTCGTTCAACTCAAACGGTTTCACTTGTGGGCCTTTGGGCTTGTCACCGTTCTTGACTTCGACGGGAGCTTCTTCGTCGAGGTTGATGTCGAACTTTTCGCAGAGCTTCGCCCATTCCTTGTCGGCACAGGCGAACTCAAACCGGGTTTGCCCATCTTCCTTGATCCGCATCGCATACGCCGGCAACTCGCCGGTCTTCGCATTGCGGGAGGAGAGGTACTCCTCGAATTTGATGCCGCGCCGCTCGATGTTATCCACGAGCTTTTCGAGTTCGCGGAGCGATTCGAGCACGGAGAGCAATTGCGGGCCGCTGAATTCCTTCTTGTCCTTCATCCGGTACAACCACGCGTCTTCCGTCCCGAGTTCGACGAGGATCTTGCTCATCTGGTCGTCGTTATCGATGTATTCCTCGCGCTTCTTGCGTTTCACTTTGTAGAGCGGCGGCTGCGCAATGAAGACGTGGCCGCGCTTCACCAACTCCGGCATCTTGCGATAGAAAAACGTCAGCAACAACGTGCGGATGTGCGAACCGTCCACGTCGGCGTCGGTCATGATCACGATGCGGTGATACCGGAGTTTCTCGATGTTGAATGTCTCTTCGCCTTCGACCGTGCCGAAGCCGGTGCCGATGGCGGTGATCATGTTGCGGATTTCGTTATTGTTGAGAATCTGGTCGAGGCGCGCCTTTTCGACGTTGAGCAGCTTGCCGCGGATCGGCAACACGGCTTGAAACTGCCGGTTGCGTCCCTGCTTCGCCGAGCCACCGGCGGAGTCGCCCTCAACGATGTACAACTCGCACATCTCCGGATTCTTCTCCGAACAATCCGCGAGCTTGCCGGGCAAGCCGCCGCCGGTCAGCGCGCCTTTCCGGACAGCCTCGCGAGCCTTACGCGCAGCTTCGCGGGCGCGCGCGGCCGTGAGCGACTTGTCCACGATGCGGCGACCAACCGGTGGGTTCTGTTCCAGGAAAGTGGAAATGCCTTCGTACACGATGGAGTTGACGATGCCTTCGACTTCGCCGTTGCCGAGCTTCGTCTTCGTCTGGCCTTCGAACTGCGGGTTCGGGACTTTGACGCTGATGACCGCGGTCAGACCTTCGCGAAGATCATCGCCGGTAAGTGACGGGTCTTTCTCTTTGAGGAGATTGTTGTTCTTGGCGTACTGGTTGACCGCCTTCGTCAACGCCGACCGGAAACCGCTGAGGTGCGTGCCGCCTTCGGTGGTGTTGATGTTGTTGGCGTAAGCGTAGAGCGACTCGTTGTAGCCATCATTGTACTGGATCGCGACCTCGGCATGGATGCCGTCCTTTTCCTTGGAGACGTAAATAACTTTCGAATGCAGCGGTTCTTTCGCGCGGTTGATGTGCTTGATGAACTCCTCGATGCCGCCATTGAACTTGAAAAGCTCTTCCTTGTTGTTGCGCTCGTCCTTAAGCGTGATTTCGATGCCGCGATTCAGGAACGCGAGCTCGCGCAGCCGGTTGGCGAGGATGTCGTACTTGTATTCGATGACCGGGAAGATCTCGCTGTCCGCCTTGAACGTGATCTTCGTGCCGGTGCCTTTGGCCTTGCCGATGACTTCGAGATTCGACGCGGTCTTACCACGTTTGAAACGCATGTGATGCACCTGGCCATCGCGTTTCACTTCGACGTCGAGCCATTCACTAAGCGCGTTGACGCACGTCACGCCGACACCGTGCAGACCACCGGACACGGTGTACGACTTCTTATCAAACTTTCCGCCGGCATGAAGGATCGTGAGCACAACCTCGATGGCCGGCTTCTTTTCCGTCTTGTGCATGTCCACCGGTATGCCGCGTCCGTCGTCCACGACCGTGATCGAATTGTCGACGTGAATGACGACTTCGATGTGCTTGCAGTAACCGGCCAGGGCTTCGTCAACCGAGTTGTCGACGACTTCGTAGACGAGATGATGTAGCCCGCGCTCGCCGGTATCGCCGATGTACATCGCGGGCCGTTTGCGGACGGCCTCGACGCCTTCGAGCTTCTGAATTTTGTCGGCGGTGTAGTCCGAGCCGCCGAGTGGAGCGACAGTTTTTGAAGTTGTTTTTTGCACGGCAGTTGCCTTATCCAAAAGCTTACTTGGCATTGATTCCCATCCCCCTTTGACACGCTGATAATAGCGAAAACTCAGCTTGTTCTGCAATCATTTTCTCGTATTTTCTTGCATTCGTAAATATCGCTGGGTGTGGGTCTTTCGACAATTTTGTGTCCTGTGAAGAATGGCGGTTGACGGCGGCAAGTTATTTGGTATACTGTGGCGAGTAAGGTAAGTTACTAAAGATTACATGAAGGCATCCGTAAAAAGTGATTATGCCTGCCGGGCGGTGGAGGCGTTGGCGCTTCATCATCCGGATACGCGGCCCATGCGCATCGCGGAAATCGCGCGCAAGGAAGCGATTCCGTCGAACTATCTCGTACAGATTTTGATCGAGCTGAAGAGCAAGGGATTGATCCAGAGTCGGCGCGGCAAGGCCGGTGGGTATATGCTCGCGAAAGCGCCGAGGGAAATCACCGTTGGCGATGTCTTGCGCGCCATTCAGGGTGACATTTTGGAGATGCCGTTGTTGGCGGAATCGCGTTGCCCGGAGGAAATTAAGCGCGCCTGGCGACGCATCAAGGTGGCCGCGGAGGGGACAGCCGACGGCATCACGTTTGAGGAGATTTGTGCTGAAGCGACGACCGGCAAAACCCAGATGTATTACATCTGAAGCCGGTCGTTGACACGATTTGGTTCTTTGATATAGTCCCCGCCACTCATCAAGAGCGGCTGAGGGACTGGCCCGATGAAGCCGCGGCAACCGCCCCAGAGGGGGGACTAGCGTGCCAAATCCAGCTCCGAGCAATCGGGGAAAGATGAGGGAGCGTTTGACCTGCCGTCTTCTCTCCCCCATCCCGCTCTTGGTGAAGAAAGGTCACAATGAAAGCGAAACATGGTTTCTTCACCAGCCTGAAATGCCGGGAATGCGGCCGGCATTACCCGAAAGAGGCGATCCACGTCTGCGAGTTCTGCTTCGGCCCGCTTGAAGTCGATTACGACTACGAGTTGATCAAGCAGCACATCAGCCGGGAGAAAATCCAGGAGCGTCCCACCAACATGTGGCGTTACCGGGAGCTGCTTCCCATCGATGGTGAGCCGACGGTCGGATTCCAAGTCGGCTTCACGCCGTTGGTGAAAGCCGACCGGCTCGCGAAGCGCCTCGGTCTTCGGGAAGTCTGGGTCAAGAACGACACCGTCAACTACCCGACACTCTCGTTCAAAGACCGGGTTGTCAGTGTGGCGTTGTCGCGAGCTTGTGAGATGGGCTTCGAAATCGTCGCGTGCGCCTCGACCGGTAACCTGGCAAATTCGGTTGCGGCTAACGCAGCGAGTGCGGGACTAAAGAGCTACGTGTTCATCCCGGCGGATCTCGAGACCGGCAAGGTGCAAGGCTCGCTGGTGTTCGGTACGAACGTCATCGGCATTCACGGGACGTACGACGAAGTGAACCGGCTCTGCAGCGAGATTGCCGGCAAGTACGGTTGGGCGTTTGTGAACGTGAACATCCGCCCATACTACGCGGAAGGCTCGAAATCATTGGGTTACGAGATTGCGGAGCAACTCGGCTGGCAGTTGCCGGACCACGTGGTCGTCCCGATGGCGGGCGGCTCGCTCATCACCAAGATTCACAAGTCGTTTAAGGAATTTGTGAAACTCGGGTTGGTGGACGAACACGACGTTCACATTCACGGCGCGCAAGCGGAAGGCTGTGCGCCGATTGTGAATGCGATGAAAGCGGGCGTGGATATCATCAAGCCGGTGAGCAAGCCGAACACGATTGTGAAATCGTTGGCGATTGGCAACCCGGCCGACGGGTTCTACTCGATCCAGACGATGAAACAGACCGGCGGATATGCGGAGAACCCGAACGACGAGGAAGTCGTGGCCGGTATCCGTTTGCTGGCGGAGACGGAAGGAATTTTCGCCGAGACGGCCGGCGGCACGACGGTCGCGGCGGCGCAGCGGCTCGTCGAAGGCGGACGCATCAAGGCGAATGAGTCGGTGGTGTTGTGCATTACCGGGCACGGGTTGAAGACGCAGGAAGCGGTCAACGGCAAGTGCGGCGAGCCGCGCGTGATCAAGCCGAGCTTGAGAGAATTTCAGGCACTAGTGGAAAACGAATAAGGAGAAACGAATATGGCAGTCAATGTGAGAATTCCGACTCCGTTGCGTAAGCTGACAGCGGACAAGGAAACCGTGCAGACAAGCGGCGCGACGATCCAAGCGATCGTGGACGATCTGGAAAAGCAGTACCCGGGGCTTAAAGAGCGTTTGTGTGACGAACGCGGCGAGCTGCGGCGGTTTGTGAACATTTATTTGAACGACGAAGACATCCGCTTTGCGCAGGGCAAGGCGACGGTCGTGAAGGATGGCGACGAGATTTCGATCATCCCGGCGATTGCAGGTGGAATGTGAAAAAAGAAACGAAACGATTGTGGCTGACGTATCCGAAGAAGATGATTCAGCGGCCGGTCATCTATGAACTCGGACACAAATTCGAGATTATCACCAGCGTCCGGCAATGCAGCGTGACTGAAGACGTCGGCATCGTGTCGCTGGAGTTGTTGGGCGAACGCGACGAAATCAAGAAAGCCATCAAGTGGCTCGAAAGCCTGAAGATCAAGGTCGAGCCGGTTGAGATCAACGTGATCGAAGGTTGAACTACACCCCCGACGAGATCAAACGTCTCGCGGGGGAGTTTGAAGCCAAAACTCCCCGCGACGTTTTGCAATGGGCGGCCGACAACTTCGGTTCGCGCGTGGCGATCTCGTCTGCCTTCGGCCCGGAAGGCCTGGTGATTCTCGACATCGCGATGCGCAAGGTCGAGCCGCGTCTGCCGGTGTTCACCATTGATACCGGCTTTCTCTTCAAAGAGACCAACGATTTGATTGCGAAGGTGGAACAAGAATACGGTGTCACCGTCGAGCGCTTGCAGCCGGAGTTGACGCCCGAGCAACAAGCCGAGAAACACGGCCCGGAATTGTTCCGTCGCGAGCCTGACCGGTGCTGCTACATGCGCAAGGTTCTGCCGTTGCAGAAAAAGCTCGGCGAACTCGACGCGATGGTGACCGGCCTCCGCCGCTCACAAGGCGAGTCGCGTAAAGGCGCGAAGATTCTGCAGATGCAGGAAACGCCGGACGGCCATCGCTACATCAAGATCAATCCGCTTGCCGCGTGGAGCAAAGAGGAAGTCTGGTGGTACATCGTCAGCCGGCAACTTCCGTACAACGCGCTCCACGACCACGGCTATCCGAGCGTCGGTTGCACACCGGACTGCTGCACGCGCCCGGTATCCAACGGCGAAGGCGAACGCGACGGTCGTTGGGCCGGTACCGACAAGAAAGAATGCGGCCTGCACACGTTTGCCGCGAACATTTAACTATGGGCGACGCCAGCCACAATCCTGAAACCCGCATTGCCTTGTTTCAACACAAGGAAATCCGCCGTGCCATTCACAACAATGAATGGTGGTTTGTCATCACGGATGTGATCGCCGCGTTAACCGACTCGGTTGACCCGCAGGGCTACCTCAAGGACATGCGCCGCCGCGACCCGGAACTGGCTAAAGGGTGGGGGCAATTTGCCACCCCCCTTTCCATCAACACCGCTGGCGGCCAGCAGAACCTCAACTGCGCCAACACCGAAGGTCTCTTTCGGATCATCCAGTCCATTCCCAGCCCGAAGGCCGAGCCGTTCAAACGCTGGCTCGCCAAAGTCGGCTACGAACGCATTCAGGAAATTGAAGACCCCGAACTCGCCACCAAACGCACCCGCGCCCTCTACAAGGCCAAAGGCTACTCCGACGACTGGATTGAGAGACGGCTGCGTTCCATCGCCATCCGCGACGAACTCACCGACGAATGGAAAAAACGCGGCGTCAAAGAGCAACGCGAATACGCCATCCTGACCGCCGAAATTTCCCAAGCCACCTTCGGCCTCACGCCGAGCCAATACGCCGAGTTCAAGCGCCTGAAACGCGAAAACCTCCGCGACCACATGACCGACCTCGAACTCATCTTCTCCATGCTGGGCGAGGCCGCCACCACCGAAATCACCCGCACCCGCGATGCCCAAGGCTTCCCGGAAAGCAAACAAGCCGCCCGCGACGGTGGCACGGTTGCCGGCAACGCCCGCCGTGAACTGGAAAAGAAAAGCGGACGCAAAGTCGTCACTCGCGAAAACTACCTCACATTGACGCAGGCGGAGAAGGCCAACCGGCTGAAGGCAAAAGGCAAATAGGACGCCACCAATTTATGGACCACCTCGACAGACTGGAAAACCAAAGCATCTACATCATCCGCGAAGCGTTCACAAAGATCGAGCGGCTCGCGATGCTGTGGAGCGTCGGCAAGGATTCACAGACGATCCTGTGGCTCGCGCGCAAAGCGTTCTTCGGGCACGTGCCGTTTCCATGCGTGTTCATGGAGACGAGCTTCGACATGCCGGAGTTGATCGAACTGCGCGACAAACTCACTAAAGAGTGGAAGCTCAACCTCGTCGTTGCCCGCAACGACGAAGCGCTTGCGCAAGGCATGAACCACAAGCTCGGCCGGGTCGTCTGCTGCTCGGCACTGCTGAAGGAGAATCTCAAAAAGATCGTCGACCGTGAAAACTACGGTGGCCTCATCGTCGGCGTGCGCCGCGACGAAGACCCGACGCGAGCGAAGGAGCGCTATTTTAGTCCGCGCGACAAAAACATGGAGTGGAACGTCGAAGACCAGCCGCCGGAACTCTGGGATCAGTTCAACACCGATCTTGCCGGCGGCACGCACTTGCGCGTTCACCCCCTGTTGCACTGGACGGAGATGAACATCTGGGAATACGCCGAGCGCGAGAAAATCCCGAACGTCCCGCTCTACTTTGCGAAAGGCGGCAAGCGTTACCGGTCGCTCGGCTGCGTGCCATGCACGTTCAGTATCGAGTCAGTCGCCGACACCTACGACAAAATCCGTGAAGAGTTGCGCACCACCAAAAAGAGCGAGCGCAGCGTTCGCGCCCAAGATCAGGAGAGCGAAGACGCCTTCGAGAAACTCCGGCGCGATGGGTATATGTGATGATCCAGATTGAACCACAGAGACACAGAGAGCACCGAGACGGCAAACATCGGGAACTGACCGAGCAGATCATCGGCGCGGCCATTGAAGTGCATCGCGCGCTGGGGCCGGGATTGCTGGAGTCGGTATATGAGTGTTGTCTGGCGCATGAGTTGTCTTTGCATGGCGTCGCGTTCGAGTCGCAGAAGCAAGTCTTGGTGCGCTACAAGGCTGTTCAGTTGGCTTCGGATTTGCGCGCGGACTTCATCGTGGACGGCAAGGTGATCGTGGAATTGAAAGCGGTGGAGGTATTGTTACCGGTGCACCGCGCGCAAATCCTGACCTACATGCGGCTGGCGGACTGCGAAGTCGGGCTGCTGATCAACTTCAACGTGGAGCAACTAACGAAGGGCATCGAACGATTCGTTCTCTGAGACCTCTGTGTCTCTGTGGTTCAAATTCCCATGACTCAAACCGAACAACTTAAAATCGTCATCGTCGGTCACGTCGACCATGGCAAGTCCACGCTCGTCGGCCGGTTGTTCCACGATACCGGCAGCTTGCCGGACGGGAAATTCGAGAAAATCAAAGCCTCGTGCGAGAAACGCGGCATGCCGTTCGAGTGGGCGTTTCTCATGGACGGCCTGCAAGCCGAGCGCGATCAGAACATCACCATCGACACCGCACAAATCTGGTTTCGCACGCCGAAACGCCAGTACGTCATCATCGACGCGCCCGGACACAAAGAATTTCTGAAGAACATGGTGACCGGCGCCGCCAACGCCCAAGCCGCGCTGTTGCTCATCGACGCCAACGAGGGTGTCCAAGAGCAATCCCGCCGGCATGGTTTCCTGCTTTCGTTGCTCGGCGTGAAGCAAGTGGCCGTCGTCGTCAATAAGATGGACCTGAAGGGCTACTCGGACAAAGTTTTCAAGTCCATTGAAGACGAATACCGCGCTTTTCTCACACAACTCGGTGTCGTGCCGCGGTTGTTCATCCCGATTGCCGCGTATCACGGCGAGAACATCGCGACCAAGTCGGCGAAGATGCCGTGGTACAACGGACCGACCGTTCTTGAAGCCCTCGATCAATTTGAAGTTGCGCCGCCGGAAAAGAACCTACCGCTGCGCTTCACCATTCAAGATGTTTACCGGTTCGATGCGCGGCGAATCCTTGCTGGCCGTGTCGAATCCGGTACGATCAAGGTCGGCGACACGGTTCTTTTCTCGCCCCGCAACAAGATCAGCCACGTCAAGAGCATCGAAGGCTGGCCCGGCAATGGTCGCGAGTCTGCCAGCGCCGGCGAGTCCATTGGCATCACGTTGGCCGAACAGATTTTTGTCGAGCGCGGACAGATGGGTTCACACGAACAGGACGCGCCCATCGAGACCGACGTGTTCAATGCGAAACTGTTCTGGCTCGGCCGGCAAAATCTCGAAGTCGGTCGCCGCGTGAAGCTGAAACTCGCCAGCACCGAAGTCGAGTGTCACATCCAATCCATTGAGAAGATCATCGACGCGTCAACGCTAGCTGAGAAGAAGCAAGATCACATCGCGCGCAACGACGTGGCGGAAATCACCGTTCGGATCAAGTCGGCGATCGCGTTCGACAACTACGACCGCATCGTGCCGACCGGCCGTTTCGTGATCGTGGACAAACACATGGTCAGCGGTGGCGGC
>CAZMKD010000146.1:0-1566 GCA_964566575.1 uncultured Verrucomicrobiota bacterium
GACTTTTCTATTGACTTCAGACTCGTGCCTCGAACAAGACTTGTGCCTTGAACAACACAAGCACAAGGCATACCATTTTCGTTAATCGCACAAGTCGTTAATATATATAAAGATATATTGCGAATAGTCAGACACTAGTCAGACACGTTGTAAAACTACTTTACAGCGAAACAGCGCACTATCTCTCTTGGAACGTCACAACACTAACTTATCAATCACTTATACAAGTTCATACCTGTAAAGTTTTCTGACAATGCTCCTGGCGTGTAAAAATACTGTCGGGGAACGGAATCAGAGAGAAAACTGGCAGTGGGGTCATTGCTTGACTTTGCACTCAGGAGAGCGGGTGATTCGTGGGCGAGGTGTAAAGTCAAACAATGACCCCATCTTCATCATTTCCGTAGAACTATATATCGCTTTGATTTTACACGAATAAATCGTCAAGACATTGTCTTGACATGTAGTAGTTGCTACGCTATCTTTAGCCCAACGAGAGGAAGCAATATGTCAGCACGTACACTTCGTACCGAAAAGCTGGATCTTCGGGTGAGCCGCTCAACCAAGCGGACGTTGGAAGCTGCCGCCTCTGTTTCTCATCGTTCAGTGAGCGCGTTTGTCCTTGAAAGTGCCCTGGCCCGTGCAGATGAAGCGCTGGCAGATCGTCGGACATTCAGTCTGAGCAAAGCGAAATGGACTGAGTTCCTGACTGCATTGGATACTCCGACTCGTCCGCTCCCTCGTATGCAGCGTCTGTTGACTGAGCCAGGGCTCTTTGACGCAGCGCCTATCCCTACGATCACAGAAAAGCGTTGACTCGAAAGGTCGAAACGCTTCAGCGGGTTCACGCTGTCGATGCGTTCGACTGCGGCAACAAAGACCTGAATCGCTTCCTGCAACAGTACGCGTTGCTCAATCAAAATAATGGGGCATCAAAAACCTACGTTGGTTTGGCTGATCAAACCGTTATAGGTTATTACTCCCTTGCGGTCGGGTCGGTTGAGTATGAAAAGGCGCCAGAGCGAGTGAACAATGGGCTCGCGCATCACGCTATTCCTATTTTGCTGCTCGCACGGCTCGCCGTAGATTCTCACTGGCAGAGCAAAGGGATCGGTGCTGCGCTGTTGAAAGATGCCATGCTACGGACACTTCACGCCGCCGGCATTGCAGGAATTCGTGCCGTCGTGGTTCACGCGAAAGATGATGTAGCCAAAGGATTCTACAAGCACTTCGATTTCCTGCCCTCACCAAGCGATCCCTTGCATCTATTCCTCCTTCTCAAAAACGTTCGAATAATAGTCTCCTAGCCCTCACCGTCTCTTTCTCCGCAATGATCACAATGCCAATAGCCACCAAGCCCATCCAACGAGGCCGCAGGCGAGTCGAAACAAGAGACGTCACAGTTCTCACCCGCCCACCCCGAGCTGCCGGGCAGCTCTGTCCCGATGGGGTACGTTGAGGATTTCGATGAGTCGAGAACGAAGTTGGGGACCTGTTTCAGTCGCCTGCTTAGAAGAAGGCCATCGATGCATATGTAACGGTGGAGTTGTACTGATCCGTAATCCCGCG
>CAZMKD010000147.1:0-87352 GCA_964566575.1 uncultured Verrucomicrobiota bacterium
TTTCGCTCCATCGTTACCACCCCTTTCGGACTACCCCGAAAAAGTGGAAACTTTCAGACCGAAATCGCTGGAAACTTTACTCCGAAATCAGTGGAAACTTATTCCCGAAACGCCTGGCAACTTTGGTCCGAAATCCGCACCCCGTACCAAGCTGGTAGCCGACCTAGAGCAGAAGTTGTTCGCTGTGCGCGAGGGGCGATTAGAGGAGGCAAGACTATTTTACACGAGCGCGGAGTGGCGCTCGCTCCGCCGTAGAATCATCCGGCAAGGCAAGAATGTTTGCGCCCTTTGCGGCCGCCTCATCAAGGACAAACGTGACTTGACTGTTGACCATATACAGCCGCGAAGTAAACGGCGAGAACTGCGTCTTGACCCCGATAACATGCAGATTCTTTGCCGTAGCTGTAACTCTTCGAAAGGCGACAGGACTTAATGTCACTCGTACGGTTGAAAGCTTGCCAAGTGAAACACAACTTTGCTGCGAGCGTTTGATGGCTCGAGTTTTGGCCTTCTACTGCAATATCGAAGCTTTGCCTGATTAGTACCGGTAATGCTCCGGCTTGTACGGGCCTTCGACGGGGACGCCGAGGTAGTCGGCTTGCTTCTTCGAGAGCTTCGTAAGCTTCACGCCAATCTTCTCTAAGTGTAACCGGGCGACTTCTTCGTCGAGCTTCTTGGGTAGCCGGTAAACACCGACTTTGTTCGTGTCCTTGTTCTTCCACAAATCCAATTGCGCGAGGCATTGGTTGGTAAAACTGTTGGACATGACAAAGCTCGGAGGGCCGGTAGCGCAACCTAGATTCACCAGACGGCCTTCGGCGAGCATGTAAATGCTGTGGCCGTCGGGGAAGGTGTACTTGTCCACCTGCGGCTTGATGTTGAGCTTGGTGACGCCGGGCGCTTTGTTCAGGCGATCCACCTGAATCTCGTTATCGAAATGGCCGATGTTGCAAACGATGGATTGGTCTTTCATCTTCGCCATGTGTTCGAGCGTGAGAATGTCGCAGTTGCCGCTCGCGGTGACGTAGATGTCCGCCTCGCCGAGCGTGTCTTCGACGGTCGTGACCTCAAACCCTTCCATCGCAGCCTGTAACGCGTTGATCGGATCGATCTCGGTGACAATCACGCGCGCGCCGAACCCGCGCAGCGAATGCGCGCTGCCTTTGCCTACATCGCCGTAACCGCAGACGACCGCGACCTTGCCGGCGACCATCACGTCGGTGGCGCGCTTGATGCCGTCGGCGAGTGATTCCCGGCAGCCGTACAGATTGTCGAACTTTGATTTGGTGACCGAGTCATTCACGTTAATGGCCGGTACGAGCAGCTTGCCGGCTTCGAGCATCTGATAGAGGCGATGCACGCCGGTCGTCGTCTCTTCAGAAACGCCTTTCCAATCTTTCACGACGGCGTGCCAGAAACCGGGGCGCTCCTTGAGCACGCGCTTCAACAATTCCTTGATTACTTGTTCTTCGTGGCTGGCGCTCTTGGTGTTGACCCAATCACTGCGGTCTTCGAGCTCGTAACCCCTATGAATGAGCAGCGTGGCGTCCCCGCCGTCGTCCACGACGAGCTGCGGGCCTTTGTTGCCGGGATGGGTCAGGGCGTCGAGTGTGCAGTCCCAGTATTCTTCCAGCGTCTCGCCTTTCCACGCGAACACGGGAATGCCGGCCTTCGCAATCGCGGCGGCGGCGTGGTCTTGCGTCGAGAAAATGTTGCAGCTCGCCCAGCGCACCGACGCGCCGAGTTCGGAGAGCGTTTCGATGAGAATCGCCGTCTCGATGGTCATGTGCAACGAGCCGGTAATGCGCACGCCCTTGAACGGCTTGAGCGGGCCGTACTTCGCGCGGATGGCCATCAGGCCCGGCATCTCGTGCTCGGAGACTTGGATGGTCTTGCGGCCCCAATCGGCCAGCGACAAATCGCGAACCTGGAAGTCGCCCTTGGCCGCGCCGTTGGTTTTCGCGAGTTTTGCGCGTGCGGGAGGAAGATTGATTGTAGCCATAATCGTTAATTGTTGAATCTCGCCTATCGCTTGAAAGCGGCGAAGATTAGCCGCGTAAGCTTGCGAAATCAAACGAAAATCGTGGCACGAGACGGATTCGGTAGAAGCGCGTTGGGGAGCTTGTCGCAGCGCCGATGTCGAGATAGTTAATCGTGGCGAGGCTGAGGCCGGGAACGATCACGTTCGACCTGATGTCAGAGTAAACACCGACCAGATTGCTCGCCGCCTGGACGGCGTTCGTTTCTCCACCGAAGATGTCGAAGTCGGCGAGCACCGGCTGGCCTTCGATGGGCACGTCCAAGACGCGCTGATTGACATTGGTCCAAGATGTCTCCACCTCAAGAAGTGTTATCTCATATACACCATCGGGACAATCGACCAAATACTCGAAGCTGCTCGCGGGTGCGCTGTCGCGTTCCCGTCGAAAAAGAGGTCGGTGATGATCTGATAAATACTTTGCGCCTGTCAGAATCCGTTGGACGCATCTTGAGCGTTCGAATTTCCTGCAACAAGGACGAATGCGACGACCAGGCAAACCTTTGCGGTGAGATGCCATGAATGAACACGTGAATACAAAGGGGATTTCGTGGACAACATAAAGACATCAACTGCGACCACAACTAACAGACACATCCCCCGCGCTCAAGTTACAAATGGCAGTAGTTAGTTCCATTATGGGAAAACTTGGATGCGGAAGAATCTTACTGGATCGGGTAAGGTGTTGGTGATTTGGGTTGTCGGTCCAGAGGCAGTAATGACACCGCTAATGGTCGTGAACGGAATGCCCAGATTGGTGGTGGACCAGACTTGATAGGTTTTGCCGGAAACACTTGTCCAACTCAGCACGCTGCTGCCCTGCATGCTTACAACAGGAATCAAATTTGGATCCACCAAAAGCACACCCAAACTGCTGGCGCTGGCAGGTCCTTCTATTCCAGCGTTGTTAATTGCACTCACTTCCGCATAAAGCGTCGCGCCATAAAAGTTCGTCACAGTCAATGTCGTGCCTTGGACGATGCCGTTAAACACATCGGACGCGCCCGGTGACGTCCCAACAATGATCCGATAGCCGGACACACCGCCATCCGGATCGTTCAGCGGGAGCCAACTGAACGCCGCACTGTTTCCAATGACATAAGAGCCTGTTGTCGTTGGCGCGACGAGGGTTGCTGGCGGTGTAACGTCGTAAAGTTTCAAATATAGCGCTTCGAAGGGGGCATTAGTCCAATCGACATTGTTGGTGGGCACAGGATTGAGCGAGGCAAACACTCCGTTGGCCAGCAGATTACTGCCAGCAATCCCGTTTGAGCCCCAGAGCCAATAAGTATTGCGGTTCGGATCTATCCCCAAGTAGGCAGCAATGTTCTTCGCGTTATACATGCGACTGGGGTTGATGCCGAAAAGGTTTGAGCCATTCGTCGTGATGTTGACGTTAAAATTGGCCGAGTGGGCGTTAGTGACGTCAAGGTTCACAAAGCCGAATACCACGTCATAAAAGTTCGGGGAGCTATTGGTTGTTTCGTACTTGGCAACCGAATAAATATTGGGCTGCGGCGCGGTCGGACTAAGGAAAGCGCGATTGGCGGAACGCAGTGCCGGGCTGGAGTGGCGGGACTGCCCCACGGTCGCGAAAAGGGGATAAAGTTGATTGATTTTAAAATTGCCCATTCCATTCGTAATGGCGGGCTGCAAGGAATTGAACGTGTATAAACTCGGAACATTGCCCGAGTAAATAGAGAAGCCAAATCCTTCCGTAGTGCCCAGCTCCTGCCCGTAGAAAATGTAGGGGGTACCGTCAATGGTTCCGCCCACCATGAAACGGATCAAGGCCTGGTAGGGATCCGTGTAAAAGCCGCCCACGTCGTGAGAGGTGCTGTTCCACACCATTGAGCACCGCTCATAACTGCTCCGTTCCGTATTGAAAATGTTCTGATAGTCGGTGGCCGACGCGGCAGTCCGGAAGTTGTAGTGAATACTATCATTCACAATGTCAAAACCACGACTGGAGCGATAGGTCGTCGGGTCACCACCGAGAGATTCAGCCAGGAAAACAAAATTCCATTTCCGAGACCGCACCTTATTGATGAGGTATTCCCAGAATCGCGGCGGCAATCCCTCCGCGAAGTCTGCCCGAATTCCGTCTATGCCCACGGCGGTCTGACTGGCCGGCGTGCCGTTGGTGCAAGCAGTTTGGCTGAGCCAATACAAGAGGGAGTTGGCAAAGTATCTCCAAACGTTTTGAGTTGTTTGATCGAAACTCCCTGTGCCAGTGCTGTAATCAAACCAGTCGTCGGTCTTGAAGCAATTGTTGTTGTCTTGGGGATTTTGGCAAACCAGCGCGTCATAGACGCCATGGAAAACATCATACACGTCGTTCCATTTCCCAAAATCCCCGCGGTCGGGCGCCGGCGCGATGTTGCCGGCGCCGGCCGCGCGGCTGCAATAAGCGTTGGTCGCCGAATAAAATTGGGGGACACGATTTGGGATCAGATCGGTGGGCTGCCAATTGCCGGGATTTCCCACCCCGCCGAAATCAGCGACTCCTTCACTGTCCAGTTCAACATCATGGGCGGTGTGATTGAACGGGACATCCATCATCACATTTACACCGGCGGCATCCGCCGCCGCAACGAAGCCTTGAAATTCCTGCAGGCCGGCAGGTCGCGTGTTCGCCTTGCTCATCAAAGGCGATACTTGAAAAAAGTTTTTCACACAATAGGGGCTGTTGATACTGGCCGCGATGCCACGGGGGTGGATTGGCTCAAGCCAGAGCCAGTTCGCGCCAAGATTGGTCACGTAATTGAGATTGAAACGGTTGGTCACTGGATCGTAGGAACGCGACCCCGGTCCGTCATAGAGGTCAGTGAAAGTGCTGCGTTGGTCTGAGAGCGTGCCCTGCGCCTCGACAGTATTGACCGCCAGCTCATACACCACAACGTCCAGCGCTTTTTTGGGCGAAACGACAATCGAAAAGTCGCGCCGGTTGCCGGCGGTATAAGGAGCGTTGGTGCTATACCAGTTCCAGTTCGTACTGCCCGTCACTTGGTAACGCGCTGTCAGGCGATAGACACCAGTCTTTTGTGCGTATAGCGTCAGCGAATACTGCCCGAGCGTGCCGGTCGGCGACATCGCATACGCCTCATAATAATTGTTCGTGTCGCCGGTGGCAATCGTGTTGCCGTCCGGCGGCACGATGCCGTCTTCGATGCCGTCGCCATTGGCATCCAAGGTTGCATGGTCGCGCCGGTTCAGGTTGGAAAAAACGTCGGCCTCCATTACGTTTGATGCGTTGGGCGAAAACAAAATCGTCAGCGGTACAGCATCATTCGACACTTCATTGACGAAGACATGCGTCGTGGCATAATCCGCGTCGACACCATTGACGCTCAGAGACGGTGGCGGAACCGGCAGCCCTCCCCCAGATCCCGAAACCGGCACGGTCAAATATTCGCCGGGTGTCGATCCAAAATTAAACACACCTCCACCGGGACCGTAACCGGTTCCAACTGCACCCACGTTGCCTGTTCCAACGGCCAAACCGGGAAGGAATTGATTTGACAGGAAGGCGTAGCCACTCCCGTTGATACAAATAAGAACCTGAACGGAACCTGTCGGATTACCAAGCGCGGAAAGTGGAAAGCCCAACTCAAGACCGTTCGTCACGGCATTTGCGGCAGCCTGATTGGCGGCTGTCCCGCTGCTTCCATTTACGCCCGCCGTGTTCTTGTTGTTAAACCCGACGGCGATGCCGCTGCCGCCGAGGTTCTGGTTGCTGCCAACGCCACCACTTAATGGAATGTTGCCAAGGAGCGACCAAGTGCCAGAACCACCTGATAAAACAATCCGGTCAACCGTAAGAGTGGTGGCGCTGTTTGTGAAAGTAAACATCAGATTCGGAGTGAAGCCTGGACTGAAGGTCGAGCCGTTCATGGCGGCCTCCCCGTGAGATCCGTCAACGTGCAGAACCGGCTGACCGCCGGCCTGCCCGCTGGCGATGAAAACGTCAATGTTGTTGCCGTTGGCTTCAAGGTTACCTGCTATAAACAGGTAGAGATATCCATTAGTCCCCACACTATAAACGGCATCCAGTTCCGAGCCACCACTTGACGTACCACTTGACGAGGTATTGTCGCCAAAGCCAGTGTTGATCGTCTGAGTGGCTACTGGGTTGCCGTAGCCTTCTGAATTATTCAAAGCCCCGTTAACTGTTACTTGACCAGAGGCAGATGCAGCCAGTCCTCCAATGGCCAACAACAAAAACAAAACCAGAATCTTTTGATACTTCTCCATTTTCACAATTTTCAATTCTCGTTAACAGGAAGTTGCCAAGGCTGGGAACGAGTGGTCGCGCGGAAGCGTGACCCTCCAGTCACGGCACCAGCCGCACACGGTAGAATTGTGCCGGAGCGTTGGTGGCGGCGCCGGGGTCGGGTTGGGTGACGATGCTGCCGTTGCCGAGAGTGATGGAGCCGACGCTCAACCATGCGGCGCTGCTGTTGGGACTGAGGGCGCGTTGGAGTTGGTTGGTCTTACCGGCGACGGTTGTCCAACTGACTTGCACGTCCGAGCCGACGAGCTTGATGGCGGTGATGCGGAACGCGGAGTTGGCGTCGAGCGGATCGGTGCCGGTGAGGAATTCCTGCAGATTGCTCATGCCATCGCCATCGGCATCTTGGTTAGCCATGGAATTGTCACCAGCCTGTCCCGTCGAATGGTTGAAGTAGCCGAGCATCCACCAGTCGGGGATGCCGTCGGCGTCGCTGTCGAGGTCGGCGATCTTGCGGACCTGAATCCCGGAAGCGCGGGCGTTGTCGATGACGGATACGAAATCAATCTGGAGTTGCGCATCGGCGACGGTGTTGGTGAACACGCGTGTCACCGGGATGTTCCGGCCGCCGCCGGTCGCGAAAATGTCAAAGCTTGTCAACACCTGCTGGCCTTCGATGAGAACGTTGAACAGGCGCTGGTTGCTGCCGCTCCAGTAAGTTTCCGCCTCGAGCAGCGAGGTTTCGTAGACGCCGGCCGGGCAGTCGAAAAGGTAGCTGAAGTAGCCATACCGTTCACGCTGGTAGAGCGGGAACACGCCCGAGCAGACGTTGGAAATTGGGCCGCTGTCGTAGTAGCCTGCCGTGGGCCCCGTGTAGCCGAACGAACCGAACGTATAGGCTTGGTCCTTCAGCCAGACATTGCCGGCACAATCGGTGACGTTGCCGGGATTGCCGGCACTGATGCGCTGGAGGTAGCTGGCGGACACATTGAAGAAGCGGACGGTGACGGACGGCATGCTGGACGGGTTGCTTGAAGTGTCGGTCGCGCGCGCGGAGATGGTGTGCAGGCCATTGCTCTGATTCTGCGTGTTGAGTGAGAACGACCAATTCGTCGTGCCGGACGCGGTGCTCCAAGTGCCATTGTCAATGCTGACCTCGACAGTCGAGACGGCAACATTGTCAGCGGCGGTGCCCGTGACCATAACAGTGCTCGCGACGGTGGCGCCGTTGGTGGGTGCGTTGATGAAGACGGTCGGAGGAGTCGAGTCGGCGACGGTGGAGGTTACGAAATAGGTGTCGAATGGCGCATAAAGCATCTTGCCGTTCACCGAATCCATCGCATTGGTGGCGAGGTGCACCAGATTGGTGGTGGAAGTGGACCAGGCGGTGCTTGGCGTAAACGTCATCGTGTCGCGCAGTGCCGACCAACCAAATATGCCTGACTTCGGCGGCGTCATGGAGAACGCGGCCTGCACGGAGTTCGTGTCCATCGGTTTACTGAATTGCAGGACGATGCCGGCGGCAGTCGAGACGTTGGTCGCGCCGTGGGCCGGTGAGACGGAGGTCACAACCGGGTCAGGCGGCTGGAACTGTGATTGGGCGGTGAAGATTTTCGCGCTGGTGCTGGGGACGGAAATCGCCGGGATGCTGGGCGTGGCGTTGACGGTGACGGTCTCGTTGGTGTTGAGCAGATTGACCAGCACGGTGCCGGCGGAGTAGGTGGTTGGAAGCGCTGGTGTTGACTGCGTCGAGCCGGTGTTGAAGACGACGAACACTTCTTCAGTTCCGTTGGTGCGCGCGTAGGCGAACAAACCGGGGCTGCTAGCATTGCTCAAGAGATTCCGGTGGCCACCCGTTCGCAGCGACGGATAGAGCCGACGGAGATTGTTCAGCTTAGCGACCAATCGGAAGAGCGGATGCGTCTGGTTGAAGTTGTCGCCGAGCGAGGCGGTCTGCTCATATTGGCCGTCGAACATGTCTTCCCGGTTAGCCGGGTCGCCACCGCCGTTGAACGCCTGCTCGGTCCCGTAGTAGAGACACGGGATGCCGCGCGACGTGTAGAGAAACGTCAGCGCCACGCCGAGCCGGTTGGTGTTGTTACCGGCGTTGCTGAGGAAACGCGAGTTGGAGTTGTCGTGGTTGTCGAGGAACGTGACGAGCCGGAACCAGGCGTTGGAGTCGTAATTGCCGGCTATGGCGTTGTAGTGGTCTTCGATCAGCTTTGTATTGCCGGACGCGGTGGCGAAGACCGGATCGACTGCGTACTTGAGCGGGTAATCGAGCACTGAATCCAGCGCGAACGCGCCACCCGCTTTGGTGCCGGTGAAGGAACCGCAGACCGACTCGGAATCCCAGACTTCCCCGAACATGAAGAAGTTGGATTTGCCGATGGAATTGCCGAACGAGTGAAGTTGCGGGCACCAGTACTGCCAGAAACCCATGTCCACGTGTTTCACGGTGTCGACGCGGAAGCCGTCAAGGTCGGCGCGGCCAACCCAGTTGGTGAAGATGTTCACCATGTTGGTGCGCACGTAGGTGGTCTCCGTGGCGAAATCGTCTAGGCGAGCCAATTCTCCGAGGATCTGTTCGGGATCGACGTAGTTCCCGATTGTACCATTGTTGTGGAAGATGGACGTCAGCGTTGGTGCGGCGCTGTTGGTCAGAAACGGTGGCGCATGTTTGTTGCTTGAGTTGTTGTACCGCAGACTGTAACCGGGAGGCGGTTTGTAGTTCGGATAGCCAGAGTCGGAACTCCCGATGAGGTCGCCGCTGTGATTGCAGACGACATCGAGCATCACCTTGATGCCGCGGGAATGTGCGGCGCTGACCATGTTCGAGAGATCGGTCATCGTGCCGAGGTGAGGCGCCAGCGTGTTAAAGTCCTGCGCTCCGTAGCCGTGGTAGGCAGAGTCGCCGCCGACGTTCAGCGGGATGGGAGTGATCCAGATCGCGGTCGCGCCGAGTGCCTTGATGTAATCCATCTTCTTCTCGATGCCATTAAAATCGCCGCCGTGAATGCCTCGATTGACGGACGGCGCATAGGGCGACCCGTTGGTGCTTTCCAAATTGTTATTGGACGGATCGCCATCGTTAAAGCGGTCGGTGAAGATGAAGTAGATGTTCTCGTCGCGCCAGTCGGAGGGGGAAGGATAAGGCGCGGCAGTGGCAAAGTGCGCTCCCGCCCACGCCAGTCCAGTTGCGAACATGACAACTCGGACAATTCCCTTCATCAAAGTGACTGTATCCTACATGTTTCCGCAGTGATGTCCACGCAATACGTCGGTCAACCGCTCTACAAATTCCCCCACCCCAACACGTCAGCGATTTGCCGGGTGTCAGCGAACGGCCTTCTTCAACGCTTCGGCCTTGTCGGTGCGTTCCCACGTGATGGCGTCAAGATCGCTGACTTTGCCGAAATGGCCGTAGTTGGTTGTCTTGCCGTAAATGGGGCGGAGCAGGTTGAGTTGCTCGATGATGTTGGCGGGCTTGAAACTAAAAACATCCATGACCGCTTTCTCGACTTTCTCGTGCGGCGCCTTGCCGGTGCCGAAGGTCTCGACCAGCACGCTAACCGGCTCAGGAAATCCGATGGCGTAAGCAAACTGAATTTCGCACCGCTCGGCCAAGCCGGCTGCCACAATGTTCTTGGCGACGTACCGGCCCATGTACGCCGCGCTGCGGTCAACTTTGCTCGGGTCTTTGCCAGAGAACGCGCCGCCACCGTGCCGGCCCATGCCGCCGTAGGTGTCCACGATGATCTTGCGGCCGGTCAGACCGCTGTCGCCCTCCGGACCGCCGATGACAAAGCGGCCGGTCGGGTTAATGAGATAGCGTGTGTTCTTATCGAGCTGATTTTTGGGAATGGTTTTCTTGATAATCTCTTCGACAAGCACTTCGGAGATTTCCTTGTGCTTCACGTCCGCGGTGTGCTGGTTGGAGATGACGACGGTATGGACGCGCGTCGGCGTGTAGCCGTCATATTCCATGGTGACTTGCGTCTTGCCGTCGGGCCGCAACCACGGGATGCGTTTGCTGCGGCGCGCTTCGCGCAGGGCTTTACCGAGGTTGTGGGCGTACATGATCGGCGCCGGCATCAACTCCGGCGTCTCAGTGCAAGCGAAACCGAACATCAACCCTTGGTCGCCGGCGCCTTGTTCGGCGGTCGCTTTGCCCTCGGCTGCGCGGTTGTCCACGCCTTGGGCGATATCGGGGCTTTGTTTGACGAGCGCGCACTGGATGAAACAGTCCTCATCATTGAACACCGTGCTGACGTCTTTCGTGTACCCAATCTCGCGGATCGCGTCGCGCACGATCTTGCAGTAATCGAGCTTGGCGGTGGTGGTGATTTCACCGGCTAGGACAACGAGGTTCGATTTGGCGAGGGTCTCGCAGGCAACGCGGCTTTTTGGGTCCTGCGCGAGGCAGGCGTCGAGCACGGCGTCGGAAATCGTATCGCACACCTTATCCGGGTGGCCTTCGGTGACGGATTCAGATGAAAATAAATACTGCCTCTGGTCCATGATTCCTTTCACTGCTGGTGGAAACGGCTGCAGCCGGCTCGCCAACGCGGCGCGCACTATAGCCAGCCGCCCCGGCTATCACAAGCGTTTTTGCGAGGCTTGGTCAGCTCTCTGGCACAGTCAGGTAGTGACGGCCGATGAGGCTCTTGAGGTAGGTGTAGCCTTGGAAGTCGCTGCCGGCATAGTGGTCTAGGATGCTGCGGACGGTCTTGAAACGGAGCACGATTTGTATGAAATCAAGATCACCGGGGGCGAGGTCGCGCAGCGGAGCGGGCAAGGGATTCGCAATGGCAATCTCGGCATGTAACGGCGGAAGCGATGATCCGAGATTGTTGATCTCATCAAGTTGGTGCATTGATTCCAGCAGGAGATAGTCGGTCGTCTCGGTGATCGTTGTCGGGACAGGGCGGCCGTCAGCCGGCTCGAGTTCAAACGTGCCATCGGTCCAGCGCAGCAGCCGGTAAAACACCTTCAACGCATTGACAGTCACGCCGTCGTCCATCGTGGCGTGGCAAATCTGACCCGTGGACAAGTGGATCCAGCCAATCATATCGCGCGATCGGAGCACGAGCACACCGGTTTTGCGGGTGGTCGTGAGCAGTTGCAGCAAATCCGACAAGGCGATGTCCGCGATCGATCCCCGGAAGTGTTCGGTCGTGGCGGTGCCGACCGGTTGCGGGCGGGGCATTACGGGTGCCAGCGGTGGTGCCGTCTTCACGAGGGCGGCAGCGACCGACTACGGTTGCGAAACAGGCAGCGCCGACGTGGAGTTCGTCGCTGAGGACGGACGCAACACAGTACCCAGAGACCACTCGGATTGGAGCGGCGCATCATGCACGACGACTTTCAGGATGATGTGACCCACGTGAATCTGGTCACCGGGTTTTAGGGTCGCGTTTAGGACGGGCTGGCCGTTAACGCAGGTGCCGTCTTGGGAGCAGTTCTCAAGAACAATTTCGTCGTTCTTTAGAGAGATAACTGCATGTTTGCGAGGAATCGTGTCCTCACGAATCGGCGGGTCAACGTTGTCCGCGCGCTCAATGACGACTGCTTGGTCAAGTTTGAGAGGAAACTCATGGCCTGGCTGCTTCCCGGCGATAAATCTGAGTTCAACTTCCGACATGGAAGCCCGAATAGCGCAAGATGCGTGCCCTGATTGCGGGGCAACCGGTTAGCTCCCCACGTCTGGGCCGATGCGACCCAGCAACGCGTGAAGCATTGCCACCACGTCGCGGCTTTGATTGGCGTGGAGCGTGGCGGCGGCCAACTCCTGCGCTTCGGACAGCTTCATGCGGCGAATGACTTCCTTGACGCGCGGCAGATTCGAAGCGGCTACGCTGAGTTCGTCGACGCCCATACCAACAAGCAACGGCGCGTAGAGCGGTTCGCCGGCCATTTCGCCGCACAGACCAACCCAGATGCCGTTGTTGTGCGCAGCTTCGACGCAGCCGCGAATCAGCCGCAGGATGGCCGGGTGCGTCGGTTCGTAGAGATTGGCAACCTTTTCGTTCACCCGATCCACAGCCATCGTGTATTGGATGAGGTCGTTGGAGCCAATGCTGAAGAATTCCACTTCCTGCGCGATCATCTCTGCCGTCAGCGCCGCCGACGGGATTTCGATCATCGCACCGACTTCGATGTTTTCATCGAACGGGATGCCTTGCCGGCGCAGATCCTCCATGACTTCGCGTAGAATTTCGTTGGCCTGCTGGACTTCGCCGACGCCGCTAATCATCGGGTACATGATCTTGACGTTGCCCTCGGCGCTGGCGCGCAGGATGGCGCGCAACTGCAGCACGAAGATCTCCGGGTTCGCCAGACAAAAGCGAATCGCGCGGAAGCCGAGGAACGGATTGACCTCCATCGGCGTCATTTCTTCACTGTGAAACTTATCGCCGCCGAGGTCCAGGGTGCGAATGATCACGCCATGCGGTTTGGTATCGCGAGCGACCCGCACGTAGGATTGGTACTGTTCCTCCTCGGTCGGGAACTCCTTACGGCCAAGATAGAGATACTCGGTGCGAAACAACCCGATACCCTCGGCGCCGACCTGATGTAATGCCGCCACATCGTCCGGTAACTCAATGTTGCCGGACACGGTCACGCGGTGGCCATCAAGGGTGACGGCGGGCAGATCGCGCAGCCGCGCGAGTCGTTCCTCGACGGTGTGTCGTTTGATTTCGATCTGTCCGTAGACAAACAGAGTTTGCTGACTCGGCTCGACCACGAGCGTGCCGGAGTAGCCGTCGAGAATGCCCGGCTGCCCGTCGTGCAGGTGCTGACTGGCGTCCCGCAATCCAACCACTGCCGGTAGGTTCATCGAGCGCGCCATAATTGCCGTGTGCGAAGTGTGGCTGCCCACGTCGGTCACGAAGCCGACAACGTTCTTACGGTCGATCGACGAAGTGTCCGATGGTGACAAGTCGTGCGCGACGACGATGGTGCCGGGAGGGAGATTGGCGAGGCCGCGATGTTCGCGCCCCATCAGGTTGCGCATGATCCGGTGGGACACATCGCGCACGTCCGCGGCCCGTTCTCGCAAGTATTCATCCGGCATCTCGGCCAGCGTCTTGGTGTAAGCGGTGGCAACGCTATGAAAAATGAACTCGACGTTTTTCTTCTCCTGCTCGAGGCGGCGCATGACCCGCTCAATCAACACCGGGTCTTCCGTGATCGAGACGTGGACATCGAGAATGCTGGAGGGCGCGTCCGATCCCATGCCGGTGGCGATGCGCTGCTGGAGTTCGTGGAGTTGTTCGCGGGTGGCGATCAAGGCGTGCTCGAAGCGCGCCGTCTCCTTCGTGACGTCCTCGGGCGAGATGTCGTACTCCGACACCGCCTCCTCAGCCATCTTGTAGACAAAGATCTTGCCGCGGGCGACGCCGGGGGAGACGCCGATGCCTTGGTACAGTTTTTCGTTTGCCGGTTTGTTCGCCATCGCAATTCAGGATGAGCGGCCGGCGGCTGCGAGTCAGTCTTCGTTGAACTTCAGGAGAAACAGCTCTTCGAGCGCCTTCAACGCCGCCTCAGCGTCGCGTCCCTGGGCCGTGATCGTGAGCTTCGAACCTTGCGCTGCCGCCAACATCATCAACCCCATAATACTCTTGCCGTTAATGATTTCACCATCTTTTTCGACTTCGATGTGGCTCTCGAATTTGCCGGCCACCTTGACGAACAACGCCGCGGGTCGAGCGTGAACGCCGAGCTTGTTGATGACGGTCATGTGTTTGCTGAGTTTGGCGGCCATGGATCAATCGCCGGGCGGGCGCATCCGTTCGATGAGACGCTGGTTGAATTCTTGAGCGGGATTGTATCCTGAGTCTTTGAGTTTTTGATCGAGAGCGGCGACTTGGATGAGCCGGGCGATGTCGCGCCCCGGTCGGACCGGTATGGTGACATGCGGCAACTGGATGCCGAGGATCGTGTAGGTCTGTTGCTCGAGGCCGATGCGGTCAACTTCCTCCATCTTGTTCCAGTCCATCAACGTCACAATTAGGTCGACGCGTTTCTCGGGCCGGACGGCCGCGACGCCGAACACGGCCGGCACGTTGATGATGCCGATGCCGCGAATTTCCATGTGATACCGGGTGGTCTCCGACGAAGTGCCCATGAGTTGCTGGCCTTCGAGAAGTTTGATCCGCGTGATGTCGTCGCTGACCAACGAGTAACCGCGCTCCAACAACGCGAGGACGCTCTCGCTCTTGCCAATGCCGCTCTCGCCGCGAATCAACACGCCGATGCCGAGAATGTCCACCATCGAGCCGTGCTCGGTGGCCGTCGGCGCAAACTCGAGTTCGAGCGCGATGGTCGCGGCGTTGATGAACCTCATCGTGATCATCTTGGTCTTGAACAGCGGCACCTGACACTTGTCGCACAGATCGATGACGTGCTTCGGTGGGTTGACGTTGCGGGCGTACACGAGGCAGGGAATCTTTTGCTGGAGCAGGTCGGCCACGCGGCGCTGCGCATCGGCGGGGCGGAGTGATTTCAGATACTGCCATTCCGCGCCGCCGAACACCTGCACGCGTTTGAACGCGAAATACCGGTAGAAGCCGGCGAGTGCGAGGCCGGGCCGGTTCACCGATCCTTCCAGAATCTTGTGCGACAATCCGGCCCCGCCGGCGACGAGCTTGAGATGCAACTTCTCCGCCTGGTTCAGGTAGAAGCGCTCGACGGAGACGGTTGGGAGCGAGGGGTTCTCCATGTCAGGCCAACTGGGGCTGGATCAGGCCGAAGTCACCGCTCTTGCGACGGTAGAGCACGTTGACCTGCTCGGTGTCGGCGTTGAGAAAGACAAGAAATTCGCGCTTGTCCGAAACCTCGAGCTGCAGCACCGCCTCGTCCACAAACATCGGCTTGCAGGGGTAGGGCTCGGTGCGGATGTGATGGGTCT
Source organism: uncultured Verrucomicrobiota bacterium (assembly GCA_964566575.1). Taxonomy (GTDB): domain Bacteria; phylum Verrucomicrobiota; class Verrucomicrobiia; order Palsa-1439; family Palsa-1439; genus CAZMKD01. The sequence continues at coordinate 15,184 of CAZMKD010000147.1, forward strand.
GGCCGTGTTCCTCGTGCAGATCGTGGGTGAGAATCTGCTCGTCGAAGTGCCGGGCCTGCGCGTGACGCGGCCGGTGATTCTGAATGCGCGTCTTGTATTTGCGCATCTGGCGCTCGGCCTTGTCCACCGCCCTGTCGATGGCGGCGTACAAATCCTCATGGACGTCGCTGGCTTCGATGTGAATGTGATTGCCGCAATGCAGCACCAGCTCCGCCCGTTGCCGGAATTTGTCCACTTCGACGATAAAATGCGCATCGAGGATGCGCGGAAAATGGATGTGAATGTTATCGATCTTCTTGCGCGCATACTCTTCGATTGCCGGCGTCACGGTTACGTGTCGCCCGGTCACAGTGATATCCATGATGTCCCTCCTTACATGCTGAACCGCGGTCCCAGATACAGCTCGCGGCTCTTCGGATCGTTGATCAGAAACTCACTCGTGCCTTCCACCTCAACCTTGCCGGCACAGATTAAATACGCGCGATCCACGATCGACAACGTCTCACGCACATTGTGGTCGGTCACCAGAATGCCCAGCCCCTTGTGTTTCAACTCGGCGATGATCTGCTGCACCTCATACACCGCAATCGGGTCGACACCGCTGAACGGCTCGTCCAGCAGCATCAACTTTGGCGCTGTCACCAGTGCCCGCGTGATCTCCAGCCTCCGGCGCTCGCCACCGCTGAGCGTGAACGCCTTATTCTTCCTTAGCGGCGCAATATCCAACTCCTCCAACAAATAATCCAGCCGAAATCTCCGCTCCTCCGGCGTTAACGGCAACGTCTCCAAAATCGCGAGGATGTTTTCCTCCACCGTCAACTTCCGAAACACACTCGGCTCCTGCGCGAGATAACCAATTCCCAACCGTGCGCGCTTATGCATCGGCACGCGCGTTACCTCGCCGCCGTCGAAGAACACTTTCCCGCCATCCGGTTTCACCAACCCGACGGTCATGTAAAACGTCGTAGTCTTACCGGCCCCATTCGGCCCGAGCAAGCCGACGACTTCGCCGCGCTTCACATTGATATCCACGCCATTAACGACCCGTCGCCCGCCATAGATTTTGACGAGCTGCTCCGTGTGCAGCAGAAAGCCGTTGTTCGCCCCCTCGGTCATCGCGCGCAGTGTAGCAGAAACGTCAGTGGTGACAAGCGCGGGGGATTTACACATCGATGAGAACCGAGTATCCTTCCCGTGATGTCGGCGATGATTCCGAAATTGGTCAAGATTGCAGAGTTGACCCCAATCACAATTATCCTCGCTTTTCTCGTACTCCTCGCCAGTTCGAGGATGGGACTGGGCGACAGTAGAATTTTTCCTCAAAGCCAAGATATCGTCGTTCTGCTTGATCAGATTCAGGATCAGGACTTGGACGTGCGGAAGGCTGCGTCGAGGCAGTTAATTAGGAGACTCTCTGATCTTGAGTCATTTGACGCAAAAGCCGTTCCGATTTTAGCTAGAGCGCTGAGTGATTCTGATGAAAGTTTGAGGGGCAGAGCAGCAGCTATTCTTGCTGCTATCAGCATTCGCAAGTATTTAACTACTACAATGAAGCCCGCTGAGGATGCGTTGTTAGCCTCGTTGAGCGACGAGGATGTCGACGTTAGGCTGAATTCATTAATCGCATTGGGAAGCCTGCGGCCGCCTTCTAAACGGGCGATTTCAGCTTTTCTGAAACTGACTACTGATCCCGATTGGAGAGTGCGAACGCAAGCATTTACCGCTCTACAGTCTGCCACGTCTGAGGACAAGGAAGTTCAGGATCACCTCTTCAGCTATTTAACTGCTGCGAACCCGACCAACAGGATGCTTGCCCTAAGGGCTTTCGCCGGAATGCAAACTATCTCGACTGACGTGATAGAGGAATCGGCAAAACTCTTACGGGATCAGGACAACAACGTGCGATTCGTAGCAATCGATACTCTTGACCGACACGTCAATACGGCGCTCGCATCTACTGCGGCTGTTTCGGGGTTGCGAGGTGTTCTGCAAAATCCTGATGAGACTATTGACTTGAGAGTACGTGTGACATCGCCATTGGCGAAAATGCTCGCTCAAAAGCCCGAGATCACCGATGATTTTATCAAGTTGCTTGCTGATAAGTCCGTAGCCGCTAGACTGCGAATCGCCGCAGCGAACTCACTCGCCTACAGCACAGAGTCTAAAGAGAAAGCGATTACTGCACTTAGGGCTGCTGTACACGATGAGGATGCAACAGTTAGGCAACAGGCTGAGTTCGCTTTGCAGCATTTTTCGCCATAGCAAGCACTCGCCTGTTCGCTACTAGGAGAAACGTGCGCAACTATCCGGGAAACGAGCCGGCTCTTCGCAGTCTACGCGCCGCCTACTCCTTCTTCTTCTGATCCTCAGGGTAGATGATCAGCCGTGTCCGGTTGGTCTCGGTGGAATCGGATTCGACGTCCATTTTGCTTTCGTTGCGCCGGAACGTGATTTTCTTGCCGGTCACAGTGCCATCCGGACTTTGGACGCGGGGATTGCCGGTGAGCACGACTTTGCCGTCCACCGCAGTGTACACGGCGTGGTCGCTGTGCGCAATCTTCTCGTCGGGTGTCGTGATGACGACGCTGCCTTCAGCAATGATTCTCTGCGCCGAGCGCATGACGTTGGTGAGACCGCTGATGACGTTCGTTGAATTGCCGAACCAAACCGTCATTTTATCAGCCCGCATCACAATCCGAGAATCGAGGACCCGGACATCGCCTTCGAACGTCCCGATGTTGTGGAGATAGTCAGCCTGAAAGCGCTGGCTATCCACGACCGTTGGCTCGTTCGTCGACGCCGGTTTCGGTTGCGCCGGCGCAGCGGCTTCTTCGACGCTGAACGCGACGACGGCTAGCGCAGCCAGGAGTGCGACCGCAACAAGTGACGGAATCAACTTCTTCATGGTTGGCTTTCCTGTACCGAAGGAGCTTCGGCATTCTTAATGATCACCTGTACGTTACTGCGAATCGTCAGCGAAGAATGATTGCTGTCCCAGTCCCCGCCGATGCCGGTCATGATCATATTCGCTCGTTCGATGCGCACTGGCGCGTCGGTGGCGGCGCGATTGTTCACGCGGTCGAGTAAGCAGACCGGCGAGGTGAACACCAAGTCGACTTGGTTGCTCGTGTAGAATTCGGCGCGCGCATTGTAGACGTTCATCAGTCCGTCCGGCCGGATAGTCGCCCGGTCCCCGCTGAGCTTCCACTTGAGGTTGCCGTCTTCGTCGCGTTGTGGCACTTCGAACTTCTCGATGTAGCCGGTGGGAGCGTTCGTGTTGCCGGAGTCGGCCAATACCCCGGTGATCATCGAGAGTCCGGCAACCGTGAGCACCATATACTTCGCGACGACGCTCTTCCATGAGCCTTGCGCCTTCAAAATCATCTCGATGACTTCCCGCACCGCCCCATCACCACCGCGACGCTTCGTCGTGTAATGCGCGATCGCCTTCACTTCATCCACCGCATTCGGCACGGCAATCGCCAATCCAACGCGTCGCAGCACCGGCAAGTCCACCAATTCGTCGCCGATAAATGCGATTTCCTCGTCGCGCAGATTGTGTTCGCGTTTGATTTCCTCGACCATGTCCATCTTGTTAACGGTCGCTTGCTTCACAATGTTCACTCCAAGATCGGCCGCCCGCTTCTCGGTCGCCTTCGATGGGCGGCCGGAGACGAGACCGAGGAGCAGCCCCGCGCGATTGGCCATCGAGATGCCGTGGCCGTCTTGCACGTCGAAGGTCTTGAACTCCTGTCCGTCGCTGGTGAAATGCAGTTTGCCGTCGGTGAGCACGCCGTCCACGTCCATCAGCAGGCAACGGATATTCTTCAGTCGTTCTTTCATCCGAGAACGGTCAACGTCCCGCTGGTCACGCCGAGCTGACGGACCGCGTTCAGATGTTTGACGTTTTCAGTCTTGCCGGCAAGCAAATCCCGGTAGGCTCCCAGAATCTGCAGCGTCCGCGTCGCATCTTCTTCCAGAAGTTCGACGCGAAAGGTCCGTGCCCCGGCATCGAGGAATTGCCGGAGAAACTCCGCGCCAGTTTGTGCTTTCGCATGGAAGACGGTGTTCCGGCAACCAACATCCGCTTTGACCGGATGCTGGATGCCGACGCGGTCGCGCAACTTCAGGTCGTGCGTGTCGCAGGGACGACCGCAGTTCGTGCTGTCGGTGCCCGTGGAGAGGAACGCCGCGAATAGGCAGTGCTCCATGTGAAACATCGGCATGTGCTGATGAATCACCAGTTCAAACCAACTCGCCGGCGCCGCGTGGAACAAATCGAGTACTTGCTGCGCATTGCAGTCGTACGAAACTGTGAGACGCTCCAGGCCTTCATGCATCAGCAGGTCGGCGCTCAACGGGTTAGCGACGTTCAATGAGAAGTCGCCGACTTTGCGCAGTTTGCTCGCGCGAAAGTAATCGAGCGCCCCGAGATTGCGGATAAGCACGCCGTCGGGCTGCGCATTGTCGATGAGCTTGAAGAAGCCCTGCTCACCGGCCTTCTGAATGCGCGGTGTGCCGAGATAAATCCGGCCGTGTCCGCGCACCAGCGCGACCGCTTCCGGATACCGGCGCAAGTCCTCGAAGTCCACGTAGATGGTTTGAAGACCGGCTTCGAGCGTCGCACGAACCTGGTCCAGCGTCCGACACAGAGCGATCAGTTGCGGTTTCATCTTTTGGGCAGTGGCTTTGGTAATTTGCGTGAGAAGCTGGGGCAGGATAGGGGACAGGGACGTGCGTTGCTCGACTTCCACCGGCGCATCCAGTTTGGAAACGAGCTCTCGGCGCAAGCGATTCAACTCGCTGACCGGCAGGATGACCTGGCCGGCGAGCTTGTTGCGCACTTCACCGAGTTCGAAATCGGTTTCGCCGAGCCGCCCAAGCTGATCGCGTAGAACCGGCGTCGACATCGGTCGCTTGTATGCTGTTTGTAGGGGCATCGAGGAATGCACGCGTGTGCCGTTGGTTTCAATGGTGAGCAGCTTGCCAGCGGAACCGGTCACAACTAAATCGAGCCTGCGTTTCGGCCGGGGGATTTCGCCGGTGAAAGACTTGCGCAACTCACGTTCAAGCTGCGGGTCGCTCGTCTTCCAGACACGGTCGCCGGGCTTGAGCTTCGTGAAATCAATATGGCCGCGTTCAAAAAATAGTTGGCTCCCGCGAACCTGCCAGACGCGACCGCCTTGCTCGTTATCGGGATCGCCGCCGGTATCGAAGACGACACCGTCACCGGCCTTGAGTGGCGTTTGCGGTTCGACTTCGACGTGGTCGTACTCGACATTCGTGACGAGACCGACGAACGGCCCGCGCTTCTTGCCGAAACGTGCGTGAACGAGTTGCTGGTGGTTCACACCGTGCATCCAGCCTGTATACAAACCGCGAGAAAATGTCATCTCGAGTTTGTACTGATCCTCCGGTGTCAACGCGGCGGCATCGATGGCTTTCCGGTACACCTGGCACGTCGCGGCGACATACTCTGGCGATTTGAGACGGCCCTCGATCTTGAAGCCCGTCACGCCGAGGCGAATCAACTCCGGTATCTCACGCACGGCGGCGAGGTCTTGCGGCGAGAGCAGATACCGGCGGTCGCCCAAATCCTTGAGCACACCGTCCACGATAAGGTCGTAGGGCAGACGGCAGGCTTGCGCGCACTCGCCGCGGTTGGCGCTGCGTTGGCCGAGCGCTTCGCTGGTCAGGCACTGGCCGGAGTACGCCACGCAGAGCGCACCATGGACAAATGTTTCGAGCGAGACGCCGTTTGTTTCGAACTTCGCCAATTCGCGTAGTGATGTCTCGCGGGCGATGACAACGCGTTTGATGCCGAGCCGGGAGGCGAACGCGACGCCTTCGGGCGAGGTGATCGTCATTTGCGTCGAGGCATGAAGGTCCATGCGGACGCCGAGTTCCTTGGCGAGCCGCGCAATCCCGAGGTCCTGCACGATGACGACATCCACGCCCGCTTGGTCGAGGGCGATGAGTTCGCGCTCGGCGGCCGGCAACTCGTCGGTGAAAATCAGGGTGTTGAGGGTGCAAAACGCGCGGACGTTGTGGTCGTGGACGAAGCGAACCAGTTCCGGCAAAGAGTCCTCGGTAAAATTGTCGGCGCGCATCCGCGCATTGAACTTCTGAAGTCCGAAGTAGATCGCATTCGCGCCATTGGCGACAGCGGCGCGGGCGCACTCGAAGTTGCCGGCGGGCGCGATCAGTTCGGGTTTCATCGGCGGCGAGGATAGCATGCGTTGAACAAGTTGGCTCGACAATTCGTCGGCGTGGTGAAAGATTATTTGCATGAATGCGAAATGGATTCTCGTCGGGCTGTTGACGGTGACGACGGCGTTCGCGGACATGAGCAAGGAGGAACGCGAGGCCTATCAGGCGTGGTACGACGCGAACGCGGCGCAAGACTGGCCGAAGGCGATCGAGGCCGGCAAGATTTACCGCGACAGTTTCCCGCAGGGCGAATACGCTGAGTACCTCAAGAAGTGGGAACACAGTCAGCGCGTGCAGCTTTTTGCGGACGCGGTCAGGGCGAAGGCCAGCGACGAGATGATCAAACGCGGCACAGACCTGCTCGCCGAAGACGCCAACAACCTCGACATCATTTACACCATCGCCACTGCGTTGCGGGTGAATGAACTGTGGGCGAAGCCGCCCGTGTTCACGCACGCGGGCGAAGCCGCCGCGTTCATGCTCAAAGCCGCGCAGCTCATCGAAGCCGGCAAAGAACCCGCCAGAGCGGACAAAACGAAATGGAACAAGCAGAATGTGCTCGGCACGCTTTACCAGACTCTCGCGCTGATCGAGAAAGCGAACAAGAACACCGACAAAGCGATCGAGTATTACACCAAGGCGGCGACGGCCGACCCGTCCAGCCCCAGCCACGCGCTCTCCGCCGGCATCCTCAGCTACACAAAGTATCAGGAGGCCGCGCGCAAGTACCGGGAATTGATGAAGGACGCGACGAATAGGGACAAGCCCGAGACGACGACCGCCAAGCAAGAAGCCGACAAACATGCCGAGGCCGCCATCGCCAGCTACGCGAAATTTCTGAAGGCCACGGACGGCAATGCCAGTTACGCCGAACAGCGCGTGAAAGTGGAGAAGGGACTCGCGGACGCCAAAAGGTTTCTGCACCCCGAGCCGACGCCGGAAACCAAATCTCCCTAGCGCGCATCCAATGGCGTGATGCAACTACGGAAACTTCTTATACTGGGAGCGCTGACGGCCATGGGAATCAACACGCATGCGGGTGACACACACTGCGCCACGTTTGGCGGAGGCTGTTTCTGGTGCCTAGAAGCGGTCTTCGAACGTGTCGAAGGCGTAAAATCGGTCGCCTCCGGCTACGCCGGCGGCCTCATGCCGAACCCGACGTACAAAGACGTCTGCAACGAAGACACCGGCCACGCCGAGGTCATCCAAATCGAATTCGATCCCGGCAAGCTCACCTACGATCAACTCCTCGAAGTCTTCTGGGCCGCGCACGACCCGACGACCTTGAACCGGCAAGGCGCGGACGCCGGGACGCAATACCGGTCGATTATCCTTTATCAAAACGACGCCCAGAAGGCCGCCGCCGAGAAGTCGAAGGCCGCGGCGCAAAAGGAATTTGGCGGGAAAGTTGTGACCGACATTAGACCGCTCACGAAGTTCTACCCCGCCGAGGGCTATCATCAAGATTACTACCGGAACAACACGCACGCCCCGTACTGCATGATGGTCATCACGCCCAAGCTCAAGAAACTCGAAGCCAAAGGTGTGATCAAGTAACAATCGTGTGCAGGTCGCGCAAGGTCTTCAGCAGACTCTTCACTTGCGAAAGCGGTAACTGATTCGCCGCGTCGCTTTTTGCTCTGGCAGGATTCGGATGCGCTTCAAGGAAGATGCCATCGCAGCCGGCCGCCACCGCGGCGCGGGCAAGTACCGGCGCCATGCGCCGGTCACCGCTGGTGTAACCGCCCGCGCCCGGCATCTGGACGCTGTGTGTGGCGTCGAACACGACCGGGTAGCCGAGTCCGCGCATGATAGCCAAGCCGCGCATGTCCACGACGAGATTGTTGTAGCCGAATGACGAGCCGCGCTCGGTGAGCATAATGTTGCGGTTGCCGGTGTCGGTGATCTTGGCGACGGCGTGCTGCGCTTCGGTCGGCGCAAGGAACTGGCCCTTCTTCACATTGATGCAACGCTTCGTGCGCGCGGCGGCTTGAATGAGATCGGTCTGTCGGCACAGAAACGCTGGTATTTGCAACACGTCGCATATTTCGGCCGCCGGTTTGCAGTGAGCGATCTCATGAACGTCAGTCAGAATCGGCACGCCAAACTTTCGTTTCACTTTCTCAAGGACAGCGAGCCCGCGCTTCAGACCCGGTCCGCGAAAGCTGTCTCCTGCAGTCCGGTTAGCTTTGTCGAAGCTGCATTTGAAAATGAAGGGCAACCGCAAGTCGTCGCAAATGCCGGCGAGCGCCTCGACCGTGCGCATCACCATCGTTTCGTTTTCGATGACGCACGCCCCGGCGATGACGAACAGCGGGGCACGCTCGCCGCCGAGAGTGAGTTTGCCTGCGTGGATGGTTTTCATGTCTTGAGCGCGGCTTCGATGAAACCGCGAAAGAGAGGGTGCGCCTTGTCGGGTTTCGAGAGGAACTCAGGATGAAACTGACAGGCGATGAACCAAGGATGATCACGCAATTCGATCAGTTCGACGAGATCGTGTTTCGCATACAGCCCGGCCACCGTCAGGCCTGCTTTCATCAGTTGATCCCGGTACGTGTTGTTGAATTCGTATCGGTGGCGATGACGCTCGCGGATTTCGTCCGCGCCGTAAAGCTCCCGCGTCTTGGTGCCGGCGACGAGTTTGCACGGCTGCGCGCCGAGCCGCATCGTGCCGCCTTTAGCCTCGACGCCTTTCTGTTCTTCGAGCAGGCAGATGATGGGGTGGGGTGATTGCGGGTCGAACTCCGTGGAGTTCGCGCCGTCCAGACCGCAGACGTTGCGTGCGAACTCGATGACGGCGATCTGCATGCCGAGGCAAATGCCGAAGTACGGAATCTTCTTCTCGCGCGAGTACTGCGCCGCGAGAATCTTGCCTTCGATGCCCCGGCCCCCGAAACCGCCGGGCACGAGGATGCCAGCGAGGCCGGCGAAGTCGCCGATGTTCTCCGCGTCCACGCGCACGATTTCCACGGCGGCGTCGTTCGCGGCGCCGGCATGTTTAATCGCTTCGTACAAACTCTTGTACGCGTCCTGCAACTGGATGTACTTACCGACGACACCAATCGTGACCTTTCGCTTCGGCTCGATCATGCGCTTGAGCATTTGCTCCCAGTCGGTCATCGGCTTCGGCGGAGCGTCGAGAGCAAGATGCCGGCAGACGAGCTCGTCGAGTTTCTCGGCCCGCAAGTCGACCGGGACTTCGTAGACGGAATGTGCGACATCGAGTTCCTCAATGACGCATTCGGGATACACGTTGCAGAACATCGAAATCTTCTGGCGCACCTCCGCGCTGAGCACCTTCTCGCTCCGGCAAATCAGGATGTGCGGTTGGATGCCGATCTCGCGGAGCTTGGCGACGCTCTGCTGCGTCGGCTTGGTCTTGATCTCGCCGGCGACGCGAATGAACGGCACGAGCGTCACGTGGATGAACAGCGAGTTCTGCGCGCCCGCTTCGAGTGCGAATTGCCGGATGGCTTCGAGGAACGGCAGCCCTTCAATGTCGCCAATCGTGCCGCCGATTTCGATGATGACGACGTCCGCGCCACTCTTCACGGCGATTTCGCGGATGCGCGTCTTGATTTCGTCGGTGACATGCGGGATGACTTGCACGGTCTTGCCGAGGTAATCACCGCGACGTTCTTTCTCGATGATCCGGGCGTACACCTGACCGGATGTGAGATTGTTGAGCCGCGTCAGCGTCGCGTGTGTAAACCGCTCATAATGGCCGAGGTCGAGGTCGGTCTCCGCGCCGTCGTCGGTCACGTAGACTTCGCCGTGCTGGAACGGGCTCATCGTGCCGGGGTCGACGTTGAGATACGGATCGAATTTCGCAAGCGTGACTTTCAGCCCGCGATTCTCCAGCAACGTGCCGAGCGAGGCGGCGGTCAGCCCCTTGCCAAGCGAACTGATCACGCCGCCGGTGACGAAGATGTATTTCATTGCGCCCGCAATATCTCCTCGACCAACTGGGCGTCTTCCGGACGGTCCACACCGATGGAATCGTGCGGCGTGATCCAGACCTTGACGCCGAACCCATTATCGAGCGCGCGCAATTGTTCGAGCTTTTCTGTCTTCTCCAACTCCGAGGGCGGGAGCTGGACGAATTTCATCAGGAAATCGCGCCGGTACGCGTAAATGCCCAGATGTTTGTAAAAGGTCGTGGCGTCACCGGGGTCGCGCACGAACGGAATCTGGCTGCGCGAAAAATACAGCGCGTTGCCGGTCTTGCCGATGACTACTTTGACGATGTTGGGATTCGTGAGTTGATCCGGGGCGTTGATCTTGCGGGCCAACGTTCCCATCACGCAGCCAGGATCGCTCTGCATGCCTTCGATGAGCTGATCGATCATCTCCGGCCGCATCAACGGCTCGTCGCCCTGAATGTTGAGCACTAGTTCGCAGTCGAACGCCCGCGCGACTTCGGCGACCCGATCGGTGCCCGTCGCGCACTCGGGCGAGGTGAGCATTGCGTCGCCACCGTAGCTCTCGACGGCTTCAAGGATGCGCGTGTCTTCCGTCGCGACGACGACCTTGTCGACGCGTGTGGCCTTGGCGGCTTGCTCGTAAACACGCTGAACGAGCGTCTTACCGGCGATCAACGCTAGCGGCTTGCCGGGAAACCGTTGCGCGCCGTACCGGGCGGGAATCACGCCGAGCGTTCGCACTTTCATGGTGTTGAGTGTAACAGAATGAGCGCAGCTGACAAGCATCGGCGCGCTGCGGTAGAATGACTGGAGTGAAGAACGATTCGTTCAAGGACTTCGTAGCCGAGCAACTGGCCGGCGTTCCCGATTTGAGCTGTCGGGCGATGTTTGGCGGCTATGGGCTGTACTCGGGCGAGAAATTCTTCGGCATCATCCACCGCGACACCCTCTACTTCAAAACCGATCGACAAACTGTCGGCGACTTCATCGAGGCCGGAATGAAGCCGTTTCGTCCAAACAGGAAGCAGACATTGAAGAGCTACTACGAAGTCCCCGCCGACGTGCTCGAAGACCGGACCGTGCTCGTGGAATGGGCCGGAAAGGCGACTGCTGCCTGAACCGCGCTTTTGTCCTCGACATTTCAAGCGTTTTCAGGCAGAAAACACGGTCAAAGGAGGTGGATTCTCCACCATGCAGAAGAAGGCTTTGGGCAGGGGACTGGACTCTCTTATCAGCGGCGGTTTTGTCGCAACTGTTGCTGTCGAACCACCACACGCGCCGGTCGCGGTGCGCCCGCTCGGCTCGCCGGTCGCGCCGGACAACGGCGACGGTGTCAGGCATTTGGACGTCGCCGACATTGACCGCAGCCGGTTTCAGCCGCGCACGGAGTTTGATCCCGGACAACTCCGCGAGTTAGCGGACTCGATCAAACAACGCGGAGTGATGCAGCCGTTGCTGGTCCGGCCTCTCAACGGAACCAGCCGCTTCGAGTTGATTGCCGGCGAACGTCGCTGGCGCGCGGCCCGCGAAGCCGGACTGACGAAGATACCGGCGTTGGTGCGCGAAGCCAGCGATCAGGAAGCACTTGAGATCGCGCTCATTGAAAACCTCCAGCGTGAGGACCTCAACCCGATCGAAGAAGCGCGCGCGTACGAGCAGTTGGCGACGCAGTTCAAGCTGACACAGGAGCAGATCGCTGAGAAGGTCGGACGCAACCGGGCGACGGTCGCCAATGCGATGCGATTGCTGGGGTTACCGGTCGATGTGTTGTCGTGGGTCGCAGATAATCGGCTGACTGTCGGCCACGCCAAGGCGATTCTGGGGTTGACGATTGCGGAAGAGCAGAGGCTCGTCGCCGAGCGTGTGCTGAAGCGTAATCTCACCGTCCGCGAGACGGAACAGCTCGTCGAGCAACTCAAGGGCGATACGAAGGTCCGGTCGCGGGCGTTGGGCGGGCCGGCAAAATCACCGCACATTCTGGTCATCGAAGAGAAGCTCCGGCAGAAGCTCGGCACGCATGTGAACGTGCAGCACGGCAAAAAGAAGGGCCGCATCGAGATCGAATACTACGGCAACGACGACTTGGCACGCTTGCTCGGTATCTTTGGAGTTGAAAATCTCTGAGCGGTCTGAAACCGTCTGACGTGTGAACACGCCAGACCGCCAGCACCGCGCCAAGCGCTACGAGGCGATTCACAACGGCCTCTTTGTTGTGGAGGCGGGTTACTCCGCTACTTTGCTGGTGACGTTCCTGCTGACTGGTGCGTCGGATTTTCTCGCGGACTCGTCTCGCACCGTTTCGTCGAACCCATGGCTCGCAACGGCGGTGTATGCCGGCGTCGTGTCCGTGGCGGCGAAACTGTTGTTTCTTCCGCTGAACTTCTGCGGCGATTTTTATCTCGAACATCGGTTCGGACTCTCCAACGAATCGCTGGGCCGGTGGGCCGTGGATGAAGTAAAATCGCTCGCCTTGAACATCGTGCTCGGTGTGGTCGTGCTCGATGTCGTGTACTTCCTGTTGCGTCGGGCCGGGGACTGGTGGTGGGTCGGCGCCGGTATCTTTTCCCTGCTGTTTAGCGTCGTCCTCTCGACGATCTTTCCGGTGCTGATCCTGCCGTTGTTCTACAAACTGCAACCGCTGGAAAACGAATCGCTCAAGCAAAAGCTCGTGACGCTCGCGCAACGAGTCGGGGCGAGAGTGCTCGGTGTGTACCGGATGGGCATGAGCGAGAAGACGAAGAAGGCCAACGCCGCCTTTGCCGGCCTCGGTGCGACTAAACGCATCATTCTTGGCGACACGTTGCTCGATAGTTTTGCCGAAGACGAAATCGAAGTGGTCATGGCGCACGAGATGGCGCACTACAAACACGGCGACATCACCAAGCTGCTCGTGTGGAGCACGGCGACGACGTTTGTCGGTCTCTGGCTCGCGGACAAGGGGCTGCGGGCCGGCCTGCAGCATTTCGGCTTCACCGAGATCAGCGATCTCGGCGCGTTTCCGTTGCTGGCGTTGTGTTTGTTTGTGTTCGGTCTCGTGGCGATGCCGGTCAACAATGCATTCTCGCGCTGGCGGGAGCGGCTGGCGGACCACGAAGCGTTGGCGCTCACAGAAAATCCGGACGGTTTTGTCCGCGCGATGCGCAAGCTCGCGGATCAGAATCTCGCGGATCTCTCACCGCATCCGGCCGTGGAATTCCTGCTGCACGATCATCCTTCGCTGGCGCGGCGCATTTCCTGGGCGGAGCAATGGCAACGAAGCTGAGCCCGGCATTGCTCCTGACAATCCTGCTGGCCGGCTGTGGTCGAAACCCGGCGCCGGAGATTCAGTGGCGCATGTTCAGCGGCGAGCGCGCCTATTCACAGGCCCAGAAGATCGTCGACTTCGGCCCGCGACCCAGCGGCAGCCCGGCGCTGGCGCGGTTGACGGTCTCGCTGACCACGCAATTGCAGGAGTACGGATTGGCAGCCGACGAGCAGACGTTCATCGCGCCCACGCCGCGCGGCCCAGTGCAGTTTCGCAATCTCGTCGCCCGGACCCGCGGCGCACGCGGGGGCCCCGGCCAGGTTATCCTCATCGGCGCGCACTACGACACGAAGTGGATGACCAATACAACGTTCGTCGGCGCCAACGATGGCGCGTCGGGGGCGGCGGTGTTGCTGGAGATGGCGCGCGTGGCGTCGACGCAGCCGAATTTGTGGTTCGTGTTCTTCGATGGCGAAGAGGCGACGCGCGAGTATGCCGAGGAGGACGGTCTGCACGGCAGCCGGTTCTTCGTCGAGGAACTAAAAGCCTCCGGCAGAATCAATTGGGTGAAGGCCATGGTCCTGCTCGACATGGTGGGTGACGCGCGCCTCAACATCAGCATGCCGGTCAACAGCGACCCGAAGCTGGTCGAGCAAGTGTTCGAGGCGGCGCGCGATGCGGGCCACCGGGACTATTTTAGTTATGGCAAGAGCGAGATAGTGGACGATCACCTCCCCTTCCTGCGTGCCGGCATCCCGGCCGTGAACTTGATCGATTTTGAGTACGGAAGCGCACCGGGATTGAACGACTACTGGCACACCGGCCGGGATACGATGGATAAAATCGTCCCGCGCAGCCTTGAGATTACTGGCCAGACGGCCTTACGACTGATTTCCCGCCTGAAAACCGTCGCCCCGCATTGAACCGGCCTGCCGTCTGCTCTACTCTGTGAATGGGCACCCGACGGGGGCGACCCACGGACGGAACATCATGGACAAGCTGCAAGTGCTGACGAACGTCCCGCTGCTGGCCGGTCTCGGGGAAGAGTTGATGAAAGGGATGGCCGAGCGGGCGGGATTCGTCACGATTAAGAAGGGCGAACTGGTCTTTCGCGAGAACGATCCAGGGGATGCCCTCTATGCCGTCGTTACCGGCCGTCTGCAAGCCTACACCCGGCTCAGCAGCGGCCGCGAGCGTGTCTTCGCCACGTACTGCAATGGCGATTGTTTCGGTGAGATGCCGCTGTTGTCCGGCGAAACACAATGGGCCAGCGTCCGCGCCCTCAACGACTCCGTCCTGTTGCGAATTCCCCGGGAAGACTTCGACGCCGTCGTCAACCGCGATCCGCGCGTAGCCGTCGGCTTCACGCGTCGGCTCGCGCATCGTGTCAAGGAACTCCGTGCGGAAAAGAATCGCGCCAAGACCAGCAACATCATCGCGCTCTACAGCGCGGTGCCTGGTGCCGGCAAGACGCTACTGGCGACCAACCTTGTCGCCAGCCTCGCGCACGAAACGGCTGAGCCGGTCCTGTTGCTGGATTTCAGCGGCCAGCAACGAGGCGAACCGTTGGCGGCCTGTGAGCGGATCGTCAGTCAGCCGAGCGCGCCATTGGACGGACTGGTGGTGCACACGCCGCTCGGCTACGACCGGCTCAATCTGACGATGCGGGGCGACGAACGCGAAGCTCCGTTGATCGCGCCACTGTTCGGCCGGTTGGTCAAACACTACGACTACGTGCTGGTCGATCTGCCGAACGAAGCGTCCGCGTCGACGATGGAATGTCTGCTGCAGGCCGATCAGGTTTACATCATTGCCCGGAGCGAAGAGGAACACCTGCACCGGACCCGGTTGCTGTTGGACGACCTGCGTTCCCGCCGTCTTGGTGTCACGCCGAAGGCGCGCGTGATCCTCACTGCCGTCAGTGAAACCTGCGCGCCAACCGTCGAGGAATCGGAACGCAAGGTCGGTCAAGACATCAGTCATCTGCTGCGTTGGATACCGGAGACCGACATCATCGAGTCTGTGGACGGCGTGCCGTTCGTGTTGCGCCGTCCGATGGAAGCATACAGCCTCGTGGTGCGCCGCATGGCGCGCGAGCTGGGCAACGCGCTTGTCGGCCTCGCGCTCGGCACCGGCGCGGCACGCGGCTTGGGACACATCGGCGTCATCCGCGTTCTGGAGCGCGAGGGCTTGGCGGTGGACGTCGTGGCCGGCAGTTCGATGGGCGCGCTGGTCGGCGCAGCGTGGGCCGTCGGCAAATCGGCCGACGAGATGGAGCAGCTGGCGCTGCAGGTCAAGGGGCGACGAGCGTTCCTGCGATTGCTCGACCCGGTGTTCCCGGGATCGGGCTTCATCCGCGGCCTGAAAGTGCAGGAATTTCTGCACGGGATCGTGGACGAACTGACGTTTGCCGACACGCTCATCCCGCTCAAGATTATCGCCAGCGATCTGAACACGATGGAAGAAATCGTCTTCGAGCACGGTCGGCTGCTCGATGCGATCCGCGCGAGCATTTCGATCCCCGGCGTCTTCCGTCCCGTCGCCAACAACGGCCACGTTCTCATCGACGGCGGCATCACCGACCCCGTGCCAGTCGACGTGCTGGTTCGTTCGGGGGTCACCAAGATCATCGCGGTCAACACCATCCCCAATGTGGACGAGATGAAACATCGGGCCTTGGTGCGCAGCGAGATGAAATCTGCGAAACGCGGCGAACCGGTTCGCGAAATCGGCCCGGTCGTCGAGACACCCACCAGCATCATCAACGTGTATATGCGCTCGATGCATGTAATGCAATCGCGCATGGCCGAGGAAGCCTGCACGCGCGCCGACGTGGTCCTGCGCCCGATTGTGGTTGGAGGCGTGTGGTACGATTTCTATCATCCCGAGAAGTATATTCGGGCGGGCGAACAAGCGGCCGAGGAAGCATTGCCGAAGTTGAAGGAGTTGATGCGCGCATGAAACTTAATTCTATTGTGGGAGCGTCGCGATGAAATGGGATGAGATACCGGCGACCGAACAGCGCCGGCTACAAAACGAGAAGCTGCACCGGTATCTCACCGAGGTCGTCGCGCCGTTCAGTCCGTACTACCGGAAGTTTGATCTCGGTAGGATCAAGACCGTCGAAGACCTCCGGCATCTGCCGTTCACCACCAAAACCGATCTGCTGCCGACCTCTGAGCAGCCGGAAAAATTCCGCGAGTTCATCATCACGCCGGACATCACCGTACTCAAACACCGGCCGCGCGTCATGGCCGAAGCCATGTTTCGCGGCCGGCGCGCCGTCGAGCGCCGGTTCGAGCGCGAGTACCGGCCGATCTTTCTCACCGCGACCACCGGTCGGAGTTCGTCCCCGGTCGCTTTCGCGTACACCGAGCATGACATGCACAATCTCCGCGAAACCGGCGCGCGACTGATCCAGACTTTTGGCTGCACCACCAAGATGCGCGGGGTGAACATGTTTCCGTACGCGCCACATCTGGCTTTCTGGCAGGTCGTGTTTGCCGGGCTGGAGTTCGGGATGCTCATTCTCAGTACCGGCGGCGGCAAAGTCATGGGCACGGACGGCAACATCCACGCGATCGAAAAGATCAAACCCGAAGCGCTCGCCGGCATCCCGACGTTCGTCTATCACGTCATCCGTCAGGCCCACGAAGAAGGCCGGCGTTGGCCGCAAGTCAGCAAAATCATTCTCGGCGGCGAAAAATCTCCGCAAGGCATCCGGCGCAAGATTGTTAGTCTGTTGCAGGAAATGGGTGCCGGTGATGTCCGCGTCTGCAGCACGTATGGATTCACGGAGTCGCGCACCGCGTGGGGCGAATGCCCGCCGCCGCCCGGCGAATGGAGCGGCTATCATCTGTTCCCGGACCTCGGTATCTTCGAAGTCATTGACCCGATCACGAGCGAAGTGAAAGGGGAGGGAGAGCCGGGCGAGTTGGTTTACACGCCACTCGATGCGCGCGGCACCGTCGTGCTGCGTTACCGGACGGGCGACTATGTGGACGGCGGTCTCACGTGGGAACCGTGCCCGCATTGCGGCCGAACCGTGCCTCGCATCGTGGGCGGCATCGGTCGCGCGAGCAACACGAAAGAACTGCAGTTCGGGAAACTCAAGGGCACACTCGTCAACTTCGACACCCTCCAACACATCCTCGACGACTCGTCCGATGTCAGCGAATGGCAACTCGAAATCCGCAAAGCCCATGACGATCCGCACGACGTGGACGAGCTTGTGCTACACATCGCGCCCGACAACGGCGCAAACGTTGACCGCCTGAAGGACAAGATCCGGCAGCGCTTCCAGACAGAAGTCGAGGTCACGCCCAACCGCATCGAAGTTCATTCGCTCGATGATATGCTGCGCCGCATCAAGCTGGAAACCAGCCTCAAAGAAGTCCGTATTCTCGACGCCCGGCCGAAGTAATTCGATTGTGGGAGCGCCCTTCCGGGCGCGATTCCCCACCGGTCGCGCCCGGAAGGGCGCTCCTACAGAATCTCAACGGTATCTCTAGATCAGCCGCGTTTATAGATTTCGCGGCGGTTGCCAACGTAGTGAAGGTAGAGGCGTCCTTGACTCACGTCGAATTCGTAGAGGATTCGATAATCTCCCACGCGCAGCTTGCATTCCGCACGACCAGTCAGGCGTTTGTGTGGATACCCCCAACGTAGCAAATGACCGGTGAGTTGCAACGTCTGTCTTTATCAAGCTGGAGACGTCTCTGAAGGAAGTCCGCATCCTCGACGCCCGACCGAAGGCGTAGCGAGTCGGGCCAATACCAGTGGCCCTCAAGAACTGAAGCAAATGTCGGATGATATTAAATCACGGGCCTAGCGGTTTGTTGTCCGGGCTGCCCTGGCCACTGCCCGGTGCGTCGTTTCCCTTCGGACTGCCCGGCGGCGCCGTGGCGATGACGTTGCGCGCCCCGTTAGAGCGTTTGCCGCAGTGCGATCTCGCCGCCTGGCTGACAATCTCGCCCTTCTGTTCCTCTGTAATCAGCCCGGCTGCCAGGAATTGGTTTGCGGCCTTGGCCACCCTCGACACGTACTGACCGTGGTTTCTCCACGTCCCGCCAGCACGCGGTCCCGAGCACGGCACGAGTTGGTCAATGCTGCAGCCGTGGGTGTCAACGACCGCTCCCGCCACGGTGTTCGGGCATGAATCAAGGTCGTCACGCACTCCATCTCCGTCGCTGTCCGGGTTCTGGACTTCAAACGCGCCGATGTCGCTGCCGTCGCCGCCTGCGGCGTTGGCAATGGCGAGGAAGTTAACCGGCCGGGGGAAACCGCGCTGGTCGGTGGCCGCGCCGCTGAAGTTCTTGCCCTGATCAATAGCCGGGCTGCCGGGGAACAGCGCGTGTGTAAAGGTCGGGCCGCCGTTGTCCGCCAGCGGGCCGAGCAGTGGAGGAGTGTTGGTCTGGTCGCCGGTGTTGGTTAAGAAGCCGCCACCGTCATCGCTGCTCAGGTTGTAGCCGAGCGAGGTGACCGTGCCGTTTTGATTGCTGATGGTGCTGCCCGAAGCGCCAGCGTTTAGGATGGTGCTGCCGATTTCCAACGTCGCGCTGGTGCCGCCAAAATCTTCGTTGAAGATGCCGCCACATCCAACCTCGGCCGAGTTGCCGCTCACTGTGCTGTTGGCAATCGTCAGCGTCCCGCCGGCGTTGTAGATGCCGCCGCCTTCACCTTGGCCTTCACCCTGGGCCGAGTTGCCGCTGAGGGTGCTGTTGGCGATCTGCACGGTCGCGCTGCTTTGAAAAGCTTCATTCAAGATGCCGCCGCCGAAGGTGGCCGAGTTGCCGCTGAGGGTGCTGTTGGCAATCGTCAGCGTCGCGCTGCCACCATTGAAAGCTGCGTTGTAGATGCCGCCGCCTTCATACTGGGACGAGTTGCCGCTGAGGGTGCTGTTGCTAACCGTCAGCGTCGCGCTGCCATTGTTTCCGTCGTTCCAAATGCCGCCGCCGGAGACAGCCCTGTTGAGGCTCAGCGTGCTGTCGACAACCGTCAGGCTCGCGCTCCCGGTTCTACCGTCGTTGTAAATGCCGCCGCCGCCGTAGCCGGCCGAGTTGCCGCTCAGGGTGCTGTTGGCAATCGTCAGCATCCCGAAGTTGTCGATGCCGCCGCCGCTACCGGTGGCCGAGTTGCCAATGAGAGTGCAGTCGCTGACAGTCAGCGTCGCGTGGTCGTTGTAGATGCCGCCGCCCGCGTCGTCTGGGAAATTGAGGCCGGCAGTGTGACCGTTGGTAATCGTCAGGCTGGAGATGGTGACGGTTACGGCGTTCGTAATGTGAAACACGCGGCTGGCGGCGTTGCCGTCCACCGCCAGATTGCCGGGGCCGGGGCCGATGATGGTCACGCTTTTCGTGACGAGCAGTTCGCCGCTGGTCAGCAGAATGGTGCCGGAGACGCCGGTAGCATCAATGATGTCGCCGTCCGACGCACACGCCAGTGCCGCGCGCAACGAGCCGGGGCCGCTGTCAGCGGTGGTCGTGACAAGGGGTGGAGAGCACGGAAACCAAAGAATCGCGTCGTTTTGGCCCGTGGAACTATTATACGCGTATCCAACGATGTTGCTATTGGCATCAACACCTTGCGCAAAGGAACTCGTGTAGTTCGACGAGAGGAAGCTGTGTAGGTCCACCGCGCTGGCTGCGGTGCCGGACCACAACAGTGCGTGGGGGTTGCCGCCCGCCATGGTTCCGTCGCCGACCTGCTGGCTACCGGAAAGGCCGAGGGCTTCCGACACAATGAATCCACTGGGGTTGAGGTCCACGGCGCTGACGGCCGTGCCGGACCATAACAGAGCGTGGACGTTGCCGCCCGTGCTGGGGCCGTATCCGTGGCCGACCTGCTGGCTACCGGAAATGCCGTTGGCGATCGAGTCAGTGAACCCGCTGGGGTGTAGGTCCACGGCGCTGGCCGCCGTGCCAGACCACAACAGCGCGTGATTGTTGAAGCCCGCCATGGTTCCGTTGCCGACCTGCTGGCTACCGGAAACGCCGAGGGCGTACGACCAACTGAACCCGCTGGGGTGTAGGTCCACGGCGCTGGCCGCTGTGCCAGACCACAACAGCGCATGGCTGTTGCCGCCCGTGCCGGGGCCGTATCCGTTGCCGACCTGCTGGCTGCCGGAAATGCCGCCGGCACCCGACTCAGTGAATCCGCTGGGGTTGAGGTCCACGGCGCTGGCCGCTGTGCCAGACCACAACAGCGCATGGCTGTTGCCGCCTGTGAGGCCGGAGCCGACCTGCTGGCTACCGGAAATGCCGAGGGCGGCCGAATCAATGAACCCGCTGGGGTTGAGGTCAATGAATGTGTACTGCGCTTCGACCGCCACGGGCACGGCCACAATCGCCAGCGCGAGCATCCAAATGGTTTGTTTTCTCGATTTCATATTTGGCTCCCTACTTTCTTTCGGTCGTTGTTTACCGGATACTCGTCATGGCTGTGCTCCTGATCAGTTTCGTCTCATGGCACGATCCGAATGCGGCAGAACGTTGCCGGTTGCGTCGCGTGATCGTTCAAGGCACAACAGCGGCAGTGATGGTGATGGCGATGAACGTTTCATGAGTTGACTCCTTGCAGGTGTGTGCGGAACCCGGTAAACCGGGGTCTGCGGGTTGATCCGAATCGGTCGAGCGAGGACGCCGTGACGAGGAACTGTTCGCTCTCGCTGGTGAAGTCGTCTGCCGACGACAATGCACCCGCAAACGATCCGCCGGCACCGAGATGCGGTTGGAGGCGGGTCGATTGGGCTAAGCCCGAGTACGGTCCGTATGCCCAAGAGTTCATCTTTCCCTCGCCAGCCGACCAGAAAGCAGAAACGAGGTTTGACTTGCAAGCAAATAATTTGCTGGCGCGGGGGCAGGACCCGGTTCGTTACTACACGCTGAACTGGCGCTGAACCTGCGGTTGGCCACGGAGTAAAAGGATTTGCGTTGAATCGCTCTCTCGCGTTGAGAGCGTCATGCGGTCGTGTTAGCCTGCCGTCGCGTGGAGCGGTTACCCGGCGACCGGGGCGGCATTCTTCAGTGCGGCTTCGAGCGCGTTGAGCAAGCGCTCCTTTTGACGAACCACAGATTGTTGCGCGTCGAGCTTCTTTTCCAACGTCAGCCCCGACTCGGCTTCGGTGAGCCGTAGGAGCCGGTCGCCGCCGACTAGCTTGATCAGGTCGATCTGGATTTTGCTGCGATCCATCATGACTCTATTCTCCATGAAAACCGTGGAATTGCAACAGTCGGTTGAGATTCTCCGGCGACGCATCGCCCCAGCGCGCTTGGGCGACCTTGGCGGCCCGTTCAAAATCGCCCTCGTTGAACTCCATCAGGCTGGAGGGCGGCAGCCAACTCGCCACGGTTGCGGCTTCCAGAATCTCGTGATACAGCGTCACGGATAATTCTTCTTCGCTCAGCCCGTGGCGGATCAGCAGGTGAAATTCGCGTCCCGTGAGCCGCGTCTGGGCGAGCGATTCGCGTCCCAAGGCATCCACGATTGGCTCGCGTGTGAACTCGACGGTTGCGACCACAAAGCCACCATGTAGCCGGAGGTTATTGAACGCGGCGTGGTCAATCATGGCGGGCTGCTTCTTACCCCGCCATGCGGACGAGGCCAAGCCTTTTCGGGTGGCGTCCCCACAATCCTTTTGCCGGTGGAGGTGGCCGCGTGTTAGCCTCCCGCCATGCGCGAACTCAAGAGCTGGTATCAGGACGACAATTTCTGGAAAGTCGTCGAGCCGATCCTGTTCGGCGAGAAGCGCGTTGCCAACGCTGCGGCCGAAGTCGATCAACTCACCAACCTCCTCAAGCTGCAAACGCCGGCCAAAGTGCTCGACCTCTGTTGCGGCCTCGGCCGGCACAGCCTCGAATTCGCGCGGCGTGGTTTCGCCGTGACTGGTGTGGATCGCACCGGCGTTTACCTGCGCCGCGCCCAGAAGCAAGCCGACGCCGAAGGATTGAAAATCGAATTCGTGCAAGAGGACATGCGCCAGTTCTGCCGGCCCAACGCCTTCGACCTCACGCTGAACTTGTTCACCTCGTTCGGCTACTTCGAAAGCCCGGCCGAGGACCGACGCGTCCTCGTCAACGTCCACAAATCCCTCAAGCCCGGGGGCCGGCTCGTCATGGACCTGATAGGCAAGGAAATCATCGCCCGTATTTTCCGCGAACGCGACTGGCACGAAGAAGACGGCGTCATCTGGCTCGAACAACGCAGCATCAGCCAGGACTGGTCATGGATCGACAACCGCTGGATTCTATTGCGTGGCGACAGGCGCGACGAGTTCCGCGTCTCCCACCGCATCTACTCCGCCGCCGAACTGACCGGCCTGCTCAAGGATTGCGGCTTCAAGAAAGTTCAAACCCACGGTAGCTTTGCCGGCACGCCGTACGATCACGTCGCGGAACGGTTGGTAGTTGTAGCGCACAAGTAGTACCGGATTGTAGGAGCGCCCTTCCGGGCGCGACCGGGTGGAGTGCTGATTCCATCCCCACAGCCCTCGCGCCCGGAAGGGCGCTCCCACAACCAGAGCCGGCACAGACGCCGCATTGCAGGGATGCCGGCCGCATGTTACTCTGGCTCGCATGACGCGACTGGCCATCATCGACGGGGTGCGGACGCCGTTCTGCAAAGCCGGAACGGACCTCAAAGCATTGCCGGCGCAAGACCTCGGCCGCATCGTCGTCAGCGAAGTGCTGGAACGCACGAGCTTCAAGCCCGGTAAGGTCTCGCAAGTCATCTTCGGCTGCGTCGCGCAACCGGCGGAAGCCGCCAACATCGCACGCGTCATCGCCCTCAACGCCGGCATCCCGCACGAAGTTCCCGCGTACACCGTGCATCGCAATTGCGCGAGCGGCTTCGAGGCGATCACCAGCGCGTATGAGAAAATGGTGGCCGGGCAGGGTGATGTGTTTGTCGTCGGCGGCACCGAAAGCATGTCGAACATCCCGCTGCTGTATTCGACCGCCGCTGCCGAGAAGTTCGCCGCGCTCGCAAAGGCGAAGAGCTTGCCGGACAAGGTCCGCGCCGCTCTCGGTTTTCGGCCATCGGACTTCCGTCCTCGCATCGGCATCATGCTCGGTCTCACCGATCCAACTTGCGGCCTCAACATGGGGCAAACGGCAGAGGTTCTTTACCGGGATTTCGGCATCAGCCGGGAAGACCAGGACCGGTTCGCGCTCGATTCGCACTTGAAAGCAGCAAAAGCGCGGGCGAAGTTGCACGAAGAGATTACCACTGTTTATTTGCCGCGCGGGAAGTTCACGCAAGACGACAACGGCGTTCGCGAGAATCAGACGATGGAGGCGCTGGCGAAGCTAAAGCCAGTCTTCGCGAAGCACAACGGCACCGTAACAGCCGGCAATTCCTCGCAACTCACCGACGGCGCCGTCGCGTTGCTGGTGATGAGCGAAGACAAAGCACGCGAGTTGAAGTTGGATCCGCTCGGTTATCTTCGCAGCTACGCGTATGCCGGTTGTGAGCCGCAGCGTATGGGGCTTGGCCCGGCCTACGCGATTCCGGAGGCACTCGAAGCGGCGCGCGTCCGGTGGGACGAGATCCAACTGATCGAAATCAACGAAGCGTTCGCCGTGCAAGTGCTCGCCGTCGAAACGTTCCTGCGCAAGCAATCCGGTTTGACCATCAACCGCGACCTGCTCAACGTCAACGGCGGCGCGATCGCGCTCGGTCACCCGGTCGGTGCGAGCGGTGCACGGCTCGTATTGACTCTGCTGAAGGAAATGAAGCGCCGAAACCTGAAGACCGGTCTGGCCTCGGCTTGTGTCGGCGGCGGGCAGGGGGCGGCGTTGGTTGTGGAGAGATGAACGAGGCAAGGAACAGCAATTGTGGGAGCACCCTTCCGGGCGCGATTCCGGCCGCATCGCCACAAACCGGTCGCGCCCGGAAGGGCGCTCCCACAACAACATCGAAGCCGCAACTGCCGCATTCTTCCGCCCTGCGCAAAGGCCGCTGGTCATGGCCGAATCATTGTTACTTCGTCACGACCAATGCAGCGGATATGAAGCCGATGTTCGCACACAAAGAGGCAGCCCATGTCGTCATCGAGTCACTGGTCTGGCTTCAGCAGGAGGGGCGAATCAGGCTAATGGGATTTGTCGTCATGCCGGATCATGTGCATCTGGCGTTTGTGTTGTGCGATGCGCGCGACCGGTCGCGCGCAGAAGCGCGCTCCCACAATCAGAAGGACAAGGCTGCCATTGTGGGAGCGCCCTTCCGGGCGCGATCTGGATTGTCGGTGGTGATGAATTCATTCAAAGGCTACACCGGCAAGAAGATCAACGAGTTGCTCGGCCGGCATGGGGACGTGTGGCAACCGGCCTACTACGAGCATCTGGTCCGAGACGAAAAGGACTTTCGCGCACGGCTCGATTACATGCACGCCAATCCGATTCGCAAAGGGCTGGCGCAATTCGAGGTGGACTGCGAATTCTCGAGCGCGAATCCGAAGTGTGCGCATTTGGTCGATTGGAACTGGCTATTTGGCGTTGAGCCGGTCGCGCCCGGAAGGGCGCTCCCACAATGAAGGGCAAGTCGATCAATCTCGAACGGGATGCTGACGGCATCGCGTGGGTGGTGTTCGATGACCCGAACGCCAAGGTCAACGTTTTCAACTCCGGCAACGTCGCGTTGCTGGACCGGATTCTCGACGAACTGGCGCAGCAGAAACCGAAGCGTGTCGTCTTCATCAGCGGCAAGCCGGACACCTTCATTGCCGGGGCGGACATTAAAGAGTTGGAGAAAATTCGCGACGACGCGCACGGCGAGGAACTATCGAGGGCTGGTCACAAGATTTTCGCCAAGATCGAGAACCTCGGCGTCTCGACGGTGGCGGCGATAGATGGCGCGTGCCTCGGCGGCGGCTGCGAGTTAGCGCTGGCGTGCAGCGCCCGGGTGGCGACTGACAATCCGAAGACACAGATTGGGCTGCCGGAAACGCAACTTGGCATAATTCCCGGCTGGGGCGGCACACAGCGGTTGCCGGGATTGATCGGATTGCGTGCGGCGCTGGAGATCATCGTGCCCGGCAAGACGCTGGATGCTGCGCGCGCCTTGAAGGTCGGACTTGTGGACGCCGTCGTGCCCAAAGTTGCGTTGCGAGAGGCTGCGGTGAAAACAATTTGTAGGAGCGCCCTTCCGGGCGCGACCGGCCGGAGTCGCGCGCAGAAGCGCGCTCCCACATTGCCGGACTTTATCGTGCGTGCGATTGCTCGCAAGCAAACCCTGGCGAAAACCCACGGTCATTATCCGGCGCCGTTGAAGGCGATCGAAATTGCCGGGCGCGGGTTCGAGGCGGAGGCGCGGGCGTTCGGCGAAGTGTCGGCAACATCGCAGTGCAAGAACCTGATTCGGGTTTTCTTTCTACGCGAGAAATACTCGAAGCTGCGGTTGCCGGGCGGCGAGAGAGCGAAGAAGATTGAGAAGGTCGGCGTGCTTGGCGCCGGCACGATGGGCGCCGGCATCGCGATGTGGTGCAGCGCGCGCGGCTTGACGGTGCGGTTGAAGGACATCAAGCCGGAGTTTGTTGCGGTCGGCATGAAACGCATCGAGGACGCTTACCGGGATGGGGTAAAGCGGCGCAAAATTACCGAGTTGCAGATGCAGCAAGGCATGGCGCGCGTGCATCCGACTACCGAGTACACGGGCTTCGGTGATTGCAACATCGTCATCGAGGCGGTGCTGGAGAAGATCGAGATCAAGCGGCCGGTCTTCAGCGAACTCACGCCACTGCTCCGGCCAGACTGTGTTATCGCGTCGAACACCTCGGCGATTCCGATCGATGATCTGGCGGCAGCGACGGGACGGCCGGAGAAGTTTGTCGGGATTCACTTTTTCAATCCCGTTCACAAGATGCCACTGGTGGAAGTGGTGCGCGGCACAAAGACGTCGCCGGAAGTCGTCGCCGCAGCCGTTGAGTTTGCGAAGCAGCTCAAGAAGATACCGGTGGTCGTCAAAGGCGCGCCGGGGTTCTTGGTGAACCGGTTGTTGATGCCGTACCTGAACGAAGCCGGCGTCATATTGGGCGAAGGCGTGGGCGTGGAAGCGTTGGACAAGGCAATGGTGGATTTTGGCTGGCCGATGGGGCCGGCACGGTTGATTGACGAAATCGGCATTGACGTGACGCTGGATGTGGCACGCGAGTTGGCCGAGGCGTTTCGTGGCCGGATGATTGTCGCGCCAATTCTCCGGCAAGTGCACGAGCAGGGCTTGAAAGGGCGCAAGGGTGGGGCAGGGTTTTACATCGGGGACCGGCCGAACCCGGCCGTCAAACTTCCCGGCGGCAAGAGCCTGAGCGCCGACGAGATTCAGAAGCGGTTGATGAACGCGATGGTGGCGGAAGCCAAGTTATGCTTGAAGGAGGGGATTGTCGCGGCGGAGGACGACATTGATGTGGCGCTGATTTTCGGTACCGGCTTCCCGCCGTTTCGTGGTGGGCTGGTGAAATGGGCGCGCGATACGGAGGTGTGGTGATGGGGTTTGAATTCCAAGAGGGCGATTCGCTGACCGGGCAGGTGCTCGCGGCAGCGCCGGATCTGCTCGACCCGAATTTTCACAAGACGGTCGTCTACATCGTCGAGCATGCCGCAACCGGTGCGCTGGGGTTCGTGATGAATCGGCCGCTGGGCAAGAAACTGAGCGAGATCACGAAGGAGCTGGACTTGCCGGTGGCGTTGAAAAACCTGCCCGTGTTCGAAGGCGGGCCGGTGAAGCCGAACAGCCTGTTGTTTGCGTGCTTCAAGCGCGGAGGCAACGACGAGGAAGTCGTGTGTGAAATTGTGGCCGATCCCACGGAGATGAAAACCGGCGGATGCGTTCGGGCGTTCGCCGGCTATACAGGCTGGGCAGAAGGGCAGTTGGAGCGTGAGTTGACGGAGCAAACGTGGAAGATCTGTCCCCCGCACGTGGCCCTGCTCGAAGAGCCGGTCCCGCCGGCGTTGTGGCCGGCATTCGTCAGCGATGACCAGCGGTGGCGGAAGCTGCAGTCGTTGTTGCCGAAAGATACGGGGCAGAACTGAATTGTGGTCGCGCCCGGAAGGGCGCTCCTACAGGCGTCTGACGCGGAAGAAATCCTGCAGAAGTTGCCGCGCTTCGGCTTCTTTCACACCGGCGTTGACGGTGACCGTGTGGTTGAGTCCGCCCTGCCCGGTAATGTCGAAGATTGAACCGGCCCCGCCGCTCTTCGGATCGGCCACGCCGTAGACGAGTCGCTGCACCCGCGCCAGCACAGTCGCGCCGGCGCACATCGGGCACGGCTCTTTGGTAACGAAGAGCGTCGAGCCGTCAAGCCGCCAATCGCCGACGGCCTGCGCCGCTTGGGTGATGGCGAGAACTTCGGCGTGGGCCGTGGCGTCTTTCAGCAGTTCGACCTGATTGAACGCGCGCGCGATGATTTTGCCGTCGCGGGCAATGACTGCGCCGACCGGGACTTCTTCGGCGTCGAACGCCATCCGCGCTTGTCGGAGCGCTTCGCCCATAAAGTAATCGTCACTGGTGAGCTCGATTTCGGACATTTGCCGGATGCTAGCCGGTCGGCTAGGATTCGACAAGTGAGCAAGATCGCGGACATTTCGACGGGACGTACACGGCTGCGGGTGACCGGTGCCGACCGAGCGGAGTTCCTGCACGGGCAGTGCACGAACAGCATCAAGAAGCTCCGGCCGGGCCAGAGTTGCTACGCGGCGTTTCTCAACGCGAAGGGAAAGATGCGGGGTGATGCGCACGTCGTTTGTCGGCCAGAGGAGTTCTTGTTGGAGGCGAGCGTCGGGCTGCAAGCATCACTGGAGAAGTTTGTCATTACGGAGGACGTGGTGATCGAAGACGTCAGCGCGTCGCTGGGCGCGTGGCTGGTGATCGATGAATCGCCGGGCGGCATTACATTCGAGCATCCGCTTGGGACGGGCGTGTTGAGCGCCGAGCCGCTGCCGGTCAAGGTGGATGCCGGAGCGCTGGAGGTGTTGCGAGTGGAGGCCGGTGTTCCCGCTTGGGGCGTGGATATGGATGAGGAAACCATTCCCGTCGAGGCCGGTTTGGCGGCACGGGCGATTTCGTACGACAAAGGCTGTTACATCGGCCAAGAGACGATCGCGCGGATCAAGACGTACGGCCATGTGAACCGACATCTGGTGCAGTTGGTCGGGGAAAGCGAGACCGGGCCGGGCGCGAGCCTGTCGGTCGGCGAGCGGGAGGCGGGGCGGTTGACCAGCGTGGTGCGCTCGAACCGGCTTGGCAAATTCATCGCGCTGGGATACGTTCGGCGTGAGTGCGCCAAAGCGGGAACGGTCCTGCAGGCGGGCGAACAATCATGGGAGATCATCAAGTTATGTGGCGAATGAAAGTCGCAGTGGTACTGGCAACAGCAACGTTCATCCTAAAAGGTACAACAATCATGGCGGCGGACTCGAACAAGGTGGCGGTGGTGGAGACGAAATTCGGCAAGATGGTGATCGAATTTTACGAGAAGGATGCGCCGAAGACGGTGGAGAATTTCCAGACGCTGGCGGGGAAGGGGTTCTATGACGGCACGACCTTTCACCGAATTGTGAAGGGTTTCATGATTCAGGGCGGTGATCCGCTCAGCAAGGACCCAAACAACACTCGCGCCGGTACCGGCGATCCGGGCTATAAGATCAAAGCGGAGTTCAACAAGAATTTGCACCAACTCGGCGTGGTCTCAATGGCGCGTTCGGCTGATCCGGATTCGGCGGGCTGTCAGTTCTTCATTTGTCTTGGCGACGCGTCGTTTCTCGACGGCAAGTACACCGCGTTCGGCAAACTGATTGCCGGCGAGGACGTACTGAAGAAGATCGGCGACCTGCCGACGAAGGCGGGACCGATGGGAGGGGAGAAAAGCACTCCGGAAGAGCGCGTCGTGATCGAGCATGTCAAACTCATGACCCAAGCCGAGGCGCTCAAGAAGTAATGACGATTAGCGAGTTGGCGGAGGCGCTGCGGAAGCTCGGTTGTCCAGCCGACCAGTCCGAAGCGATGGCTGCGCAGCTCGACCGGAAGGCGCGGATGGACGCGGAGCGGCGGAACATCAGCTACGATGTGGCGCGCGATCACTTGCTGCAGTTGATGGCGCAAGGCTGGGCGAGCCGCCGTCCGTGAAGCGCACACTGACACTCCTGCTGGCGCTGGCCGTTCTGTCGGTGAGTGGGCACGCCCGGGAAGTTCACATCGCGCTACTTCACACGTGCGACCTCCACGGCAACGTCCTACCGACCGAAAGCTACGAAGGCCGAACCAATCTCGGCGGGATCGCCCGATGCGCAACCGTGATCCGGCAAGTCCGCGCCGAACAGCCCAACACCCTTTTGCTCGATGCTGGCGATACTATCCAAGGCGCGGCCATCAGCTACCTCACCGGCGGGCAGGCGATGGTCAAAGTGCTGAACTTGCTGCGCTACGACGCGTGGTGCTGGGGCAACCATGAGTTCGACTGGGGACTGGAGAAACTCGCCGCCTGCGCCAAGACGGCCGAAATGCCGATCCTCAATGCCAACCTCCACGGTTCGGCGGCCATCTTGAAACGCGTTACTCCGTTTGTGATTCGAGAAGTGGACGGCGTGAAAATCGGCATCATCGGGCTGAACACACCCGGGATTCCGAACTGGAGCCGGCCGCGACTGATCCCCGGATTAGATTTCGCCGACTCAATCGAGACGTTGAAGCCCATTGTGCCGGCGCTTCAGCGGGCCGGAGCGAGAGTCCTGGTGCTCGTCTGTCATCAGGGTTACCGGGAGGGCGGAGACGATCATGCCAATCAAGTGAACGCCATTGCGCGCACCTTTCCGGAACTGGATGTGATCATCGGCGGGCATACACACCGGAATTTCCCGGAGTACAAGATCGGCAATGTCCTGTACTGCCAGGCCGGCTACCATGGCATTCACCTCGGCCGGGTGGATCTTATGTTCGACACAAATGCCGGCCGGGTCACGCGCCGCGAGTCGAACACGCTCCTGATGGATGGGCGCATTCCTCTGGACCAATCCGTCCTGGACGCGTGCGCTGAAGACATTGATCGCGTACAGAAGATGAAAGCGATTGTCATTGGCAGGGCGACGGAGGAGTTCGTGACGCGAGGAGCTCCCAAGCATGAGACGGCGATTCATAATCTACTCTTTGAATCCATCTCCGGTGCATTCCGAAAACAGGGAGTAACAGTGGACGCCGTTGTTCATGGAATTTTTGAAGAACGTGGCGCGCTTCAGCGTGGCGCGATTACAATCGGGGACGTGTGGAAAATCGTCCCGTACGAGAACACAATCGGCGTGCTACGACTCACTCCCGGGGAGTTGAAGGAAGTACTCGATGAAAACGCGGCGGCCTATGAACGACGAGAGTTCCGAGGGATTGGAGGCGTGTGCTGGACATTCGATCCCACCGGTGGCGAGAGCAACCGGGTCATTGCCGTTACCCGGCGGGATGGCTCGTGGCTGCCAGAGGACAGGCGATTGGCAGTCGCTTTCAATAGCTACGAACTCGCCAGCGGCGGTTTACGCTGGAAAAGGCTGCGAGAATTAGCTGACAAACCAGAGACTGAACTCGTCGAGTACGATGTTCAAATCCGTCAGGCGGTCATTGACTATATCCAGCAACGCGGCGAAATCTCACCGACGATCCGCGGTTGGTGGAAGGCGCAACCGCGCCTGCCAACCGTCACTCGGCCGGGGCCGGCTCGCTAACAAATGTGAAGTCCGCAGCGTTGCGCAGCTTGATCTGCAGAGTCCCACGGTACTCAGTGACTTGCGCTTTCACACGCACGACGTTGCCGACGTTGAGTTGCTGTTTAATCGGCTCTTGGACGGCACTCCAAAAGACGAGTGGAATTCGTGCGTTGTCTTGAACCAGTGTAACGGTGTACGGCGCCTTTTCGGAGCGCGGCTCGCGAATCTCGGTGATATTCGCCTGTACCGTCACGTCCCGGTTCATCAGTGCCGTTGTGATGCTCGCCACGGGGGTCAAGGCTCCCGCTTCAGGAGCCGGTGGGGCGGAGGGGGGCGTCAGAGTCTTCTCGGCAGGGGGAGCAGCCGTTTCCGTTTTCCCGATCACTTTGATATCAGTGGCCGCCTGTATTTTCAGTTGGAGATGCTCTCTATATTTCGCGACCTTCGCATTCACGTGAACAACGGTGCCGAGTTCCAGTTGTGATTTTGTGTTAATGACTTCGAACACGTCCGGCCAGACAACCAGCGTCATTGTGCCGGTGAGATCGGAAAGCTCAACTCGAACTGGACCCTTGGCGTCATCGCGTGGTGGAGTAACAGATTTGACAGTCGCCTCAACCTCCACAGCGGAATCAACCAAGCCTTCGTTGATCGAGCCAAGGTCAGTATTGGTTATCGGAGTCGTTGTGACAGCGGCCTCGGCGCGATGCGTAACGGACGACATCAGCAAACTCAAGCCGATGACCAGAACAAAAATGTGCGTCCGAGAATGGAACAGAGTTATCATTGCGAATCTCCCCTCCGGATTTCTATCCACTTAGTTAAGAGCATTTTCGCGCTGAAGAGTCAGCACAGCAAGAGAAATTGGAGGCGGGCTCTCTCAAGACTGAGGCATTGAGGCACGGCTATTGCTAAAAATGAGAATCAACCGGATGCGAGTTTAAGAGAGGAAGCCCTTTTTTCCATTATGTTGGCCTTTCATTACCAGGCGCGAGACAACGCAGGACAAGTAATCAGCGGACAAATCGAAGCGGCAGATCAGCAGGGCGCAGCGACGATCCTGTCCAACCGCAACCTCATGATTGTCTCTCTCCGTCCGAGCGGTTCGCGGAGAGCTTCCACCAAACGCATGCAGGGCAAAGTCAAAGCCCAGGATCTTGTCGTGTTCTCCCGGCAACTGGCGACGATGATGGATGCCGGACTCCCGTTGTTGCAGTCGCTCACGGCCTTGGAGGAACAGACCGACAGTAAGGTGTTCAAGGGCATCATTCGATCTATCATGCAAAAGGTCGAAGCCGGCGACGCCCTTTCCTTAGCCCTCGCTGCGTATCCAAAGGTGTTCAACAAACTATACGTGAGCATGGTCGAGGCGGGAGAGACCGGCGGTTTGCTGGCCGAGATTCTCGATCGCGTCGCCACCTACCTCGAGGCATCGTCGCGGTTGAAGAAGAAGGTCAAGTCCGCCATGTCCTATCCGGTGATTGTGTGCGCGATCGCGATGTGCATCTCGCTGTTCCTGCTCATGAAGGTCATCCCGATCTTTGGCGACATTTATAAAGACTTCGGCGCCAAGCTGCCGACGCCCACCCAGATATTGATCAATTTCAGCGATTTTCTGCGGGCGCATTTCTTAATGTTCATCGGCGCTCTGGGAGGAATGATCTTCGCCTTCGTCAAACTCAAGCGCACGAGCCGCGGGACGCGGATTTGGGATCGGGTCAAACTTAAATTCCCGATCTTCGGAAAGCTTGCTCACAAGATTTGCATCACGCGATTTGCGCGCACGTTCGCCGCGCTCCTCCGTAGCGGTGTTCCAATTCTGGAGACGCTGCGGATCGTCGGTCAGTCGTCCGGCAACACCCAGGTTGAAATCGCGGTGGAGAAGACCGCGGCCAGCATCGAACGGGGCGACGGCCTGGCCTTGGCGCTCGGCCAACACGCCATCTTTCCGCCCATGCTGGTTCGCATGGTGGCGGCCGGCGAGCAGACCGGCAAAGTCGACGTCATGCTCGAGAAGATCTCAGATTTTTTTGATGAAGAGATTGAGGCGACATTGTCAGCTCTGACTTCGCTGATCGAGCCCCTGCTGATTGTGTTCTTGGGCGTTGTGGTCGGCACAATCGTCGTCTGCATGTTCCTGCCGATCTTCAAACTCAACCAGATCGTGCAGTTCTAGCCGGGAAGGCGACACGGGGGTGTCGCCGCGAGACAGGAGGAGATGCAAATATGTATAAAATTCTAGTCGCGGAAGATGATCCGAACATGGTTTCGGTGCTGTCGGAAGTGCTGCGGGATGGCCAGCGGCAGGTGATCTCCGCCAACACCACGGAGCGCGCTCTGGATCTGATCAAACAAGACCCGCCGGACCTCGTCCTCGCCGATATTGAGATGCCGGAAGGCAAGCCGCGCGGGCTGGAACTCCTTCGCCAAGTCAAAGACTTCAAGAGCGACATCGCGGTCGTGATGATTACAGGCAACGGAACGAAAGAGCGGGTGGTCGAGGCGCTGCGTCTCGGGGCGCAGGACTTTATTGAGAAGCCGTTTCGCGTCGATGAACTGATCCGACGTGTCGACAACGCGTTGCTCCAGAAACAGGGGGTACACGCGATCCGGGAGAACGCGGTTTTGAAGAACCAACTCCGCGAGAAATTCCGGTTTGAAAACATTGTCGGCAGCCATCTGCGGATGGAGACCGTCTATCGGATGATCGAACGTGTGGCGGATACCGATTCGACGGTGCTCGTGCTCGGCGAGAGCGGCACCGGTAAGGAACTCGTCGCGCGTGCGCTGCATTTCAACAGCCGCCGCGCCAACCACCCCTTTGTGGCGGTGAACTGCGCGGCCCTACCGGAGCACCTTCTCGAGTCGGAATTGTTTGGTCACCGGAAGGGCGCGTTTACCGGCGCCGCGTTCGACAAAGTCGGTCTGTTTCAACATGCGGACGAAGGCACGATCTTTCTCGACGAAATCGGTTCGATGGCGCTTGGGTTGCAGACCAAGCTGTTGCGCTTTCTGCAAGACAAAGAACTTCGCCGCGTCGGCGATACTGGCATGATCCACGTCGATGTGCGAGTCGTCGCCGCCACCAATGAAGTGTTGCAGCAGAAGCTCAAGGAAAAATCGTTCCGCGAGGACTTGTATTACCGGATCAGCGT
This sequence comes from uncultured Verrucomicrobiota bacterium, assembly GCA_964566575.1. Lineage (GTDB taxonomy): Bacteria > Verrucomicrobiota > Verrucomicrobiia > Palsa-1439 > Palsa-1439 > CAZMKD01. Next base: position 49,394 of record CAZMKD010000147.1, read on the forward strand.
CATCCCCATTGAACTGCCGCCCCTGCGGGACCGCGTCGAGGACATCCCGTTACTCGTCCAGCATTTTGTCCAGAAGTCCGCCGAACGCCAGGGTGTGCCGGCCACCCGTGTGCCCGATGACGTCTTGGAAGTTCTGATGAGCTACTCCTGGCCGGGCAATGTCCGTGAATTACAGAATGCCCTGGAGCGCGCCGGTGCCTTGTGCGATGGCGGGGTGATCGCGCTGAAAGATCTTCCCGAGCGCATCCTCGAAAAGGTGGGATGTATTGCACAGTCGGGTCTGAACCCGGCCGTGGTCCAGAAGGCGGCTGGAGCAATTCAAACGGCGCGTGGCGACTCACCGATTCCACTGAAGGATTTTCTGCACCAACAGGAAGTGGGCTACATCGAACAAACCATCCAGGGCTTCGCCGGAGACAAAGACAAGGCGGCGGCGTTACTGGGCATCAGCATGGCGACTTTGTACCGCAAGCTCGCGCCGACGGAAGACGAAGAAGAGGCAGAGCAAGGCTAGCGCGGCTGGCTGCTGCTGCCGACTGAGCAAGCCGGTCCAAACTAGCCGCCCGGACCTGCCAGTCGCGACCAGTGGTTCTTGGCCGCCATCGCATTCCTCTCGTCACCCAGGGCGGCGAAGCCCTCGTACAGTCCGCGCCAAACATCGGCATCCTCCACGCCGTGGTTGACGGCGACGAGCAGCACCTCCACAGCCTCGCGCGGGCGGTCGGCATTGAGGAGCGCGAATGCCAGATTCTTGCGCCCCGGGAGACCTTGCGGCGCAATTTCGACCGCGCGCCGGCCATGCGCGATGGCGTCGTCGTAGCGCTTGAGCCGATTGTACCAAAAAGTGAGATTCACGTGCGCTGGCAAGCAGTCTGGGTTCTCGCGCAGGACGTGCAGGAAGAGCGTCTCGGTGTCGGCCCAGACACCGGTTTGCCGCACGCTCAGCGCCGTCAGTCCCGCCAGTGCCAAGCCGGCGATGACAAACACGAGGACGCGGAGACGGATTTGCGCTTGTGCCACGGTGACCACGCCCGCGCTCACGATGAATGCGAGGCCGATCAACGGAAGATATGAAAAGCGATCGGCCACGACGTGAATGCCGACCGGCACGAGTCCAATCGTGGGCGACAACGTGATGAGATAGAGCAGCCACGCCGGCAACAATGCCGGGGCGCGGTGTCGCAACGCAAATACGACAGCGTTAACGATAGCGAATGCGGCAAGCCAACTGACGACGTGCAGGGACGTCCAACCCATCTCGTCGAAGGCGGGGTAGATGGCGGAAAGATGAAACGGCCAGAAACACTTGCCGACGTAAAAAAACGAACAGAACCCCACCAAACCTAGCCGCGACCAAACCGGTATGATCTGGGCATTCGCAACTGTGTCACCTTTGCCGGCCGCTTGTGCGAAGAAAGTGGCCAGGGTGATGATCACGCTGACGGCGAAGAACGGAATCTTTTCTGCCAGCGCAATGCGGCGACGCCAGAAGGTGTCGAGCAACAACAGGGTGAATGGAAATGTAACGGCCGTCGATTTCGAAAGTGCGGACGCCACGAAGAGGCCGAACGTGCACCAGTAGGCGGTGCGTTTGCGCGTGGTTACCCACGAGAGATACGCGAGCAATCCCAGTAAATAGAATAATGCAAAGAGCAAGTCTTTGCGTTCGGTGGCCCACGCGATGGATTCAACGTGTAACGGATGGACGCCAAAGAGCGCCGCAGTCAACACGGCCACCGTCATGCCGCGGGTGGAACGATCGCGAAGCAATTTGGAAACCAGTGCGAACACAAGCAGGGTGTTGGCGACGTGCAGCAGGAGATTTGTGAGATGGTAGCCGAGTGGGTTACGTCCCCAGATTTGGTAGTCCACGGCGAATGACAGCCAAGTAAGCGGGGCGTATAGCTTCGCAGCCGGTACGGTGAACATCGTCCACACGTGAGTGGGTGAGAGCGAGCGAATGGCCGGATTCTGTGTGATGTGTGTGTTGTCATCCCATTCGACGAACTCGCCAGAAAGTCCGCGCATGTGTGCGGCGATCGTCAGTAGTGAGATGAACAACACGATGCGGCTTGTCAATCGGATCATGGTAATGCGAATGGCCAAGATTCTAACATTCTGAAGGCAGTTGGCCAGTCTCTGTGTTGCTCATATTTGTGCGTGTTGAGCCGCCTTTTTTGTTGATGAATCCGCCAACTTGGAACGGCGGATTCTCATTTTATGCGACTTGGTATCGATGATCGAGGAGCATTCAGCTACTGGCATCAATGGTGCTCTATTTGTCGACTTGAACAAACACACACGAAAGGCAGGTGGAACAGAATGAATAGCAAGATTCGCAATAGTAAAGCGGCGTTCACCTTGGTTGAAATCATGATTGTGGTTGCCATTATCGGGTTGCTCGCTGCCTTGGCGATTCCGGGCTTCGTCAAAGCCCGTAAACAGTCCCAAGGTCGCCGCATTATCAACGACGCGCGTCAGATGGACGCGGCCGTTGATCAATGGGCGCTCGAGAACGGCAAGAAGGACGGCGACACGGTGGATACCACCGCCGCGGCGTCTTACTTGAAGACCGCCTGGAATGCCAACGACCTGTTGAACAATGCGTACACGGTCAACACGGTCGGCGCCACTCAGGTCGTGATCTCCGCGACCACGAAGTCTGCTCTGCAGGGCGTGGGTATTGACTGGGGTCCGTTCTAAACCCTGAACAGTAACGCGAGCGCTTTACGCTCACGACACGCAGAGGCAGGAGGTAACCCCTCCTGCCTTTGGCGCATACAGAAATGACACAATGATGAGGGGAGGCGAGTACGACTTGAAAATCGAACGGTTGCGGAGACATCGCCGCGGAGGGTTCACCCTATTGGAAATCATGGTTATCGTAGCCTTAATCGGGTTACTCGCCGTTTTGGCGATGCCGGCCTTCATCAAAAGCCGCAAATTGGCGCAAGGCAAACGTGTCGTCAACGACGCGCGGATTATTGACCAAGCCGTGGATGCATGGGCGATGGAGACTTACAAGACCGATGGCGCGCCTGTGAACCTCGTTGAAGCAGCGTCATACACAAAGTTGGGTTTCATCCCGGACCCCGACTTATTGGGGAACCCATACGGCATCGGTCCTGTCGGCACCAATCAGGTGCGAATCGCTGATACTACCAAAGGTGCATTGTCAGGCGTCTCCATCGACTGGGGCGCATACTGAGCCGCCCGCCAAGCAATTCCCGTCCAAATCAGCGATAGGCAGCCCGATGGGATGGGGGTTGTTGGCATATCGCGTGCTCAAGGTTAGTGGGAGGAAACATGATTTTCAGGAAAAACAAGCAAGGCAAGCGAGGCTCGATCATCGGGCTGGACTTGGGCTCGCACCAGATTAAAGCGGTGGTCCTCGAGCGCGAAGACGCCGCTCTCAAACTTGCTCGCTACGTCGTGTTCCCCTCATCTGCGGGAGCGAGCAAGGCCGGGTCGGCGGAAAAACTCGCCACCGAATTGCAGGAAGTGATGACTCAACTTGGAGGTGGTGACGGCGGCGTCCATGTGTCGGTCAGCTGCCCGTCTGCGACCGTCTGCGAAGCAGAATTTCCGCGTATGCCGCTCGATGAAGTCCGCAGCGCACTCCGGATGCCGGTCAATGCCAACCGGTACCTGCGACGGGACCTGACGGGATATTATGTGGATGCTATCGAATTGAGCGAGGTGGAAAGTGACAGCAAGAACAAGAAGTCGCAAACCATGCGGCTGCTTGTCGCTGCGGCGGACAAAGAAGAGGTGCGCTGGTACTGCGGAGCACTCGAGGCCGCCAAGATTCCTCCCCAGGCGATCGGGTTGTCCGCGCTCACGGTTGTCAACGCCTTCCACATCGGCAATGCGGAACTCTGTGAGAAGGAAGTTGTGCTCTTGCTCGACATTGGCGCGCACTCCACCAGCATCAGTGTCCTGCGCAAAGGACAACCGTCGATGACACGGATCATGCACTTTGGTGGATATCAAATCAGTGAGTTTATCGGCTCGATTCTGACTCTGGAACCGAACGCGGCCGAGGAAGAGAAGATCAAGATGACCGATGTGGTCCAACCGCTGGTCCGGCAGGCGCTATCGCCACTTGCGCGGGAAGTCCGGTCCTCCATCGACTTCTTCGAGCGGCAACAGGAATGCCACGTCAGCCGCGCGTACGCGTGTGGCGGCAGCGCCTGTTCCGCCAGTGTGTTGGATTTCCTTAGCGAGGAAGTCGGGTTTCACATCGAAAGCTGGAACCCGATCCAGGCTCTTTCGACAGTCCATTTCAACGGTGAAGCCCCCAAACTGGCGAGTCTTGCCCCCACGCTGGCAGCGGCGATCGGAACCGCCGTGCCGCACCTCTGAGCTCGTAAGCACGTCATCATGACTGCAATTACTCTCAACTTACTGGCGGAGGAGCAATTCGCCCAACGCGCCGAGTCGCGCAATCCATTCAAAGTGGCTCTCGCAATCGGGATCGGCGTGTTCACGCTCACAGTGTTGGCCGGTATGATCGTCGCCCACGTGGCTGGGAAGCGGGGACGGGAAGCCGACGCACTGCAAAGTAAGTTGGATACTCTGGAGGCGTCAGAATCAGTTGCAACCGGCGGAGACACGAAGACGCTCAAATCGATAGCCGATGACATCGTGGCGATCAATCGAGACCGGCAACTGTACGCGAAGCAACTTGCCCTGATCAAGGACCTTGTGCCGAACACGATCGAGTTGACGCGTATCAACTTTAGCCTCAGCGTCAACACGCAGGATACTGCGCCGGCAGAGTCAGCGGCACCGACCCGGGGTGAGAAAGACAAAGGCACCCGCCTTGCTCGGCCGAAAGTTACCGAGCGTTTGACGTTGCAACTCGAAGGCCGGGCAATTTGCAGTCGCCCCGAAATTGAAGTCGATCAGTACATTCAGACATTGCAAAGCGACGCTACGTTTGGGAGCTACGTCAAGGATATCAAACTGCGCTCCATCGCCCGCGGGGCCATTGGTGGAAGTTCCGCGACGCCGGGTGCGGCCAGCGTGAACTTTGTCATCGAGTGCCAATATCAGGAGCGCAAATGAACTTTCTGAAATCCATGCCGAAGAAAAAGCTTCAGAAGGTCATTTTGGTGGCGATCCTCAGCTTGATTGGAATCGGTGCGGTTGGCAATTTTTACGTCGGGATAGGGTTGACCAAGCTTTCAACGGAGCGCGCCCGTCTGGTGAAGCTACGCACTCAACTGGACTCGGCGCAGTCCAACGCCAAGCAGGAGGCACAGAACGACCAACTTCGGGAACAGATCCGGGCATTCGTCGATGGCCATCGTCAGAAGATGATCTCCGGTGACCCGTTTAGCTGGATTGTGCGCGAAATCAGCCTGTTGGCGGAAGGGCATGTTGTACGCGTGGCCGCGCTGCGACCCGGGACGAAGTATGCCAACATCGTCAAACCCAAGTACGAAATGTTCACGACCCGCATCGAGTTGGAAGGTGCTTACGACCAGATCGGGAAGTTCATCAAGGAACTGGAGAATACCTTCGTTACGGGTCAGATCCGGTCGCTCGAAGTAACATCATCCGACCCGACACGCGGACAATGTCGCGCGACCCTTGACTTAGCGTTACTGACGCGCCCCGACGAAGCTGCAACACCAGCGCATAAGTTATCGGAAGGAGCAAACAAGAGCCTATGAGACCGGTTTCACAGACGATTGACCTGACGAACTCACACATCGGTCACCCGGGCGCTACATCGACGTTCGCTTTGGACGTGACGATGCGTCCATTGGAGCGCACCTTGAGCCGGCATTCACGCACAGACGCCCTGCGTCTGGTCGGATTGATGGCGTTCGGTCAATCACTGCTGTTTCTGGCGATTTGGCTGCTGATTTGTGCCAGCACGGGTGCGGCGGGTGTGAACAAAGTGGATTTCAATCCGGATCTACAACTCTCCGACTATCGGCCCGCGAAAGTGCGCAATCCCTTCGGCGGGATGGCAGCAGCCGACGCCAATGTGGCATCGATGCCCATTGGGGCACTGGACTTTCAGTTACAAGGCATCTTGTATCAATCGAAGAATCCATCAGCAATTGTGAACAACCAACTGTTGACCCTCAACAAAACTGTAACTCTCGAGACCGGGATTGGCACAGTTGAAGTGCGAGCCGTCGCAATCACCCGCAACAACGTCGTCCTGGAGTCCAAGGGGCAGAAGGTCATGCTACACCTTAACTCCTCCAATTCCCAACATCAGCCATAGCGCCAAACAGTAGATGGCGTGATTGCTGCTAAACATAAACCCACTATGAAAACTGCGTTGTTATTCGGAGGAACGACCATGAGCAATCGGCTTCTCACAGCAGGTGCTTTCGCTGTTTGTCTGACTCTCTTACCGGACGCGACCCGGGCAGACGAAAATACCGAAAAGCCTACAGTCAGTACTCCCGCTGTCACCGTTGCTCCGGTGAGCACCCCCGCTGTCAACGTCGAACCCCCCGCCAAATCCGAGACCCCGGCTGGTGTGTCCGCGTCCGACAAGGGCGACGCAACGGCGAAAGCCGACAGCAAGCCGAGCGATGCGGCCGAACCGGTAATGATTGATTACAACGAAGCGGATATCCAGAGCGCCTTGCGCACGTTGGCCACAAGAGCTGGAATCAATCTGATCATGGGCGATGAGGTGACCGGCAAGGTCACCGTCCATCTCGAGGGTGTGAGTTATGAGGACGCGATACAGCTCATTGTCGAGTCCAAAGGGTACGCTTACGTCAAAGACAAAAACGTGGCGCGGATCAAATCCAAAGAATCATTGGAGAGTGAGCCGCTCGAAGTGCGGGTGCAAACATTGAACTATGCAAAGGCTGATGACATCCGCAAGACGCTTGAGCCCGTGCTGACGAAGCGCGGCAAGATTCAAGTGGATGCGCGCAGCAATACACTAATCTTCTCCGACACGCCCTCGAATCTTGCCAAAGTCATCCCGCTGTTGGAGACACTCGACCTGCAGACTCCGCAGGTCATGATCGAAGCAAAATTCGTTGAAACAACAAAGAATCCGAAGAAAGATCTTGGCATCAACTGGTCGGGCACCTTGCTGAACCACGAAGTAAGCGTGCGCCGGCCGACACCAGACAAACCTGTTGACTCTGTGGGTAACCCCTCGCCATTGGAATTCGGAAATAACTTGGCCAATGGACAGTGGACCTATCCCACGGCGATACTGGATGTGGGCTCCTTCAATGTGGTGTTGTCCTATCTGAACTCGGACTCCGACACGGAATTGCTGGCTAACCCCCGGGTTGTGACCGCGGACAATAGTAAGGCAAAAATTGCCATCGCCACCCAGTATCCGATCCCGACGTTTACGTACAGCGAAACAAAGGGTGCGTTCACAATTTCCGGATTCGAATTCAAAGACATCGGGATCGTTCTGAACGTGACGCCGCGGATTAACAAGAATGAGTTTGTCACGCTCGACGTCGCGCCCGAGGCGGGTAGTCAATCCGGTGTGGCCAACTTCCAGGGAGTCAGCATCCCGATCGTCGACAACCGCTCGGCAAGCACGACGGTGCTCATCAAGAGTGGGAATACGCTGGCAATTGGCGGGCTTATGCGCCAGGACACCACTGATCAGTATACGAAGGTGCCGGTTCTGGGAGATCTGCCTGGCCTTGGCGCTCTCTTTCGCAGCAAGAGCCTCACCAAGACCAAGCGCGATCTGTTGATTTTCGTCACACCTACCATCGTCAATCCAGAATCTCAAACAGGCTATGAACAATACATCGGTGGCCTGCCAGCGGAAGAACTCTTCACCCGCGACAAGTGGTTGCCCAAAGACAACGCCAAACCGAATTCTGCCAGCCTGAAAGAGCTCCTTCCGCAACGTCCGAATTCTGCCAGTCGGAAAGAGGTCGTTCCGTCACGTAAATCACCGAGCCAGAACTTCGTCCCCAAATAATTCAAGGACACGACAAAGTTAGTGAGAGAGCTGAGGGTGGGGACGTTAGGTTGGGGGATGCCGGCAGCCGGCATCCCCCAATGCCGTTAGCGGTTCGCAGTTTCGAGTTGGCTTTGTCGCAGGGATGCGAACGAACCTCCCCCCAGGACACTTACGAGCGTGACTTTCAGTGACGGCACATCTGGTGCTCCCTTGGATCTAAACTCCGAACAGGTAACCGGAACTACTCATGCGGGCTCAAGGGAAACGCGGTCAAACCGGCTTCACGATGGTGGAAGCCACTGTCGCCAGCGTGATTCTGGTCCTGGCGTTGGTCTCCGTGCTGGCGTTAGGGGCGAGAGCGTTCCGGTACTTGAACGACATGCGACGCTGGGCGCGCTCCTCCCAAGTGCTGCAGCAGAAGATGGAAGACATCCGCTTGGTCACGGTGTGGACCAACGTCTGGGCATTGAACAACGCCACGTTTACGGACTCTAGCTTGAGCGGCATGGTTTACAAAGGCAGCATCGACATCAGTTCCTACAACCCCCCGTATCCAACCGACTTTGTTGCCCGAGTCACCCTGACGGTCACTTGGACCAATAGCACCTACAAAGTTGTCACGAATCGTCTGTGTTCGTTGGTCTGTAAGAATGGCCTCAACAAATACATTTTTTAAGCGCGTGACCCCGAGTCGATCATGCGGCGGCTTTACGCTCGTCGAAGCGTCGATGGGCGCAGCCATCGGCGCCATCATCATGGGCGGTGTGCTTAGCACGTACATCATGACCGCCCGGCAGTTCGCCGCCATCTCGAATTACTGGGAGATCCACATGGACGGTCGCACGGCTATCGACCGATTCGCCGTCGACATGCGCGCCGTCTACGCCATCAAGAGTTTTGCCGCGAATGGTCCCTTGGTCGTGAAGACGCCGTTCTATTCGAGCGGCGGTTCGATTACAAACACCGCCACGATCACCTATACCTACACGTCCGGTATGCTCAAGCGAACCGACGCCCTCACCGGGTCGACTTCCGTACTGGCGACTAACGTCTACAACCTGAAGTTCTCATTGTTCGACCGCGTCGGCAGCAACACCACGGTCATCGCCGCCGCCAAGGGAGTCTCGATCGAACTCTTTCTCCGCAAATCTACTGCTGGAAAAAACCAAACCGAGGATTACCTGTCGGCGCGCATGAATATGCGCAACAAGCCCTGAGGTGGACCATGAATCAACTCACTCTTCGACGTACCGATGACCGAGGCTCAGTCCTGATTTCAGCGGCAGTGGCCGCGGCGGTGATCGCCATCCTCGTCGGCGGGATGCTCACCTTCATCAGCAACGAGTACCGGCAGAACCTTCGCAGCCACCGCTGGACGCAAGCGCTCTATTTGGCGGAAGCCGGCGTGGATATCGGGTTCGCCGAGGTCAATAACTACTACCTCTTCGGCTCCAATGCCTTTTCCAGCTCGCGCGGCTGGGTCAGTCAAGGGGGCGGCAACTACATCAAGATTGTCGCGGCGTTTACGAATGCCGCAGGCGAAGTCGTCGGCAGTCTCAGCAATCGCGTCCAGGGCGCCATCGGGAACAATCCGCCCATCGTCAAAGCATTTGCCAGTTGCACCACCACGCCCAACGGTCCGAAAATCTATCGCGGCATCAAGTCCATCCTCGTCGATAGCGCCGCCTTCCCCGCCGGCCTGGTTTCCAAGGGTGGCATTGACATGAAGGGCAACAACATCACCACCGACAGCTACGATTCCTATGACGTCAGCAAATCCACCAACGGCCGATACGATTCAACCAAGAAACAGGCCAACGGCGACATCGCCACCAACGGCGCGCTCACCAACTCCAACATCAGCGCCGGCAATGCCAACATCTCCGGCTATGCGCTCACCGCTCCCGGCGGCACCGTCACTCTAGGTGCCTCTGGCACAATCGGCCCCACGTTCATCAGTCCGGCCACCACGGTGGCGGAGGCTCAGGCGAATGGCTGGGTGCGCGACGACTTCGCTGTGGATATCCCGGACGTCACCTTGCCCAGCGGCACCTCGTCCTGGCTCTCACTAGGCAGCATCAATAACAATACGACGCTCGCCACCGGTAACTATCAGGCGACCGACGTCACCCTCACCGGCTGGAATAGCCTCGTCATCGACGGCGACGTGAAGCTCTACGTCACCGACGCCAGCCAAGGGATCAGTATCCTCGCCAACGCCCAAATCACCATCAACTCGGGCGGCACCTTAACCATCTACAGCAACGGTTCGATGGACATTGGCGGCAACGGGGTCGTCAACTACAACACCAGCGGCAGTAGCGACTCGGCGGCGATGCACGCCCAGTTCTACGGCATGAACACCGCCACCTCCGTCAACATCCATGGCAACGGTGAGTGGGTCGGCATGATCTACGCGCCCTACGCGGATCTCTCGCTGGGCGGCGGCGGCGAAATGAGCGGCTCGGTCGTCGCCAAATCCATCAACATGAACGGGCACGTCAGCTTCCACTACGACGAAGCCCTTCGCACCCAGGGGCCCGGGGCCACCTTTGACATCCACTCTTGGGAAACCTACCGTTCCACCGACGGCGTCAATTGGACCAAAGATTTCTGACCACGCCTACCGGACATCCAGTCGGCGCAAGATCCCAAACTTCTCGATCCGCTTGCGCAATGTCGCCCGCGTGATGCCCAACAGCTTCGCCGCCTGCACCTGGTTGCCCCCCGTCTGCTCCAGCGCCCGCACGATCAGCTCCCGCTCCATCAACGGGATCAACTCCAGCGCCGAATCCTTGCGCGCCAACTCAAACAACGCCCGCGCCGCCGCCTCCAACCCGGCCGTCACGTCCTCGGCCGGCGCCACGGTGGGCGCGCCCACCTCAGCCGGCAAATCCTCGGCCATCAACGTCTCGCGCCGTGCCATTACGACGGCCCGCTCGATCACGTTCTCCAACTCCCGCACGTTGCCGGGCCACAGGTGTTTCTGGAGCGAGGCCAGCGCCGCCGGCGCGATGCCTTTGACCTTGCCGGTACGCCGCAGAAAGTACTCCACCAACACCGGGATGTCGTCCACCCGGTCCCGCAACGGCGGCAAGTGGATGCGCACCACGTTGAGCCGGTAGTACAAGTCCTCGCGGAACTTCTTCTCCGCCACGAGTCGTTCCGGCTCCTTGTTGGTCGCGGCGATCACGCGCACATCGGCGCGCAGCGTCTCGTTGCCGCCGACGCGCTGGAACTCGCCGTTCTGGAGCACGCGCAGGATTTTCGTTTGCGTCGTCAACGGCATGTCGCCGATCTCGTCGAGAAACAGCGTGCCTTGGTCGCACTGCTCGAACTTGCCGATGCGCCGCTCCGCCGCGCCGGTAAACGAGCCTTTCTCGTGGCCGAACAACTCGCTCTCCAGCAGATTCTCCGGGATGGCCGCGCAGTTGATCGCCATAAACGGCTGACCCGCGCGCGCGCTGTGGTGGTAGAGAGCCCGCGCGACCAATTCCTTTCCAGTCCCGCTTTCGCCGGTCACCAGCACCGTCGCGTCGGAGTGCGACACCTGACCGATCATCTTGAACACCTGCTGCATCGCCTCGCTCTTGCCGACGATGCCCTCGGCGTACTCTTCCTTCGCGAGCAACGGCTGGTAGCTGACGACGGCGCGCATGTCGCGCGCGACTTTCAGCGCGGCGGCGATCAGGGTCTTGAGTTTCGGCACGTCCAGCGGTTTCAGGATGTAATCGTACGCGCCGAGCTTCATCGCCTCGATCGCTGTCTGCGTCGTGCCGTAGGCGGTCATGATGATGACCAACAGCTTCGGGTTCAACTCCCGCAGTTTGCGCAACGTGTCCAGCCCGCTGGTACCGGCCATGCGAATGTCCATGACGACGAGGTCCGGTTGCTCCGCCGCGACTTGCCGGATGGCGTCGTGTCCGTCCCCGGCTTCGACGATGTGCACCGTGTCGGTTTCGAGGTTGCGTCGAAACGCCCGGCGAATGTCCGCCTCGTCATCGACGACCAAAATCTTTTCCATGGGCGCGGCATCTTACGCGGCTGCTGCCTGTATTGCAACGGCGACGAGGACGTGCTACCGATAAAGCCATGCGTTGGTCATTGCCCATCGGTCGCTTGTTCGGCATCTCGTTGCGGCTGCACGTGACGTTTCTGCTGCTGCTCGGCTGGGTCGCCTACGAGGCGTTCAACGTCGGCGGCCCGGTCGCCGCGAAATGGGAACTGCTGCGTGTCTGTCTTATTTTTGTGTGCATCGGGTTGCACGAACTCGGCCACAGCGTTGTGGCTCAACAACTTGGTGTGCAGGTCAAGAGCATCACGCTGTTGCCCATCGGCGGGGTCGCGGCGCTGCGCCGCATCCCGGAGAATCCGTGGCACGAAATCGCCATCACACTCGCCGGGCCGATGGTTAACGCGGTGATCGCGGCCGTGTTGTTGCCCATTGCCGGTTTGCCCTCGTTGCTGGACCTCGCGCGCATCCCGCATGACGTGGGCAGCTTGGTGCGCGCGCTGACGGGGACGAACATCGCGCTGTTCGTGTTCAACTTCATCCCGGCCTTCCCGATGGACGGCGGCCGATTGTTGCGGGCGGTGTTGGCCTTGGCTATTTCCTACCGGCGGGCGACGACGATTGCGGCGGTTGTCGGGCAAGGGTTGGCGATCGTGTTCATTCTGGCCGGGTTGAAACTGTCGGCGTGGCTGCTGATGATCATTGGTGTGTTCATCTTCCTCGGGGCGGAAGGCGAGGAGAGGATGGTGCAGATGCGCGGCCTGCTGCGGGATCTTGATGTCGAGGACGTGATGAGCCGGGAGTTTGTCGTGCTTGCGCCCACCGATGACATCGCGCGGGGACTGGAAATGGTTTATCAAACCGGGCAGGACGATTTCCCGGTGATCCAGGACAAGCAACTGCTGGGCATCGTGTCCCGCCAAGCGATGCTCGAGGCGGTGAACCGTGGCGGGGCGCACAGTCAGATTGCGGGCGTGATGGAGACGGACATGCCGGCGGTCTCGCCGGAGACGAAAATATTGCGAGTGCAGGATGAGTTGTTCAACGAAGGTTGGACCAGTGTGCCGGTGATGCAGGAGAGCCGGATCGTTGGCCTGCTCAGTCCCGAGAACATCAGTCGCTATCTGCTGGTGCAGTCCAGCATCAAGCCAGCTCGCCGACCCGCTGCCGCGCGAACGCCAGTGCCTCCTCCCGTGATCGCAGCCGTTCCTCCAGTTGTGCCTCCTCCGCCTCGCGTAGAATCTGTCCCACCAACGGGCCCGGTGTAAGCCCGAGCGCGAGCAGGTCGTGGCCGGTCAACAACGGGGCTGGTTTCAAGACTTCGGGCGGCAGCTCAGCGGCCTTGGTCTTGAGAAACTCGTAATTCTCCAGATTCCGGTGACTCGAGGCGCAGTCGATGCAGTGCAATTCGAGTTCGTCCGGGAACGTCTCGCGGGCAAGGATGCGTTTCAGCTTGGCCGGCCGCATTTCTTTCACGAATTGAAATCGCATGTGCTCGGCCACGCACAGTACGACCTTCGCAATCGTGTCGTTCGGAAACCGCAGCCGCTCCAAGATCTGCGCGGTCATCTCCGCCCCGATGCGGTCGTGGTCGTTGAAGCGAATGCGGTCGGGCGCGCGCTCAAACGTCGGCGGCTTTCCCACGTCGTGCAGCAGAACGGCCAACGCCAGCACAGGACTGGGGTTCGCCGGCAACGCATCGAGCATCAGTCCGGTATGCGTGAACACGTCGCCCTCGGGATGAAACTCGGCCGGTTGCTCGACGCCTTTCATCGCTGCGATCTCCGGTAGGATTTCGGGCAACAACCCGGTCGCGTCGAGCAACTCCAGTCCGCGCCCCGCGTTTGGTCGCGTCAGAATCTTGATCAACTCGTCCCGGATGCGCTCCGCGCTGACGACATTGATCTGCCCGGCCAGTTCGCGCGCTGCGGCGAAAGTCGCCGGCTCGATGTCATACCCGAGGTTGCTGGCAAATCGCACACACCTCAGCAGCCGCAGCTTGTCCTCCGTGAAGCGTTGCTGGGCATCGCCGATGCACCGAACAATCTTGCGCTCGATGTCGGCTCGACCGCCGACGAAATCTATGATGTCTCCAGTCAGCGGATCGTAGAAGAGTCCGTTCACCGTGAAGTCGCGGCGCTGGGCGTCCTGTTCGGGTGAGCTGAACTTCACGCCGGTCGGCCTGCGACCGTCCAAATACACCTCGTCGCTGCGGAAGGTCGCGACCTCGAACTGGTGTCCGTCTTCTAGGACGAGCACGACGCCGAACTGTGCGCCTACCGGCACCGTCTTCGCGAACAACCGTTGCACGTCGTCCGGGGTGGCGCTCGTGGCAATATCGAAATCGCGCGGTTCGACGCCGCGCACCATGTCGCGGACGCACCCGCCGGCGAAGTAGGCGGTGTGCCCCGCCTCGCGCAGCCGGCGGACGATGCTGGTAGCCTCGTCCCGCATGCCGGTCAGTTCGCCTCGTCGGCTTCGTGTTCGATGGCGGTGACTTCCTTGCGGTGGGTGAGATAGAAGATTGCCCCCACGAGACTCCAGACCAAGTTGGCCAGATACCCCAGCAGCGACAGGGCGACGGCGAGCGAGGCGGCCATGCCCACTTCACTGAACATCTGGGCGTACATCAACTCCCGGACGCCAAAGCCGGAGATGCTGATGGGAATAGCGGTCACGCTGTTGATGATCGGCAGATACAGCAGGTAATCAATGAGACCGTTGGTCGTGACGACGCCGAGCCCCCGGCCAACGCACCAGATGGAGAGCATCGATGCCAGATGGATGAAGAAGGACTGCACCAACGTGCTCACGAGCACGGTCGGGTGGGAGGCATATTGCCGGTAGGCGTCGACCATGCGCTTCAGGGTGTCGTAGCGCGGCATCTTCTGCAATGTGGCGCGCAACCGTGGCAGTTTATCGGCAAACCCGCGCCAAAAACCCACGATCGTGCCGGTCACACACGCCAGCACGAATGTCAGCGTGATGACGGCAAAGCTGCGCAACCGGACATCATCAAACACCCGGTGGTGATAGATCGTCATCATGATCAGCGCCAACACGAACAGCGCGAGCAGGCCAATGAGGCGGTCGACGACAACGGTCGCGACAGCCTCGGCCTTTTTATGGTGCGTTTCATGGGCGACATACCACGCTTTGATCACGTCGCCACCGGTTGAGCCGAGCAGAAAGGCGTTAAAAAACATCCCCACGAAGACGATGGAAGCGGCGCGCGGAAATTTGAGTTCCAAGCCCTGCACGCGCAGGATCATCTGCCACCGAATGATGCCAAGCACGCACACGATTCCCACCGACAGCGTCCCCGCCGCGAACCACAAAAGGTTGACTCTCTGAAACACCTCCCACAACACCTGCGGGCCTTTGGTCCAAACGATGTGCTCGCGCTCCGTCCACGTCATCGTGTCGAGATTGGAAACGAGTTTCTTCGCCTCGGCGTGGAAAATGCCGTTGAACAGATAGGCGAGGATACCGACGCTGACCAGAATGCGCAGGAGGGCGAGCAATCTTTGTTTCATTTGTGGACGGGACTCCGCAAAATTCCCTCAGCACGACGGCAGGCTGCGGCGACTTGCTCGCCGCTCCAGTTGTGGTGAAGCTCCCACGTCAGGATCATGTCCTCGGTCAGATACCGGGTCAGCCGCGAGAAATCAAACGTCCCGAGCCCGGGCGGCTGGTGGTCGAATGCCGGTGGGGTAAAATCCTGAAGATGCATACCGGCGGTCCGTCCACGATACCGTTCGAGAATGGATTCATGGCTGGTGATCCCGAAGTTCTCCTTCACCTGTGCATGTCCAACATCGTGCCAATAACTGACCGCGTCGGCACCATAGCGGTTGATGAGTTCGGTCACTTCATACTCGCTGGGGATCTCTTCGAGACAGAACCGCGTCTCCAGCCCCAATCGCACACCGGCCCGCCGCGCGCGCGGCACAATTTCGTCGAGCGAGCGCAACACCTGGGCAAAATACTTCGGTCGGTTGTTGGCGCGGGCCGTCACCGCCTTCACGCGCACGCGCTCGAACTTCGGCGTCTTCGCCTTGCCGTTGGCGAACAGCTTCATGAGTTTGTCGGTGTAATCGCGCATCTCAATTTCGCCGAGATGGAGCACAACCATCTTGGCGCCGAGGCTCGCGGCAAACTCGATCGTGCGCAACGTGTGCCGCACGGCCAACTGGCGTTCGGCCTCGCGCAGTGAACTCGGCCGATACCGGTCCGGCGACGGTCCCGTCACGCCGACCGGTAACGGGCAAAAATTGTGCAAGGAGCTGATCTTGATTTCGCCGGCCGCCACCGCCGCCCGGATGCCGTCGACCATCGACAGCGGCGTGCCGTGTCCGAGCTCGGCGTACTCGAAGCCCAGCGCCCGCACTTCGGCCAGCAACGCCCGGCCGTCGGTATGCCGCCCCGTGTTCCAGCAGGTCGAGAATGCAAACATAACAGTTGAGGCCAACGTGCCCATACGAGCGTCGCGTTGGCCTCGGCGCGAATCAATTGCCGGTGTATTAGAACCCGACGAAGTTGCGCGGTCCTTTCGCTTTGCGCCGACGCTTTTCGCTCGGCTTTTCGTAGTGGCGATGGGCCCGGGCCTCCCGCAACGTGCCTTCGCGGTCGAGCTTCTTCTTCAAGCGCCGCAGCGCCTTTTCCACGGGCTCGCCTTTCTTCAGTTTAACTTCTGACAAATGTTCTCACGCTCCTCTCAGTTCAGAATGAGTTGACATGATACGGGTGGAGTCGCAGCCTGTCAAAACCTATCGCGCCACCGCGTTCGTGCCGCCCGGTAACAGTGCTGCCAGTGGCACGAGCGGCGCGTAATCCTTTGCCGGCATCTCGGCCATGCGCCGTTGCAGAGTTGCCGGCTCGTCCAGCGCCATCCCGCTCAAGCGGATCGGCTGCCACATCAACCCGTCGAAATGCCGGTCCACCGTGCCTTTCACGAACACGTAAAACACCTCGGCGAATGCCGCCACAATTCGGTTGTCGATCTTCACAAACATCGAGCCGGTGTACTCGATCGCGTCCGGCGCGCATTGCTTGTAGCGCACAACCGCCACGCCACGCCCTCCCACGTCGAACACGCCGCGCTGCATCCCTTCGACATAGAAGATCCGTTGCCCGTCGGAGCGATAGACTTGTTGGATGTAACCCTGCGCGCCAATCCGATCATCCGCGAACGTGCGCCCCGGTTCTTCTTCCACCGCCCGATACACGATTAACCCCAGCGACTGCGCCAACAACGAGCACGCCGCGATATGATCCATCAAAAACTGGAAATGATCTGTCCGTCCCCGGAACAGTCGCGGCGGATACTGGCGGCGCAGCGTGTAACGCTCCAAGACCGGCCGCACCAACGCGCGATTGCTCTCCGTCATCGCCGCCAGCGGCACGAGGGCGGCCGGTGCGTTGGTCCTCGCCGCACGCGCTCCCACGCTCGACAAGAGCAGCGACAACACGACGATTCCTGCAATGCTTTGACGGACACGTGCCATGACGTGACTGTGTCCACGTTCTGTTCTCTGGCTCAAGTGCAAAAGAAGCAACCCAATTGACATTAGCGCACCCAGTCCGCGCGACTACCTTCGCACCGAAAGGGGCGGATGGCTATGAAAGCATCAGAACGAAGCCGCCGCTGCGTCTGCGGGAGTCGTGGTGTCAAGCTAAGCCGCCGGCCAGAAACTCCTTCAACTGCGACGCCATCTTAGGCCCGATACCGGGCACGGCGGCGATGTCTTCGACGCTGGCCGAACGCAGCCGCTGAATCGAGCCGAAATGTTTCAACAACGCCAGTTTCCGCTTCCCGCCAAACCCCGGCAACTCGTCCAGCACCGACTCCTGAATCCGGCGCTTGCGCAACTTCTGATGGTACGCATTTGCGAACCTGTGCGCTTCATCGCGCAGGCGCTGAATTAGGTGCAGGGCGGGGGAATTGCGCGACAACCGGAGTGTCTGACCGGGCGTATAGATTTCCTCCATCTGTTTCGCCAGTCCAATCACCGGCAACTGCACGCCAAGCTTAGCCAACGCTCCCATCGCCGCGCTCAACTGCCCGGCGCCGCCGTCCACCATTACCAGATCCGGCAACGCCCCGCCTTCCTCGCGCAGCCGGGCATACCGGCGGCCGACGACCTCCGCCATCGACGCAAAATCATCGCTGCCCTCGACCGTCCGGATCTGGTAATGCCGGTAATGTTCCTTGTGGGGTTTGCCGTCACGAAAGCAAACCGTTGAAGCGACCGCGAGCGTGCCGGAGATATTGGAAATATCGAAGCCTTCAATGTGCGCCGCCGCCGGTAATCCCAAGACTTGCCGCAACTCCGCCATCTCCGCCTGCCGGTCGATCTTCGGCGATAAGTCCCGGGCAAACTTCCGCTCGCGCGACGCTCGCGCAATCTCCCGCAAACTATTGATCACATCGCGGAACTCGCCCGCCTTCTCGAACTGCATCAACTGCGCCGCCTCGCGCATCTGGATGTCGAGTTCCGCGAGCGCCTCGCGGTTGTGGCCTTCGAGAAAGCCGCACGCCAACGCGATCCGCCGCCGGTATTCCTCGCGCGGCATGTCTTTCAACGGCACCGGCACGAGATACGTCGAGTACTTCAAGTCTTTGGCCGTCGGTGCGCCCATACCCTGGACGAGCACGCCATACTTCTTGCGCATCCACTGCATCACTGCACGAACCGCCCCGGCATGCGCGAACGGCCCGAAATACAGCGCCCCATCGTCCTTCTTCAACCGCGCGAACTTGAAGCGCGGGTACTGGTCGGTGAGACTAACCTTCACGAGCAGGAAGCGTTTGTCGTCCTTGAACGTCACGTTGTAATGCGGCCGGTATTCCTTGATGAGCTTGCCTTCGAGCAACAAGGCTTCCGGCTCGCTGTTCACGACGAACGTCTCGAAGTCCGCGATGGAATCGATCAACGCCCGCGTCTTCGGGTCATACCGGAGCCGTCGCGACGGAGTGAAGTATTGCGACACGCGTTTGCGCAACGACCGCGCCTTGCCGACGTAGATCACGCGCCCCAGCCGGTCGCGCATCAGGTAGACGCCGGGCTTATTCGGGAGTTCCCGGACTTTGGCCTTGAGGTTCACGACGCGCGCTTTGCCGAATACCGGCCGTGCCGCTCGGCGACCTTGCTGGGCGATGGTAACCGGGTCGAGGCGTGGGAATGTAAACCGGCCTCGTAACCGGCGCGCGCCAGCCGCCGGGCGAGATCGCGCAGTTCACTGATTCGCCGCACGGTTTGTTCGGCGGCAGTGGGCGTGTTCGAACGTTTCATCGTCGCTGGCGGAGAAATTCGATGTCGGCCTTGTCGCTGGCCGAACCGCGGAGTCGTTTCATCGCAACCAGATCACGGGCATTCACGACCGGCAGTGAAATCTTGCCGAACGGCACCCGGACCACCCGCTTCAATACGTTCTTCATCCGGGTCGAAGCGGGGACGAGCACATCCACGATCATCACATCTTCAGCCTTGGGCAGCCCCTTGAAAAACCGCTGGAGCGTCAACCCGGCGCGGGCAAATTCCTGCGTCACGGGATTCGCGCGATACCGCAACCGCCGCAACGTCGCCGTCGTCGCCGGCAAGTCGTCCGGGTGGACGAGGAAGTCCATATCTTGCGTCGCCCGGACGTACCCATGCAGGCCGACCGCGAAGCCGCCCGTGACGGCATAGCGCACGTTCGCCCGCGCCAACGAGCGGACAATCCGATCGAATTCAAGATAGAGCGACATAGCTGAACGCCGGTGAGCGTAAAGTCAAACCGCGTGCGATGCAATCCGCCAATCGACACGACGCATGATACCCGAATTACCGGCCGATTTGGAGTGCCACCGCTTGGTCGTGGGATTGTCGGACGCTCTCAACTCTTGTCCGAGTCCTCAAACGGACCAAGACGCTTCTGTAAAGTGCGCCAATTTCTAATTGCGTAAATCCAGAATGTCCCAATCCACGAAAGAAAAACAACCAGAAACCAGAGATACCGGAGATTGCTTGTCGAAGGTCGTGGACCGGTGAACAGCAGTGCTATGCAGCCAAAGAATGGAATGAAAATAAACACCGCGAGTCCACAAAGGAATACGAAAAACCGCCCCCATTCGTTTCTCGTACGACTGATGAGCAGCGAGTAGTAATGAACAAGGATGCAGGTATAGAGCCCCAACCCAATTCCGGCAAATAATCGAATTACATATCTCATGCCGTCAGCGGCTAACATTAGTAATGCGACAGAACCTGCGGTGAAAGCCAAATCGTCAATTGCCGGGCAGCTTCGCGCCGAACTTCAAGACGCCGAGAAGCTCACCGAACTCCGCCACGCGCAGCAAGGCGCAACATACGCCGAAGACGACCAACCCCACGACCATCGAGCCGGCCACATCGAGATACCGGTGCCTGCGAGCACGTGGTGCACGCCCAATATGGCGGCGCTCATCACGGCGGAGGCGAGGCACGAACGCAGATGGTGACGCGATGATTTACATACCATCGCAGACTGTGATATGTTTGCCGCAATGGAAACAGCCACCGTTACTCTTGAAGGCGACCATCTGACGGTTCGATTGCCGAAAGGCGTTCACTTGCCTACGCCCACGGTGTCAGTCCGACACGAAGGCGAGTCCGTCATCTTGGAACCGGTCAAGCCGACCGCGTGGCCGGAACAATTCTTCGAGTCCATCCGGATTGACGACTTGGCTTTTGTCCGTCTGGCACAAGGATTACCGCCAACGGTCAGAGGTTGGTAGCCAGCCGGCATGACCCACCTGCTCGACACCGACACTTGCATCGGGATTCTGCGTCAGCAATCAGGTTTCGTGGAGCGCTTGAGCCGGTTATCGCCCGTCGATGTGGCGGTGTCCATGGTGACGGTTTATGAGTTGTTCAGCGGCATTGAGAAAACTCGCGAGCCAGCGACCGAACGCCTGAAGGTGGCCCGCTTCCTTGCCGTGGTGAATGAACTACCGTTTGACCGGGCCTCCGCCGAAATCGCCGCGCGGATTCGCATGGAGTTGGAGCGCGCTGGCCGCCCCATTGGCCCGTACGACCTACTGATTGCCGGACAAGCATTGTCTCACGGTCTCATTCTTGTGACCAACAATGTCACTGAATTCCAGCGGGTCGCGGGGCTGACACTCGAATCTTGGTCATAGTAGCCCCGGTCAGTCGCTCGGCTGTTTTGCGCTGAACTTCAACACGCCCATAAGTTCTCCGAACTCCGCCACGCGCAGCAGCGCGCAGCACGCGCCGAAGACGATCAACCCCACGACCATCGAGCCGGCCACGTCGAGATACCGGTGCGCTTGGAGCACGTGGTGCACGCCCAAGATGGCGGCGGTCATCACGGCTGAGGCGAGGCCGATCTTTACCAGCGATTTCAACAGCGCGCCGGCCTCGACGCGTTCGATGCGGCGGCGCATCAGGGCGAGCAGCAGGAAGAAATTCGTCAGCGCCACGCACGAGGTGGACAACGCCAGCCCAGCCGTGCCCATGCCCAAGCGCATCGCGAACAACCAGTCGAGTCCGGCGTTGATGACGATGGAGAACAATGCGACGTACATCGGCGTGCGCGCGTCGCCAAAGGCGTAGAACGTGGGCGCGATGACCTTGATGGCGGCGTAGCCGGCCAGGCCGACGGCGAACGCTTGGACGCACAACGCGGTCTGCGCGGTTGACGCGGCGTCGAACCGGCCGTGTTGGTAGATGGCGGCAATGATGGGCTGCGCGAGTGCCGCCAGTCCGCACGCGGCCGGCACGCACAGAAAGAACGCCAGCCGGATTGACCGGCCGAGGGTTTTCCGAAACTCGACGATCTCGCCGCGCGCGATGTGAGCGCTAGCAGTCGGCAGCGTCGCGACCCCGATGGCGACGCCAAACAGACCAATCGGAAACTGTATGAGCCGGAACGCGCAGTTCAGAAACGTGACCGCGCCGTCGCCGAAGTAGGACGCAAACCAGTTGTCGATGAAGACGTTGATCTGCACCGCCGACGCGCCGAGCACGGCCGGGCCGACGAGTTTGACGACCCGTTGAAATCCCGGGTCGTGCCAGTCGAGAATCGGTTCGTACCGGTAGCCGATGCTGCGCAGGCTCGGCACTTGGATGAACCATTGCGCCGCGCCGCCGATGAGCGTGCCGAACGCGATGCCCTTGATGGCTGCCGGGCCAAAGTTCGGGTCGAACCAATACGCCAGCCCGACGCCACCGATAATCGAGCCGACATTGAACATCATAGAAGCGCTGGCCGGTACGCCAAACCGATGTTTGGCGTTGAGCATGCCCATTGCGAGCGCAGCGACGGCGACCATCGGCAGAAACGGAAACATGATCCGCGTGAGCGTCACGGTCAGCTCCGTCTTGCCGGGAATGTTGGCGAAGCCGGGCGCGATCGCCCGCACCAGCCACGGCGAAGCAATGATGCCGACCACCGTGATCACGCTGAGCAGAATCAGGAGCGCGTTCAGCACGAGATTGGCGAGCCGCCACGCGCCCTTATCGCCTTCGGCGGTGAGCTTCTGTGAAAACGTGGTGACGAACGCGGCCGAGAGCGCGCCCTCCGCGAAGAGGTCACGCAGCAGGTTCGGGATGCGAAACGCGGTGACGAACGCATCAAACTCCCGGCTTGCGCCGAACAATGTTGCGAGCACTTGTTCGCGGACGAGACCGAGCACGCGGCTGCCGAGAACGGCCAGACTGACGGTGCGCGCGGCGCGGACGACGGTGGGGCGTGGTTGGTCGCTCATCTCGGTAGGGACGGATTGCCGCACAGACGGCGGTGCGGCGTCTCGGCGCAGCGCCTCGGCTGTCCGGGCCGTCCGTCTTGTGTAGTTCGCGGCGCGCCCGGCGGTCGCGCCCTACCGGGATTGCTCATGTGTGACCGTGCGTCGTTTCGGTTTGCTGCCACAGTTTCAGCACGGCTTCGGTGACTTGCTCAACAGTAATGTTGTTCATGCAGCGGAAATCAATCGGGCATTTTCGGAGAAAACACGGTGTGCATTCCACAGCGGCGCTCACGACGGCCGCTCGCGGGTCAAGCGGTCCGGTCAGCTCGGCGGACGTTGAACCGAAGACCGCGACGACCGGCGTGCCGACGGCGGTCGCCAGGTGCATCGGGCCGGTATCGTTCGTGAGGAGTAGTTTACAGAAACCGATAAGTTCGCAGAGTTCGAGCAGCGTGGTCTTGCCGGCAACATTGACAACCGCGCGGTCGTCGCCAAGGCTCGCGCGCAATTCCGCCTCGATCTTGCCGGCGATTTCCACATCGCCGGGGCCGCCGAGTAGTAGCCACCGGCAGGCGACTTCGGCGGAGACGCGCTGGGCGACTTCGGCGAAGCGCTCGGGCATCCACCGTTTGGCCGGACCGTATTCGGCGCCGGCGTTGAGGGCAAAGACCGGACGCGAGCCTTCGTGGATGAATTTGGTCAGCGACGGCAACTCGCCCGGCGCGAGCCAGATCTTCGGCCGGGTAATTTCGCGATTGCCGCCTAGGAACCAGATGAGGTCGAGATACCGGTGGGACTGGTGGCGGATCGTGGGGAATGATTTCACCTTGAAGGTTTTACCAGCGACCGTGATGTCCTTGTACACGGGCCGCTCGGTATGCGGTTCTTCGACGACATGCGTGAGCAGCATGCGCCGCCAATGGCCGGCGAACCCGACCCGGGTCGGGATGCCGGCGCGCCAGCACTCCCACGCGGAGCGAAAGGAATTGGGGAAGATGATGGCGACGTCGTAGTTGTGAGCGCGGAGTTGGCCAACATCGATGACCTCGTTGATGTAGGGGTTGTGTCGCCACAGGTCGTGGAGTTTGGCGGGGCAGAGTAGGGTGATGTGGGCGTCGCGCTCCCGTTCTCGCAGGCGTTGCACCGCCGGCATGGTCATCACGGCGTCGCCGATCCAGTTGGTGGCGCGCACGAGGATGCGAGCGTGGGGCGTGTTAACGATGGCAGATGGTTCGGACGGCGTCATCAAAGTCTTTCGCTCCCGCGATGATTCGGATTTCCACTCGTAAGAAGTAAACGGGGATGTCTCGTCGGTCGATCTTTGGAAAGCGGACAGCGTCTTTTTCCGTGGTGAGGATTGCTTTGGCGCCACGCTTGAGGCTGCGGTTGATCATGTTGATGATTTCTTGTTGCGTGTAGCGGTGGTGGTCGGCGTACGCTTTGCGGTAGACGACCTTTGCCCCCAATCCTCGCAGACCGTCCTCGAAGCTTTCGGGTGCAGCGATCCCGGAGAGGGCGGCCACATCGAGGTCGACAAGACGTTTGAGGTCGTGGCGCTCGCCGGTGAAAACATCTTGGAGGTAGAGCGGATGATGGGCGCACTCGATGATTTCGGCGGTCTCGTTGAATTGCCGGATGGCTTTGCGGAGTTTGTCCGCGCCGAACTTGCTGGATTTGGTGATGAAGATGTAGCTGGCACGTTTAAGGTTGGTGATCGGCTCGCGGAGCGTGCCGCGGGGGAGGAGGTAGTGATTGCCGAACGGATTGTTGCGGTCGACAAGACAAATGTCCAACCGGCTCTTGAGCGCGAGGTATTGAAACCCATCGTCGAGCAACAACGTGTCGCAGCCGAACCGTTGGATCGCATAGCGGCCGGACTTGACGCGGTCTTTGTCCACAAGCACCACGACATCCTTGAGGTTGGACGCTAGCATGTACGGCTCGTCGCCAGCTTGTTCGCTGTCGAGTAGCAACGACTGACCATCGGAAACGACTTTGGGAGGGATCTTGTCTTCTTGAAGCGTCATCTTGGCGACGATGCGTTGCCAGAGTGGGCGGGGCGTGCTCTTGTAGCCGCGCGAAAGGATGGCAACGCGCCGGCCAGCATGTTGCAGGGCCCGCGCGAAGACTTCGACGACCGGGGTCTTGCCGGTGCCGCCGACGGTGAGGTTGCCGATGCTGACGACTTGGCAGCCAAGTGTGTGGTCGCGAAAGATGCGATGACGCCAGAGGAAGAGGCGCGCTTGGATGGCGCCAGCGTAGATGCGCGACAAACCCAGCAGCAGTCCGCTGGTCAGGCGCGCGCCGAAGTCGTGTCGGCGTTTGAAAATGACGTCGAGGACGTATTGCTCGACGGATTCAGTCCATTGCCACATGCGCGGCCATACTGCCGGAGCGCGCGGGAAATATCAATCACGACCACGGACGCAGCAGGCTCTTGGCGAGGCAATGCTCGTAGTAGGCTTTGCGCTTGTTACGGCTGTGTCGGAAGGTTGGATCCGAAAGCCAGAGCCAGAAAAACTCCAGCCACTGCTTCACATTAGAAGGAGGTATCTTACCGTTAGCCATCATGTTGTTTTTACTACAAACGCACTGCCGCGTCAAACGGTAACGCCAAGTTTACCGCTGGCTGGCCATCTCGGCTTCGATCCCCTTGAGGTACTGGTCTGCGATCGGCTCGATGTTGTTGAGTTGCTGGGAGCGGCGGAGCGCCTCGATCGCACCGGCGATATCGCCTTGACGATGCCCAAACATCCCGAGCCGCAGCCAGCTGAAAGCGTTGTTTGGGTCTACTGCCAGCGCATGACCATAGGTCCGTGCCGCACTGGCGATGTCGCCGGCCAACTCGTAGGCCGCCGCCAGCCGCAGCATGACCTCCGACTGGTACGGATTCAATCTCAGCGACTCCCGGTAAGAGTTTACTGCCAGGTCGGCGAACCGGCGCTGCTCGCGACTGTCTTCAGGGGCGTCGGCCAACGAGCTTTGCATCCGGTACGAATCGCCAATTTCCGCGAGCGGCTCGGGGTTGCCGGGATCGTGACGCCGTGCGCGCTCATAGAACGTCTGCGCCCGAGCCCATTCGAATTCCTGACTGGAGTTGTAACCAACTGCCGTGTCGCGTGCGCTCAGACTGAATCGCGCACCGAACCAACCCAGTCCGGCCGCCACCACGATCACCCCGAAGGCGAGAGCGAATCGGTTCGGTGTGTGGAACTCACGGTGCCGGCTCTCAGTCGGGTTTGAGCTGGGCGCGACCGTGAGGGCCATGAGGGTCACCAGCCACATCGCGTTCGCCGGTATGTGGAGATTGAAATCGACGAAAGAATGCACAAGGATGGCGGTGACGGCGGCACTGCTGCCCAGCGCGAAGGCGCGCAACTCCACGGATTCATCTTGCCGCGCAAGCCGCCACGCGTGCCGGTAGAAGCAAGCCAGCATTATCACGACAAGCGCCGCCCCGATCAATCCATAGTCGGACGCAAGCTGAAGCACGTCGTTGTGGGCGTACTGCGGGCGAATCTGCAAACGCGGATCGCGATACTTCAGATGCATCCATTCCCACGTCGCAGGCCCCGTACCCAGCCAGACGTGATCCCGGATCATGCGGACGGTCGCGTGCCAGATTGGATATCGGCCGGAAAGACCCGCCACGATTTGAATTGGCGAATCACCGGGGACGTAGTCCAGCCGCACGCGCACATCTTGTTCGATCCGGTCGCGCACGCGCGGAATGTTCCACGCTGCGACGCCGATCAGTAGGATGGTGACAAAGACAGAGATGACCAACCGCGACGACAACACCCGCGCCTTTTCCGCCCATACCAACAGAGCCAGAAGCGCTACTGCGGTGGCGATCCACCCGCCGCGCGATAGCGTCGCAAACAGTCCCAGCGCGACAAAGACGGCGGCGGCCACTTCATAGAGTTTGATGAGGAGCGTCGATTGGAGGTCGCCGAGCGGGTTGCGGTGGACGAGAAGGCGCGCGATGAGGATCGCCAACGTCATCTCGAACATCCCGGCGAGGTGATTGGGGCAGAAGTACGTGCCACTCCCGCGACCATGATAGTTCGTGCCGCGGTCCAGCCACAACACCGCATCGGCATGTGTGCGGAATTGCCACAGAGCGTAGGCCGCCTCGCCGATTGCCAGGATCAGCAGTGCGCCGACAATCACCAGCCGGTCACGTGTCCGATGCAGGTTGCTGGCGACGAGGAAGTAGATGAACGTGTACATGCCGACCTGATAGAGTTCGAATCGGGATTCGTACTCGATCGGCGAAACCGCATATCGGTACGCCGCGTAACCGGCGAACAGTAGCACCGGCACATGCATGGGCGACCACACCACTGGGACGCGTCGACATAACAACAACTTGGCGGCCCAAAACGTTGCCAGCAGCGTCACCAACACCACCAAGGGCAACGCGTACTCCGGTAGCACCCCGCCAAAAGCGATGGTCGCTGTGCCAAGACACAACACCACCGTGACGAGCAAGACAATGTCCAGCGCGGATTTCAGCATCGACTCAGACTGGTACGCCGGCACTCGGCAGGCTGCTCGGAACCGAGGATCAGCGGCTAGCCGAGGTCGGCGGAATGCCGGTGACTATCGGCCCAGCACCGTCGAGACAGTAGCCGTCTTTATCATCAGTATGACTTTGCAAGTGCCACTGTCTGGCGTGGTTGGAAACGATGATCGTGCGACCGTTGTGGCAGAGCAAATTCTTGCCCGGGCAAAGCCCGAGAATTTGCCCGTGTGCCAGATGGTCCTCCACACCATTAGCATCCACGACGATGGTGTGCACACGCAAGTTGCACATGAACATCTGGCCCGGGCACGGCCCGTCGGAGTCGCCGTGTCCAGTGTGAGTGTCCAAAGCACTCTCGTCGATAATAAGTGTCTTGCCGTTATGGCAGACGACCGTTTTTCCCTGGCACGGGCCGGGCGCGTCACCGGGATGCTGGTCGAAGTGTGCGGCCGCGGCTTGTTCGCTTACACGAATCGTGCGCCCGTCGTGGCAGATTATGAACTTCCTCGGCGGGCCTGTCACGCTGCCGGGAGACCGTTGCAGTCGAGCCGTCTCGGACATGAAACTCGCTTGGTCGGCACTCGACAATCGAGACGCAGCATCTGCACGATCTTGTCCGATAAACAAACCGACAGTGACCAATAACCCACCCGTGGCTATAGCACTAATACAATACCTACAGGCTAAACTCCTTACTGTCTTCATACCCACCCCCTTGTTAGGGGCACTTTTTACGCCATCTGTGGCTTGAGTCAATACAAAAATACGACCTACCGCCATCCCGCGACGCGGAAGTCAATCTGGCGCTTAAACACGTCCACGCGAGCCACCTGCACGGTCAGCCGGTTACCGATCTGGATGACGCGGCGGGTCCGCTTGCCAACCAACCGTTCGCGCTGCTCGTCGTAGTGGTAGAAGTCGTCTTCCAAGGTCGAGACGTGGACCAGTCCCCGCACGAGACTTTCCGCCAACTCTACAAAGATTCCGAAGTTTCGGACGCCGGACACAACGGCCTCCAACGCATCGAGCTTGCCGGTCATCAATTGCTGCTGAAAGTACTCGATCTTCTTGAGCTCAACCGATTCTTCCTCCGCCTCGCCGGCCACCCGCTCAGTCTTCGAGACATGCTCGGCGATCTTCGCCAAATCTGCCACGTTCAAGTGACGGTCTGTGACCGGCTCGATCAACCCGCGCAGCGTCCGATGCACGACCAAGTCAGCATACCGGCGAATGGGGGAGGTGAAGTGCGTGTAGAACTTTTTCGCCAGCCCATAGTGGCCGACCGGCTGTGGAGAATACCGCGCTTGTTTTAGTGACCGGAGCAACGCGAGGTTGACCGCGTATTCCTCGGGCTTGTCTTTCACCGCCGCAAGTAACTTCTGCAGTTCGCGCCGGTGGGTGACGTCACCGACTTTGTAGCCGAAACTTTGGGCGTACTCGCGAAAGTCGCGCAGCTTTTCCAACTCCGGATCTTCGTGGATGCGATAGATGCCGGGAACTTGCCGGTTGCAGATGTGACGCGCCACCGCTTCGTTGGCCACGAGCATGAACTCCTCGACGAGTTGATGCGAGATGTCGTTGAGAACTTTCTCGATGTGTGTCGGACGTCCGTGTTTGTCGAGGCGCACCTTGACTTCCGGGAAGTTCAGGTCGAATGAGCCTTGCGCCATCCGCTGCGCGCGCAACTTCGACGCCAGCCGCCACATCTTCTTCAGCTCGCGGGTCAGTTCATCGCCGTCTTTGGATTCGAGCCGGGCGAACGCCTCCTTGTACGTGAGCCGGTGACGCGAGTGAATGACGCTCGACGCGAACTCGACCTTGCGCACGGTGAGTTTCGATGCGTACTCAATGATGCAACTCATGGTCAGCCGGTCTTCTCGGGGACGTAGGCTGCAGACGCCGTTGGAAAGTTTCTCCGGCAACATCGGCACGACGCGATCGACGAGGTAGACGCTGTTGCCGCGCGCCCGCGCTTCCCGGTCCAGAGCGCTGCCGGGGCGGACGTAGTGCGAGACGTCGGCGATGTGCACGCCGAGCCGCCAGCCACCGTCCGGCAGCTCGTCCACGTTCACCGCATCGTCAAAATCCTTCGCGTCGTCGGGGTCGATGGTGACGATGAATTGCTTGCGCAAATCGAGACGGCCGGGGGGAATCTTCTCGGTGATCCGCTCAGCGTCCGCGAGTGTCTGCTCGGAGAACTTCGTCGGCAGCCGGTATTTGCGGAGGATTGAGAGAATGTCCACGCCCGGGGCGGCGGCTTTGCCGAGGACTTCGACGATCGTCCCCTCGGGGTTGACGTGCCGGGAAGTCCAGTCGGCGAGCTTGACGACAACCTTGTCCCCGATTTGCGCGTTGTGCGCGGGCTGGGTGTAGACGTCGTGGATGAACCGTGGATCGTCCGGAACGACATAATGAAAGCGCGGCGTTTTCTGGAGCGTGCCGACAATCATGTCGGTGGCGCGCTCCAGAATGCGGATCACGCGGCCGCTCGACTTGTCGGAGGCCTTGCGCCGTTCGCGGTTCAAGCGGACGAGGACTTTGTCGCCCT
Organism: uncultured Verrucomicrobiota bacterium; assembly: GCA_964566575.1. Taxonomy (GTDB): domain Bacteria; phylum Verrucomicrobiota; class Verrucomicrobiia; order Palsa-1439; family Palsa-1439; genus CAZMKD01. Next base: position 79,141 of record CAZMKD010000147.1, read on the forward strand.
GCATCGCCACCCCCGTGTCTTCCTGCGCGATGTAAACGTCGCCGGTGGCGGGCGGGTCCGGGATGACGAACGCGAATCCCTTCTCGTTAATTGCGATTCGTCCGCTGACGAGATCGGCCTCTTGCGGCAGGACGAACCGGTCTTGCCGGACGCGAGCGACCTCGCCTTTCCGGACCATCTCGTCGAGCACGCGCCGGTATTCGCGGCGCTCGGAATCGTTCAGCCGCAGCTTGGCGGCGATCTCAGCGCGGCGCAGCGGTTGGTAGTTGGGGGCGGCGAGAAGGGTCTGGATTTTGCTACGGATGTCCATTAGATTCCGCGCACGTTAGCACCCGGAAGATAGCCAACCAATGAAAAAGTTCCTATCAGAGATCACGATTCTCGTGCTGGCATTGATTATTGGCTACTTGGTCTGGAATCCCATTGGTGTGCGACGAAAGTCGGGGAACGAAGGTTGGGAGATCGCCAATCTGCGGACCGAGAATCAGATGCTGCGCGACACACGCGTGTTGCTCGAAATGGAAAAGCGCGATCTGCAGACGCAGGTGGCCGCCGGCAACGCCGCCAAACCGGAAGAGCAGGCGGAGACGCGCGCCCAGATTGAAAGGCAGACGGCGGCGCTTCGTGGATTACCGTTCAAGAAGCCGGTCACTTACAAGATGATTGGCCGGGACGATTTGCGGAAGGTCCTGGAGACGAAGCTTGGCGAGCAGTACAGCGCGCAGGAGTTGCGCGATTACGGTCGCACGCTCGAGACGCTCGGGCTGATACCGGAAGGCACGGATTTGCATGACGCTATCGTGGGGTTGTACGATGAGCAGGTGGCGGCGTTTTACATACCGGAAGAGCGAGCACTGTACACGTTCAAGAACATGTCGTTGAGCAGCAACCTCGACCGCGTCACGCTGGCGCACGAGCTGACGCATGCGCTGCAAGACCAGAACTACGATCTCACGACGTTCCCGTTGAAGGTCAAAGACAACGACGATCTTGCGCTGGCGACGTCGGCACTGGTCGAGGGCGACGCGACGGTGTTGATGGCGCAATACTACGGCGAACATCTTGACGTCAGTGACATGCTGAGCGACGTCATGGGCGGCATGCTCGGACAAAAGACTGCGAAGTTTCAAGCCGCGCCGCCGTTCTTCCGTGAGATGATGTTGTTCCCGTATCAACAGGGGACAGAGTTTGCGATGGCGGTGTTTGCCGCGGGTGGCACGGACGCGCTGAACGAGGCGTTTAAACACCCGCCGGTCTCGACGCAACAAATTCTCCACCCGGAGAAATACCTGCATGACCGGCGCGACCCCAAAAAAATCGCGTTGGCGAAACGCGTCGTCACCGGCTCGCCCAGCTCCGAGCGGGGCTGGCGATTGATCGGCGACAATGTCCTCGGCGAGTTTGGTGTGCGCAGTTTGTTGTCGCAACAACTCGGCGTGCTCGAAGCGCAACGCATCGCCGCCGGCTGGAACGGCGACCGGTATCTCGTCTATGAACGCGGCAGCAACGGCCCGACCGCGCTCGTCTGGACGACCGCTTGGACAACCGAGAAGGAAGCCGGCAATTTCGCCGACGCCTACCGGCGTCTCGCCGACAAACGCGGCATTACCGCCGAGTTGGAGCGTGACGGCACGCACGTCCGCATCCGCCAAGCCAAGGATCACGGCACGCTCGACGAACTGAAGTGAGCCGCGCTTGCCAAAGCACCGCCAGCGAGTCTATGCTGTCGCCAGTCGTTTCATGAAAGTCCACCCAATCAACAAGAAGAAAATCCGCAGCGCCGTGCGCTTGCTGCTGGAGGCGATCGGCGAGGATCCCAACCGGGACGGCTTGCGCGAGACGCCCGACCGGGTTGCGCGGATGTACGAGGAGATCTTCGGACAGGGTGAGGAAGAGCCCCGCGCCGCACTTCGGAGGAAATTCGACGAGGATCATCACGAAGTCGTGCTAGTTAAGGACATCCCGTTTTTCTCGATGTGCGAACATCATCTGATGCCGTTCTTCGGCAAGGCGCACGTCGCATACATTCCCAACGGCCACGTCGTCGGCATCTCGAAGCTCGCGCGTGTAGTCGAGTCGTTTGCCCGCCGTCCACAAGTCCAAGAACGCATGACCAGCCAGATCGCGGACATTGTCAGTGCTGAATTGAAGGCGCAAGGTGTGGCTGTGGTCTGCGAGGCCGTGCATACATGCATGACGATGCGCGGTGTCAAGAAGCCCGGCGCGTCGGTCGTCACCTCAGCGATGCGCGGGGCGTTCGTGAAAGACATCCGGACCCGCACCGAGATCATGGCACTCATCTACGGTAAGTCTGTTGCCGAATGAAACTGGTCTACATCAAAACCTACGGCTGCCAGATGAACGAGCGCGACAGCGAAGCGGTCGCGGCGATGTTGCGCGAGCGGGGGTACAGTATTACCGGCCACGAAGGCGAGGCGGATATCATTTTGTTGAACACGTGCAGCGTCCGCGACATGGCCGAACAAAAGGCGCTCGGTAAAATGAGCACACTGGCGTACCGGAAAAAGCAGGAGCCCGGACTGATTCTCGGTTACCTCGGTTGCATGGCGCAGAGCCGGGGTGAGGAGTTGCTCAAGAACCGCGGCGTCAATCTGGTCGTCGGCACGCAGAAGTTTCACAAGGTGGCAGATTACCTCGACGAACTTGTCGGGCGTTCTGTAGCCGAAGCGTCAGTTTCGGCCGAGGTTGCCGCCACACAGAAGGCGGCCCGCAGCGGTTACACCTCGGCTACAGAGGACTTGCGCGCGCCCTACCGGATCGTGGATGTCGCGGAGGAGCCGGGGAGCGAATCGACGATCCGCGACCACGTCCTCGGGACGAATGGCGACCGGCAAGTGACGGCCTTCGTGAGCATCATGCAAGGCTGCGACATGTATTGCACGTTTTGCATCGTGCCGTACACACGCGGCACGGAACGCAGCCGGCCGATTGCCGAGATCGTCGAGGAGGTTGAACGCCTCGTGGCACACGGCGTCAAAGAAGTCACTTTGCTTGGGCAAATCGTGACCAGTTACGGGCGCAAAGACATCGGCAAATCCGGTTTTGTGAAACTGCTCCACGCGGTTCACGAGGTGGCCGGCTTGGAGCGCATCCGGTTCACGTCGCCGCATCCGAAAGGGTTCGGAGAAGATTTGGTGCAGGCGTACCGGGATTTGCCGAAGCTCTGTGAACACGCGCACTTACCGGTGCAGAGCGGTTCGAATCGCATTTTGAAAGCCATGAATCGGGGCTACAGCCGGGAATGGTATCTCAAGATTGTCGAGAAACTCCGCGCCGCGCGTCCCGGTATCGCGTTGACGACCGATGTGATTGTTGGTTTCCCCGGTGAGACCGAGAAAGATTTCGAGGAGACGGCGTCGCTGATGCGCGAGGTCGAATTCGATCAGGCGTATCTCTTCCGGTACTCGACGCGGCGCGACACACCGGCGGCCGAGATGCCGGGCCAGTTGCTGGAAGATGTGAAAGACGCGCGCAACCAGACGTTGCTGTCCATTCTCAACGAAGGCCTCGACCGGAAACACGCGGCGCTCGTCGGTCAGACAGTCGAGATCCTCGTCGAAGGCCGCAGCGAAAAGGCCGGCAAGCGCATGCTGGGACGCACGCGCACGAACAATATCGTGGTGTTCGACGGCAGCGACCGGCACAAGGGCGAATTGCTGCCGGTGAAAATCGAACGCGCCACGACTACGACCCTCTACGGTGATCCGGTAATCCATGACTAGACTTGCTATCGTCTCCATCGCCGTCGGCGCGCTGGTTGTCGCGGCCCGTCTGCCGGGCCTGCTCGAGCCCGCAAAGTACCGCGAACATGTCATCAAATTCCCGCGCTCGATGCTCTGGGGCCGAGTGCTCATGGGCGTCGCGGCGGCGATTGCGTGGTGGATCATGTATCATGCGGCGACCGACGAATGGAAATGGGCCCAGCCATACATTCTCATTGGCGTGCCGGTTGCGTACGCGCTGGTGATCAATTTCGCGCCGAGTTACCTCGCGATGCGCGGTGTGGCGGCGTTGATGTTGATGCTGGCCAAACACATGGTAGACGCCGCCGACGGCAGCGGCGTGCCGTCACGGCTCGTCGTGACGGTGCTGGCGTACCTGTGGGTTGTCGCGGCCATTTGGATGACGGTTGCACCGCATCACTTCCGCGATTTGATCGGTTTCATGATGGCGACCGACAAACGTTGCCGGTTGGCCTGCACTACTGGCATCACCGTCGGGCTGGTACTGATCGCACTCGGCGTGTTCGTTTACTAAATAGGGAGAGTGATTATGGGTACGACCAACGAAGTTTCTGTCAGTCCATCGGGCGAGAAGTTTCAGTTGCCGGCGAAGGAAGACTACGCGAAGGAACTGGCGCGGCTGGAAAAGCTCGTCGCACGGGCGCGCAAGGATGGCAAGGAGATCGTTGTCGTTATGGGCGTCGGCTTCGTCGGCGCGGTGATGGCGGCAATCGTGGCCGACACGGTCGATAAAAAGGGTCGACCCGGCAAATTGGTCATCGGTTGCCAGCGGCCAAGCGCGCGCAGTTTCTGGAAGATCGAGCTGCTGAACCGCGGTGAGTCGCCGGTGAAGGCCGAGGATCCAGAAGTTGACCAGATCATCACCCGCTGCGTGCGGGAGAAGAAAACGCTCACGGCCACGTACAACAGCGACTGCCTCAAGTTTGCCGACTGCGTCGTTGTGGATGTGCAATGCGACTACCTCAAGCGCGATCTTGGCAAACTCCACACCGGCGAGGCCGACATGGCCGCGCTCGAAGCGACGATGCGCACCATCGGCCAACGGATACCGGCCAAGTGTCTGGTGCTCATCGAAACCACTGTCGCGCCCGGCACGACCGAGTTCGTCGCGTGGCCGATCATGAAGAAGGCGTTTGCGACGCGGGGCATCAAGAGCGCGCCGTTGCTGGCGCACAGTTTCGAGCGCGTGATGCCGGGGCGCGAGTACGTCTCCAGCATCCGCGATTTCTGGCGGGTCTGCTCGGGCTGCAATCCCGAGGCGCGCCGGCGTGTCGAGAAGTTTCTCCGGGAAGTCCTCAACACGAAACAATTCCCGCTTACGGTCATGGATCGCCCGATCGAGTCGGAGACAACGAAGATCGTCGAGAACTCCTACCGGGCCACGATCCTCGCGTTCCTCAACGAGTGGAGCTTGTTCGCCGAGCGCAACGGGGTCGACCTTATCAAGGTGATCAAAGCCATCAAGGTGCGCCCGACGCACAGTAACATTATCTTCCCCGGCCCCGGCGTCGGCGGCTACTGCCTGCCGAAGGACGGCGGGCTTGGTTACTGGGCGTACAAACATATCCTCGGCTTCGAGGACGGCGACGACATTTTCAAAATCACTCCGACCGCGATCGACGTGAACGACACCCGCGGTCTGCATGTGGCGGAGTTGACTCGCGACGCGCTGCGCAACATGGGCCGGTACATTGCCGGCGCCGATGTCTTGATCTGCGGCGCGAGTTACCGGCAGGACGTGGGCGACACGCGCTACTCCGGCAGCGAACTGGTCGTGCGCAAACTCACTGAGATGGGCGCGGAGATGCGCGTGCACGATCCCTATGTCGCGCACTGGTACGAACTCGAAGTGCAGGACACGTACCCGTCGCCCGGTCACTCGTGGAGCCGGTTCTTCCGCAATCAAGAAGAACTCCGCAATATCCGTGTCCAATCCGACCTCAAGGTCGCGCTCAAAGACAGCGAAGCCGTCATCTTCGCTGTCCCGCACGAGCCGTACTTGAAACTCAAGCCCGACGTCGTCGTCAAATGGGCCGGTCACCCACTCGCGGTGGTGGACTGCTACGGCATCCTCAGCGACGATGCGATCCGCCGGTATTTCGAGTTGGGCTGCGAAGTCAAAGCCCTCGGCCGCGGCCACGTCCAACGCCTCAAGGAAGAAGTCCGAAAACAGAAACGCCGCGGGTGAGTGATGGGCAAGATTCGCCGGCGCGGTTATATTTTGGAATGGTTCATCGGCGAGCATGTCCCGCGGCACATTCACGTCTATGACAGCAAACACCGGTTGCTCGGGCGGTTCGATTTGGATCGCATGACCGGAATTGAAGGCTGGATACCGGAGCGCAAATTGATTAAACTAGTCCTGGACTTGAAACGAGAAGGACCGTTATGAAGACGACGACCCAACTCAAGAAGCCTTACGGGCAAGCAGCATTCGCGCGTGTTCGCAACGCCCGCTACTTGGGTTGGGAAGACGCCTTCGACGTTGAATTTGAAGACGGGCTTTGTTTCCTTGAACCACACGCGACGATTCGCAAGGCCAATCGGATTTCTTCTAAAGCCGTCCCCGTGAGTGTGGAAGTGGACGGCGAACTGGGCAGCCACTTCAAAGTGACGTACGACAACGGCCAAGTGGCCGAAGTATCGTGGTCTTTTGTTCGCGAACTACCGCCAAAGAAGTAAAGAACCGCGGCCACGTCCAACGCCTCAAGGAAGAAGTCCGCAAACAGAAACGCCGGTAGTGCCGCCGGAATCGCAGCGTAGACTTACCGGCAGACTTGCCGCCAAAATCCATCACAGGCTTGCCGCCCCCTGCTTGTCTTGGCATAATCGGTTTCAACGTGAGAGGCGCATTTCTACACTGCCCGATTCGCGGAACGCTCAAAGCTCCCGAACGCGCTGCGGATGGTCTGACGTACACCGAGGAAAAGCGGCGTATCGACTGTATTCGCTTCCTCTTGGCGAAAGGCTATCCGGCGACGCACTTTAAGATCGAGACGACTCTGCTGCGTTTCGGCCATAAGGGGCGCAACTCGTTCCGGACGGACCTCGCAATCTTGGATGTTCCCGTCTCGAATCTTGCGAGTGAAGTCGAGGCGATTAAGCCGCACATCAGGCTCATCGCAGAAATTAAGCGCGACAACACTGACCCAGCAAATGTTAAGCAGACACAGGTTTATCCCGCGCTTGATTTTCTCGGGGACATCTCGGCCTTCGGTGTCTATTGGGATGATGTCGAACAGAAACTGTTTTATTGCACCATCAAAGGCACGAAAACTACGAAGCATGAAACGGCAATCGCCGTTTTGCCTAAATGGGGCGAATCATTCGCAACTCGCTCACTTCGTTGTTCCGACCTACGTCCTACCAATCTACGTGTGCTTTTTCAAAAAATTGAGGACATGCTTCACACGCAGATACAAGACCAGAGCCGTCGCTTCGAGATAATGCTTCAACTAATTTTGGTTAAACTGCATGACGAGCACGTTAACAGAGCGCCTCAACAAGAAATGTCCGTGCAGGATTTTACTGACGAACCATTGGATGACGATGGTGTTGCCAAGTATTTCGATGACCTGCTTTCGAAAGCTGTGCGGTTCTACACGCGGTATCTTCCGAAGCCGGTTCTCTCGAACTTCAAAGTGCGCGGCTCAATGTTCAGGCAAATAAGTTTTTTGCTCGCGCCGATTCGTATTTTGGGATCGAAAAGGGATGTCATTCAGGAGTTCTACATGTACTTCGCCAAAGGGGTTTATAAATGGGATCTCGCTCAGTTTTTTACCCCCTCCGAAGTTGTGCGGATTTCGGTGAGCATAGCGAACCCGCAGGGCGGGGAATTGGTCAAAGACCCTGCTTGCGGAAGCGGCGATTTCCTAATTTCGTCATTCCAGCACGCCAAGAACTTTGGAGCAGACCTGCGAGATTCGATTTGGGGCGCTGATAACAGTGAAAATGCGGTGCAAGTATGCGTTTTGAACATGGTTTTGAATGAAGACGGAAAGGGCAACGTTAAGCACGAAGACAGCTTGGTGAATCTGAAAAAGGAACTCGACTGCTTCCATGTCATGCTTTGCAATCCGCCCTTCGGGATCAGAATCCAAGAGCAGCGATTTCAGGTTCTCCAGAAATTTGACCTTGGTCATATTTGGAAGGAAACAAATGGAAAACTGGAACAGACCGGCAAGGTGCTTGATTCTCAGGAGGTCGGACTACTCTTTGCGGAACTTTGCGTCAGACAAGCGTTGCCGGGCGGTCGCGTAGGAATCATTCTTCCGAATGGCTATCTTGGTAATCGCGGCCTGCGATACCTAGAGCATTTCCACTAATGATGTAGCTTTACTTAAGCGGAGCGGCATGGCACAGTCGGCTCATGCGAGCAATCCCTTTACCGGCACGCCAGCGAATCATCCAACTCTACGAACAGGGCAAGAGCACCCGCAACATCTCGG
>CAZMKD010000148.1:0-11796 GCA_964566575.1 uncultured Verrucomicrobiota bacterium
CGAAACAGAGGCCCTGTTTGATGATCCGCAACGCCTCCCGGCTCAGGCCGACGCTGAAGGCGATCTTCGAGAGATCGTCGGCCATCAGCGCGATGTCGGCAGCCTCGTGGGCGACATCGGTGCCGGTCACGCCCATCGCGATGCCGACATCGGCCACGGCCAGCGCGGGAGCGTCGTTCACGCCGTCGCCAACCATCGCCACGCCGCGGCCGCGGGCGCCGGTCATGAGCGACTCAATGTGCTGCGCCTTTTGCTCCGGCAACACATCGGCTTTGACTTCGTTGATGCCGAGACTGCCGGCGATCTGCATGGCGACGCGGCGATTATCGCCGGTGAGCATCACGACGTTCTCGATGCCCAGCTTGCGCAGGTCGGCGATGGCTTCGTCAGCGCGGGCGCGCACGGTGTCGGCCACGCAGATGGTGCCGCAAACCCGGCCATCGTGGGCGACGACCACGGTGGTGTGGCCTTCGCCGTGGTGTTCGTCCATGTGGGCTTCGAGTTGGTCGCTCAACGCCACGGCCTGCTCGGCCATCATGCCCTTGTGGCCGACCACCAGCTTCTGGCCGTTGCGTTCCGCGACGACTCCGCGGCCGTGGTGCGCCTGGAAATGAGTCGGGTCAGCCGTCGCGACGCCCAACGCCTCCGCTTTGCGCACGATGGCGCGGGCAACGGGATGGCCGCTCATCTTTTCGGCGACCGCGGCCATGCCGAGCAGTTCGGCCTCGGTGTGTTCGTCGAACCGATGCGCGTGAGTGACCTCCGGCTGGCCGTGGGTCAACGTGCCGGTTTTGTCGAAGACGATCGTGTGCAGGCGTGCGGTGGCCTCCAGGTATTGCCCGCCCTTGATGAGCACGCCGGCGCGCGCCGCGCGGGCGATGCCGGCCATGACGGCAGTCGGCGTCGCCAAAATCAACGCGCACGGGCAGGCAACGATGAGCACGGTGATCGCCCGTTGGATGTCGTGCGTGAGAAAGAAAACCAATGCGGCCAGTGTGAGCATGACCGGCACGAGCCAGACGGCTAACCGGTCCAGCGAGCGCTGGATGGGGGCTTCGCGTTGTTGCGCCGCTTCGACGAGTTGGGCGATGCGCGCCAGCGTCGTGTCTGAGCCGACGCGGGTGGCTTCGATGATGAGCGCGCCGGATTCGTTGAGCGTGCCGACGTAAACTTCGGCGCCAACGGTTTTCTCCACCGGCATGCTTTCGCCAGTCACGGGCGCTTGGTTCACCGAGGCCGAACCGCTGCGGACGACACCGTCAACGGGCACGCGTTCGCCGGCGCGGACGACAACGATGTCGCCGGTCTGCAATTCTGAACTGGAAATTTCAACTTCCTGATCGCCTCGACGGACGCGGGCGGTGGCCGGTACGAGGGAGAGCAATCCGCCGAGTGAACGGCGGGCGCGGCGCGTCGTGTAGGCTTCGAGTTGTTCACCGAGCAGCATGATGAACGCGACCTCACCCGCTGCGATGAACTCGCCGACTGAGGACGCGGCGATGATGGCAATGGAGACGAGCACGTCGGCATCCAGCCGTCGCGCGAGCAAGGCCTTGATCGCGCGGTAGACAATGGGGAAGCCGGCGAGCACGGTGGCGACGATCACCAGCGGGGGCAGATGGAACAGCCATCCGGCGAAGAGCAACGCCCCAATGCCGGCAACTTTGAGCAACTGCAGTCGGGCCGCGCGCTCTTCATCGTGTTTCTCGCCCGGTTGAGGCACGTGGGCGCTGTAGCCGGTGGCCTTGACGGCGCGGATGAGTTCGGATTCGTCGCCGCCGGTCACGGAGGCGGTCTTGGAGATGAAATTGACGGTGGCGGTCTCGACACCGGAGACGGCGGCGAGCGCCTTCTGGACTGAACTGGCGCAGCCAGCGCAGGTCATTCCGTCAATCTGGAGCGTGACGGTTTTCATCTCTCGGGACCTAGCCTAGTCTTACCTGCGCGGGTTGTCGAGTGCTTGACGTTTCCGGAGGTGCAGCGGACAATGGTACACGTCCGATGGTTGGGAAGCACAACATCAAGGTGCAGTTCGTGGATGAACTGTGTGTCTGGTCGGAGTCGAAGTGACACGGGTGGGCCAATGAGATACGTCCGACACCTGTGGCTGTTCGCGATGTTTGTCCTCAATGCGCATGCCGACTCTATCACCAATCTCCCCGGTTTGATCATTTACAGCGGCAACACGAAATTCATCGAGGCGACCGGCAAAGTCTCACTCACCGACGGCATCCTGGAGTTCATTGCTGTCGAAAGCTCAGGTCGCGATTACGAGAGCTTGTTCACGCTGGAGTGCCGGCCTGCGGCGTTGAAGTTTGCGCTGCTCCTGATTGGCTGCGAGCCCGGCGAAAGCAACGGCAGCCCGGTGAGCATCGAGGTCGAGTGGGCGGGGAAGCGGGCACCGGTCGAGCAATTGGTGATTGACCGGCGCACGAAGACATCGCCGGCCGCCTTGCCGTGGATCTTTACCGGCTCGTACTTCACCAAGAGCGTGCCCGGCGGCAAGGAAGTGTTCATGGCCGATGAAGAGCAGTCGTTCATTGCGTTGTGGTGGCAGCCGTCGACGCTCATCAACCTCAAGAAGGATTTCGGCAACCCCTACCGGGGCGAGGAGCAGGGGTTTGAGGTCAACACAAGGATCGTTCCGCCGCGAGGTACGCCGGTCAAGCTGATCATCCGCCGTCGCGACTGACCCGGCGCTGGCACTCGGCGTAGAGCGCATCGTAGACAACGAACTCGCGTGCGAGGATTTCGTGGTCGCTCAATCCCAATGCGCTGAAGCCATGCGCCACCCAGCGCAATCCCTCGCCGGCAGGATGCGGCGTGCCGGGATGGGAGTCCGCCGCCCGCACGATTTCACCGAGCAGTTGCAGTGCAGGATCGGTGAGGTGGTACTTCTTCAGGATCGAGTTGAACGAAACGTCTTCGCCATGGTGGCCAAGTTCGCACTCCGGTACGTCATACAGAATTCCGTCCGTGATCGTTTTCCAATCCGTGTTGCCGGGCAGGAAGACAAACTCCGCTTGTGGATCCACGAACTTCTGAATGAGCCACGGACAGGCCACCCGGTCCACTTTGACGTGTTCCCGCGTGATCCAACGCATGAGTCAGTTCCCACCGAAACTGAAATCGTCGAACAACGTCACGCTATCCGCCTTAGTCCAGACGCCAACGCTGCCGGGGCCGCTGATCGTCTCGTCGCTGGCTTCGAACAAGCGTTTCTGGTCGAACAACACCTTGAAGTGCGGACCGGAAAAATCGACACGCAATGAATGCCACTCGTTGACTGAGACTTTCACGTCGCGTCCGTCAAACTGCACGCGCCGGGCTTTGACGACATGGTAGATGCGCACGTTGTCTTCGAGCGCGTTGGCACGTGCGGCGTAGTAGTTGTCGGCGTCTTTCCATCGCCAGACCACGCCGCCGGCCTGGTCTTCCTTGCCGGCGAGCGGCTTCAACTTCACTTCCACAAAGCCATCGGTGAGAACGGCATTGGTCTTCACACACGACGCGAAAGTGGCGGCGCCCGACTGCTTGAGCGCGCCGTTTTCCACCGACCATTTCGGATGACCAGTGCCGGTCACACCCGCGAGCCAGCCATCCGGGAATGCGGCGTTGAAGTTGACGGTTTCGCCGAGGGTGAGCGTGGTGGCACCGAGGGTCAGGGCAATCGTCAAGCTTCTCATCATCATAGCTGGAGAATATACTCCGCCGCACGATTTGGCGATGAGCAATGAGCAGCCAACAAGTGCCGACGCGTTCCGGTTCTGGCTGAAGCTTGGATTCATCAGCTTCGGCGGGCCGACCGGGCAGATCTTTTATGTCTCGACTCGCTGAATTTCTCGGACTGCGCCGCAGCATCGTCGGATTGCTGGGGATGGTCGTGCTCGTCGGGATGGGGGAGCACATGGCGGAGCGATTTCTGCCGTTGTACCTGCAGCAACTCACCACCGGCACGACAGCCATCCTCGCTATTGGGTTGCTGGCGTGGCTCGACGATTTTCTCTCGGCGCTGTACTCGTTTCCCGGCGGTTACCTCAGCGACCGGCTCGGTCACAAGCGGGCACTGCTGGTCTTCAACTTGATCTCGATGGCCGGTTACCTCGTGGTAATTCTTGTGCGTCAATGGTGGGCGGTGTTGGTCGGAGCGGCGCTGTTCATCTCATGGTCGGCGATTTCGCTGCCGGCGACGATGGAGTTGATCGCCCGCACCGTGCCGAAGGACAAACGCACGATGGGCGTGACGCTGCAATCACTGGTGCGGCGCATCCCGAAAACTCTGGGGCCGGTACTCGGCGGGACGTTCATTGCCGTGTGGGGTGTGGCCGATGGGGTGCGCTATGCGTTCGTCGTCGCGCTGGGGTTGGCGATGATGGCGATGGTGGTGCAGCAAGTGTGGATTGAAGACGGCTCGCCGCGGCCCGCCGAGAAAAATCCGCTCCGACTGTGGCACGACATGACTCCCGATCTGCGCAACCTCCTCGTCAGCGACATCCTCATCCGGTTTTGCGAACGGATACCGGACGCGTTCGTGGTGATCTGGTGCACGCGATGGATTGCCGCGCCGACGACCGAATTTCAGTTTGGCTGGCTGTCGGCCATCGAACAGATCACGGCGGTGCTCTGTTACATCCCGGTGGCGCACTATGCCGACCGGATTGGCAAGAAGCCGTTTGTGCTGGCGACGTTTGGATTCTTCACTCTCTTTCCGGTCACGCTATATTTCTCACGGTCGCTGCTGCCGCTGGTGGCGGCGTTTGTGGTGCGCGGGTTGAAGGAGTTCGGCGAGCCGACGCGCAAGGCGTTGATTATGGACCTCGCGCCCGAGGAGCGGAAGGCCGGTGTGTTCGGGTTGTATTATCTCGTGCGCGACGTGATTGTGTCGCTGGCGGCGTTCGGCGGCGCGCTGCTGTGGCGGATTGACCCGAGGTTGAATCTCGTCACAGCGTTTGCCTTCGGCGTGGCCGGGACGATTTGGTTTGCGTGGCGTGGGCGCGACCTGCGACAAGTTCGGCCGGCATGAGTGAGCGATGGATTTTGGTGGACGGGTATAGCGTGTTACACGCGTGGCCAAAACTGCGACGTGCGGTGGGTCGGTCGCTGGAACAGCAACGCGACGCGTTGGTGCGCGTACTCCGGGGGTTCGCGGATGCCCGTCATGCGCGCGTGACGGTAGTGTTTGACGGTTATGCCGCCAAGCGGCGACCGGAGCAAGGCGAGCCGACGCCGGGTGTCGAAGTCATGTATTCCGAGTCCGGCAAGACGGCGGACGACGTGATCGAACGGCTCGTCGGGCTGGCGGAAGACCGCAGCCGGATTTTGGTGGTCACTTCCGATAATATGGAACGCCGCACGGTCGAGAGCCTCGGGGCGCAAAGCATGAATGCGGAATTGTTTGAGACGGAGGTGACGGCAGCGCTGGGGGAGATGACGGCCTTGGTTGGCGAGCACAGTCGGCGACGGCGGCTCGGGTCGGTGGGGCATCACTTTGAGGGATGAATCGGTCGCGCGAAGCGCGTGGTTGACACCGTAAGCGGTCTTTGCATAAACTAACCTTCGTAAATCCGTTGAAACCTTCTGGATGGAGGACGTATCGTCATGAATAAACTCGGCAAGATTGCGCCCATCGTCGTGGTTGTCGCTTGTCTCGGATCTCTGTTCTTCGTCTTCACAATTTCGGGCCAGAAGAAGGACATGACGGAGCAGATTGCCGGCCTCACGTCCGACAAGCAACAACTCGAGAGCGCCCTCGCCAGCACCAAGAGGGATTTGTCCACGGCAAAGACCGCCCTCACCAAAACGACCGATGACTTGACCAACACCACCGCCGACCTCACCTCCACGCAGGCCAAGCTTACCGAGAAGACGCAGGAGGCCGATGGCCTGAAGACGCAACTCGACGTCAAAAGCAAGGATCTGGGTCAAGCGAAGACCGAGTTATCCAGCGCCCAAGAGACACTCAAGAAGATTCAGGAAATTACCCAGTCCGAAGATTTCAAGAATGTCGACCAGATTCGCGACAAGCTAATGGCTCAAGCCGATGAGAACAAGCTTCTGGGCCGACAGCTCATCATCATGCGCGATGAGAACAATCAGCTCAAAGAGCAAGTCTCAGAACTCAGCAGCACCCCGATTAACCTGCGCGGCCGCGTCGCTGCCGTACAGGACAACTGGGGGTTTGTGGTGCTCGACATCGGACGTGATCAGCACGTCGGGGCCAACTCACACTTCCTCGTCTACCGCGACTCGAAAATGGTCGGCAAAGTGCAGGTCTTGTCCGTCGGCGCGACTACCTGCGTTGCCGAGATGGTGCCGGACTATCAACGAGGTGCGCCGCGTGTCGGTGACCTCGTTATCCACTAGGGTGAAGCATGAGCAGTTGGGCGATCCTATTGCTGGCGGTCACCATAGCCGTAGCGGGCGGCTGCGCCACTACCAAGTCCGAGGATGACGTTAGTTCCATCCCGTGGAATCGACCGCAAAACTGGGAAGGACAAGGCGCGCTCGGCGGATTCCACCCTCCCGGCAGCACGGGCTATTAGATAAGCAACTCCGCGATTTGCACCGCGTTCAACGCCGCGCCCTTGAGTAACTGATCACCACTCACGAACAGTTCAATCCCGCGTCCGTCGTCGCGTGACACATCCTGCCGGATCCGGCCCACGAGGCAGTCATACATGCCGGAGGCGTCGATCGGCATCGGATACTTTTTATTGGCCGGGTCGTCGACGACCTGCACGCCGGGCGCTTGGCTGAGGAGTTGCCGGGCTTCGGCCGGGGTCATCGGCCGCTCGAACTCGATGTTCACTGCTTCGCTGTGTGCCCGGCACACCGGCACCCGCACGCAAGTCGCGGAAATCTTTAACGTCGGGTGATGCATGATCTTGCGCGACTCGTTGACGAATTTCATCTCTTCCTTGGTGTAACCGTTTTCCAGAAACTCGTCCACGTGCGGGAACAGATTGAAGGCGATCCGCTGCGGCAAGGCGGTCGCGTGCACTTCCTTTTCGCCGCGGATCAGCTTCGCGGTTTGTTCTTCCAGTTCCGCCATCGCCTTCGCCCCGGCGCCGCTGGCGGCCTGATAGGTGGAAACGACGATGCGTTTGACCGGGTTTGCCTTGTGCAGCGGGTACACCGCCACGAGCATGATCGCGGTCGAGCAATTCGGGTTGGCAATAATGCCTTTGTGCTTCTTCGCGTCTTCCGGATTGACCTCCGGTACGACCAGCGGCACGTCCGGCTCCATGCGAAACGCCGAGGAGTTGTCGATCATGACTGTGCCGGCGCTGACCGCCGGCCCGGCATATTCCTTCGACCGGGCCGCGCCTGCGCTGAACAGTGAGAAGTCGATCCCCTTGAAGACATCCGGTTTCAATTCCTCGACGGTGACGTCCGTGCCTTTGTACTTCAGTTTCTTGCCGACGCTGCGCTCGGAAGCGAACAAGCGCAGGTTCTTCACGGGGAAATTCCGTTTCTCCAGAGTCGCGATCATCTCGACGCCGACCGCACCGGTCGCGCCGACGACTGCTACGTTGTATCCTTGTGCCATGATTCAAACTCTTGTTACGGGGCAGGGAAGTATACTGACTGGCGCTTAGCGCGCAAGGCAATCGTTGAGCCTAATTTATTACGCTCGGAATTCACGCCCCGGGATTGCCGGCTCAGTAGCTTAGAGTCAGACCGAGGCCAACCCGGTTACGAAAAAACGACCGTCCCTGAATGTCGGAAGACAAACGATCATAATTATAGTTGAGCGCGCCCCTTGCCCATTGGGTGAACTGATACCCTATCGACAAGCCAAGGCTATAAACTTCTTCCCCTTTCGGGACCGGCCCAACAAACGTCGCGCCGGGTAAAGGATTCTGAAACGTGTTGATCGAGTATAATCCATTCACGCCGGCGGTAAGTTTCCTGGTCACCAAATAGTTCACCCGCCCGAAAAGATTCGCCGTGTCCGAGCTCCGGAACGTGCCGACTTCTGTGGTCGAAATCGCGTACTGAAACCCCAGCGAAGCCTGCGACCCGGGGGCCAACGTGTAATTGATCGAGGTGCTCAGGTTGGGAGATTGCTGCGTCGTGCCGTCCCCAAACTCGCGCAATTCTGCGCCCGCGTTGATGTTGGCCGAAAGCCTCGGGCCGAAAGTGTGGGCAAACGTCAGATAGAACGAATGCGACATGGAGTTGCGCGTGTCATTCGTACCGGGATTCGTATAGTCGGAGACATTGTACTGATAGCTGATACCGGCAAACGTGCGCTGGTCCAGGCCATGCACCAGATCAAAACCTCCCCGGTAATAGGTGCGGTCATTGTCGTTTGCAACTGTGGGCTCGTCGTAACGCCAAAGCCCCCAGCCACCCCGCAGCGTGGCTATCCAGCGGTGCGACAAGGTATAGCTGAGCGCCGCGTTCGCCTCGTTATACAAGTAGTCGCCGCGACGACGCAGTTCTACCTGTTGGCCTTGCTGATTCTCCACCAACCCCGGTTCGACAGCCTTTCGCAGAGCGTCGCTAATGTCCAGAACGAGCCGCGGCGAAAAGGTATGAGACAGCAGCGTGTCGAAGATGTGCGCTTGATCCAACTTGGCGCCGATCTGATCGGCCGTGTATGAGGCCTGATACTGGTAGCGGGCACGAAAAAACGTTTGCTCTCGAGGAACGGTGGCCTGCAACACCCCGGTCGCGCTCTCGCGAAAACCGCTCTGCCGATCGGTGGTTGTCGTGTTAATATTGTCATCGAACTCACCGGAGAAACCGACGCTCATAGCCCAGCGCCGCGGCGATGGAGTGAGTTTCTCCGGCTCATAGACCGCGTGCGCGGGCACTGCCCAACTGATTGCCAGAAGCGCCCACCAGCCCAGCCGCCAAACATGTCGCGTCGGCCAGATCACGCGACGAATTCCAGATTTACCGGACGCGGCAGCAGCGCTGCGTGATAGCCGCGCGTGAGTAACCGCGCGATGGATTCGCGGCCCTTCTGCCCCATGTCCCTAGTCCACTCATTGACATACATGCCGATGAACCGGTCGGTCATCGCCGCATCCATGCCGCGGCCGTACTTCATCGCGTAGGTGACGGCCTCATCCCGATGAGTGAGCGCGTACTCGATACTCTGCTTCACTAGCTCGGAGATGTGACGCATCAACTGCTTGCCCAAATCCTTGCGCACCGCATTCACGCCCAGCGGCACTGGCAAGCCAATGTCCTCATGCCACCACCGGCCGAGGTCGCAAATCTTGTGCAAGCCCAGTTTCTCATACGTGATCTGTCCCTCGTGAATCAACAACCCGGCATCCACCTCGCCGCTTAACACCGCGTCCATGATCTTGTCAAACGGCACGACCTCGAATCTGAAATTGATGAGCAGCAGCTTCAGCAACAGATACGCGCTGGTCATTGTGCCCGGCACCGCAATGCGGTCGTCGGCTAGTTCGCCCACGTCCATTTTCTTTTTTGCCACCACGATCGGCCCGACGCCATCGCCAAAGCTTCCGCCGCACGGCAACAACGCGTACTTATCCATCGCGTAACCATACGCGTGCACACTGAGCGCGGTCACTTCCAACTCGCCCTCAACAGCCTTGTGATTGAGCGTCTCGATGTCGGCGATGTGATGTTTGATCGTCAACCCACGGGTATCAAGCTTGCCCTGTGCGAGCGCATAAAACATGAACGCGTCATCGGGATCAGGGCTGTGACCAATCGTGATCTCTCGCGACTCCATAGGGTTTCTCTCCTAAATTGATTGCCAAAGCTCGCACGGATTGCTAACTCTATCGCACTTGCTTCGTCGTTTGCACGAAGAAAAATCGCGAGCGCACCATGAAGAACAATCGCAAGTTCGAACGTTTTGCCCGTCTCGACCCCAAACCCATTCGGCCCGGCAGCCGCACATCCGATCTGATTGCGCAGACGTTCCACGCCTACAACGCCGCCCGGCTGCGCGAAGGCGCGGAGTTATTTACGAAAAAGATGCTCGCGAAGAACGGCACGATCGGCCTGAGCATTACCGGCGCGCTCACCCCGGCCGGTCTCGGCAAATCCTGCCTCATCCCGCTTATCAAGGCCGGCTTCATCGACTGGATCACCACAACCGGCGCCAATCTCTACCACGACATGCACTACGGCCTCGATATGAAGCTCTACCGGGGCTCGCCGTTCCTCGACGACGTGGAGTTGCGCCGCAAACAAATCATCCGCATCTACGACATCCTCTTTGACTACGACGTGTTGCTCGACACCGACACGTTTTGTCGGCAAGTCATCCACGGCCCGGATTTCCAGCGGATCATGGGCACCGACGAGTTCCATCACATCCTCGGGCGGTACGTCTACGAACGCTCCCGCAAACTGGGCGTGACCAACTCATCGCTCATCGCCACCGCCTACGAGTGCGGTGTCCCGCTCTTCACCAGCAGTCCCGGCGACAGTTCCATCGGCATGAACGTCGCCGCCCTCGCGCTCTGCGGCAACAAAATGCAGTTCGACGTCAACCGTGACGTCAACCAGACCGCCGCCATCGTTTACGACGCCAAACGTCACGGCCTCACCTCCAGTGTCTTCATCCTCGGCGGCGGCTCGCCGAAGAATTTCATCCTCCAAACCGAACCGCAAATCCAGGAAGTGCTCGGCCTGAGCGAAAAAGGCCACGATTACTTCCTCCAAATCACCGACGCCCGCCCGGATACCGGCGGATTGTCCGGCGCAACACCGGCCGAGGCTGTGAGTTGGGGCAAGGTCGATCCGCAGAAATTGCCGGACGCCGTCGTTTGTTATCTGGACTCGACCGTCGCGCTGCCGCTCATCACCGCTTACGCGCTCGACCATGCCAAACCGCGCAAACCGAAACGCCTCATCGAGCAGCGCGACCGGCAACTGGAGCAATTGCGCAAGGAATACTACCGCTCACCGCTGTACAAGACGTTCCTCGACCACTGATGAAGATTCGCGACATCCTCGCGACGACGCGGCCGACGATCTCCTTCGAGTTCTTCCCGCCCAAAGACGACAAGGCGATGGCGACGTTGCTGGAGACACTCTCGCACCTGCGCGAACTGCGGCCGTCGTTCACCTCCTGCACCTACGGCGCCGGTGGCAGCACCCGCGCCAAGACGCTCGAAGTCACGCTCAAGATCAAAGAGCAATTCGGCCTCGAAGCGATGGCCCATTTCACTTGCGTCGGCCAACGGCTCAACGAGATTGACAAGATCCTCGAAGACTTTTCCCAGCACGGCATCGAAAACGTCCTCGCCCTCCGCGGCGACCGCCCCGTCGGCGTACCGGAGCCGCCTGAAAGTTGGTTCCCCGATTTCCACAATGCCGTCCACCTCATCCGGCATCTGCGCAAAAGATTCGGCGACACCTTCAGTCTCGGCTGCGCCGGTTACCCTGAGAAACATCCTGAAGCCCCCGACTTCGATACCGACCTTGCGCGCCTCAAAGACAAAGTCGATGCCGGCGCCGAGTTCATCATCACGCAGCTCTACTTCGACAACGACAGCTTCTTCCATTTCGTCGAACGCGCCCGCGCCCTCGGCATCAAAGTCCCGATCATTGCCGGCATCATGCCGGTAACGAATGTTGCCCAGATGAAAAAGTTCACCGCCATGTGCGGCGCGCTCATCCCGGACAAGATGCAGCGCGACCTCGAACCCATTGCCGGCGACCCCGAAGCCGTCCACCGCTACGGAGTCGACTGGAGCACCCGGCAATGCCGGGAGTTATTGGAGCGCGGCGTCGACGGCCTGCATTTCTACACGCTAAACCGTAGCAAGTCTTCCCGCCAGATTGTTGAGAACC
>CAZMKD010000149.1:0-7924 GCA_964566575.1 uncultured Verrucomicrobiota bacterium
CCGTCCACACACCACCGCGCGCCCAACACGCACAACACCAGCCCCGCCACTGTCATTCCGACCGACACACCCACCTGCCGGCCCCGTGACGGCGCGCCGAATTCCTGTTCGTATTCCAGCTTCACCGCCACGCTTTCCTGCCGGCTTTTTCGAATCACAAACACGGCGTAGGCCACGTAGACGCCGATGAGAATCAGACCCTCCCCCCGACTGATCACGCCGTCGAGCGACAACCCCAGCAGTAGCAACACCGCGCCGATCAAGACCGGCACTTCGAGCCGCACCAGATGCGCCGCGACCTTGACTGGACGCAGTACCGCGCTCAACCCGAGAATGAACAACAAGTTGAACTGGGTGCTCCCCACCGCGTTGCCCATCACGATATCCGGCTGCCCGGCCGCGGTCGCGCGCAGCGCCACCGCCAACTCCGGCGTGCTCGTCCCATACGCGACAATCGTCAGCCCGATCACCAAGGGTGAAATCCCCATGGCCAGCGCCAACCGCGACGCCCCGCGCACCAACAGTTCCGCCCCCGCTACCAGCGCGATCAAGCCGGCCAATAACAGGAACATCGTCATGGCTTGAGCGGCGCGGGTTGTTTCGGGCGCAGCAGCGAGGCAATGACCGATACGGCCAACACACCCACCACAATGCCCAGCGCCACCAGCGTGTCGATTTTGTACGCGGTGTGCGCGAGCAACATTTTTACACCGACAAACGTCAGCACCACACCCAGCCCGACTTTCAGGTAATGAAACTTGTCCATGACGCCCGCCAACGCGAAGTACAGCGACCGCAAACCGAGAATTGCAAACACGTTGGACGTGTACACAATGAACGGGTCTTTGGTGACCGCGAAGATGGCCGGGATCGAATCGACGGCGAAGATTACGTCGGAGATTTCCACCAACAACAACACCACAAACAATGGCGTCGCCCAGCGCCGGCCGTCCTGCATCACGAAGAAATGATCGCCCCGGTAGTCGTTGGTGACCGGCATCAGTTTCTTGAACCAGCGCACGACCGGGTTGCGCTCGGGATGAATCTCCTCCTCGCGTTTCACGATCATCTTGATGCCGGTCAGAATCAGGAACGCTCCGAATACGTAGATGATCCACGTGAACTTCGTGATCAACGCCGCGCCGACGGCGATCATGATCGCCCGCATGACCAACGCGCCGAGAATCCCCCAAAACAACACCTTGTGCTGGTACAGCGCTGGCACCGCAAAATACGAGAACAGCAACGCAAACACGAACACGTTATCCACGCTCAATGATTTCTCGATCAGGTAGCCGGTGAGAAACTCCAACCCTTTCTGCGAACCGCCAAAATGCCAAACGCCGACATTGAACACCAACGCCAACGCCACCCACACCGCCGTCCAGATCAGCGACTCCTTGAGGCTGACGACGTGCGCGTGGCGGTGAAACACCCCGAGGTCCAGCGCCAGCATCGCCAGCACAAAGACGTTAAAACCGATCCATAACCAGAGTTGGTCGCTCACTGGCCGAGCACCTTGAGGAAGGACTGGAACGCCCCGCGTTTCGGGGTGCTGGCGACGATCGCATCCAGTTCATGCGCGTCCAACCATAAACCCCGGCAACTGCCGCAGACGTCCACTTCGACGGTGCCGTATTTTTCGACGAACAACTTCTGGCCGCACTTCGGACAGTGCATGTAGTGCAGGTCCTTCAGTCGCTTCTTCTCCGAACCGGCCATGGCCGCCTGCTCCTGCCGGGATTTCTCCAGCAGGTTCTTTAATTCTTGTTCGAGGAAGTATTGGTCCTCGTTGTCACTCGGCTTGATTGGCATTTTCGTTTCTCCTGTTGTTGGGAGGAATTGTCTCCTCGGGGTTCGGATTCTTACACGGGACAAAGCGATCGCGCAACCGGTTCCCTTGCGCCTTCACCCGCTCCAAGAGCCGGCGCGCCCACACAAATTCCACCGCCAAGATCGCCAGCGCCCCGATCACGACCAGCAGCCCCGGCCCCGGCACCAGCGGGACACTCATCACCAGTCCCGCCGCCAGCAGCGTGAATCCCACAACAATCAGGATGACGCGTTTGGCAATCTTGAGTGATTGATTTTGCATTGCTCTACCCAAGATGCGGCTCCCCCGATGCAAACCGCAACAGGCAGCCCACACCGCCCATCTCGCGCAAGGCCGCATTGCCGACGACCACCTCGACGCCTGCGCCTTGCCGGACGGCCAGCCGCACCAGTTCTTCCTTCACATCCACCGCGAGCCACTCGCCCTGCTGACAACTCGGGCAACTGGCCGGGGCCATGGCCACCACCGCCACCGTGCCACACGCCCGGCACGACCAGCCGGCCTCCGCCTGGTAATCCCGATCAATCAGCAACACATCCCCTTGTTGCCATTGCAACGCCCACAGCACGGCCGTCGTCCCGGCCACCGCGAGGTCGCCGTGGCTAATCCCGCGTTGCAACTCCTCGACAATCTGAAGTTCCGCCCGCGCCTCCGACTCGACAAACCGCGCCAACGTCGCGGCCACGACCGACTCCTCCGTCCGGCTCGCCGACTCCCCCACATCCACCAACTTCGCCGCCAGATGCCGGGGCAACGCCTCCTGCAGTCGTGCGACCAAGGCCGGTTCACCCGCCAACACCAAATGCGAATGCCCCCCCGCCGCCATCAACTGACTCAGGATCTTAACTTTCTCCGCGACGAAATCCGTCGTCTGCTGCGAGCGATGATGCCGGTACTGCTCGCGCGTCCACCCGCTGCCCACCCGGTCCCGCAAGTCCGGCCGCGCCCGCCAGAGTTCCTCCGTGACCGCGCCGAGGTTGACCTCCAGAATGCGCGCCAGCCGCGTCGTCAAAATCACCAACACATACCGGTGATACGTGTCCTTCAACTCGACGAGATGATAAATGTTCGGCGTCGGCTGCACCGCAAACCAATTCGGCAGCGCCACCCCGAACTCCAACGCCGTAAAGACCGGCTGCTTCCCGCCCCGCGCAAACACCGCCGCACTCTTGGCCGTCGGCGATAATTTCCCGAGCTGGTTCACGACCCGCGTGGTCGCCTCATCAAACCCAGCCTGCTGCTCCGCCGGTAAGACCGACCGGATCTGCACCGCTTGACTCCCCAGAAAAGCCCGGCGCGCCCCTGAACTGCCGGTCAGGTCGAGGTAACAACTGATTACCGGCGACTCACTCGGTTCAACCAAGGCCAGCGACCGCAATTGCTGTTTCAGTTCGAGCATCCCAATCATCGCGCACTCCTTCCCACGCTCTGGCGCGGGGCTTGTAAGTTTGTCCGCACCCGTTGCCGGGCGCGCTCGCCCCGTTGGCGGGTCTTCGTTTCCAATTGCTGCAGCGATTTCAACACCGCCGCGTGTAACGTCTGGTCTTCACCTACCGCCATCACATCCGGCCCCGGCGTGACGATGTGGATGCTCACCCGGTACGGCGGCGTGCCGTCCCACCGCCGCTCAAACTCCACGCGAGCCTCATCAATCTGCAGACGCTCGGCCAACGCAAACAGCCGTTGCTCCACCAAACTGTCCTGTTCGTCTACTGACTTCACGTGTTTATGACTGATCACGATTTGCATGCTCCGATTCCTTTCGTTGTAGCCGCGGCGCTCTGTCGCCGCGTTCTTGCTTGTGATTCACGCCGACAGAGCGGCGTGGCTACACTGCGAATCACTCCCGGCTCCGGCCGCCCGCCAACAGCGGCAGCAAGTGCCAGAGCATGTACGCCAGCGACGTGATGAACGCCGCCACATACGTTAGTGCCGCCGCGTTCAAGACCTTCTCGACGCCTTCGCGCTCCTCGTGCGAGTTGACCATGCCCATCTTCAACAGCACCACTTTCGCGCGCCGCGACGCATCGAACTCCACCGGCAACGTCACCAAGTTGAACACCATGATCACACCCCAAGCCGCCGCCATGATCGCCGCGCCGGTCATCGGCGCAATCAAGCCGGTGAAGATGCCCAAGATCGGCAACCACATCACCACCTGGTTCGCATACGTCGTCGCCCCGACCGCCGCCATCCGCCACTGCAACGGCGCGTAGGCTTGTTGATGCTGGAGTGCGTGGCCGCATTCATGCGCCGCCACGCCCAACGCTGCCGGCGACGAGCCCCGGTAATTCTCCCGGCTCAACACGAGTCGCTTATGCAGCGGGTCGTAATGGTCGCCGAGCATCTCGTCGTGCTCCCGGATTTCGACGTCGCGAATGCCAGCGGCTTGCAGAATCCGCGCCGCCGCTTGCGCTCCGGTCAACCCCGAACGCACCGGCAACTTGCTGTATTTCCGAAACACCGACTTCACCCGCGCCGCCGCGAAGAGCGACAGGGCGATTGTTCCAATGGCGATAATCCAGAATGTCATGGTCGTATTTCCTTTCTTCGTTTGTTTCGATGGCCAGACCGTAGCCGAAGGTCACCGGTTCGACTAATACGACGTTTGGAATTAAAACTTAGGTTATCTGGAAGCGTGGAAGATGGATAAAATCAGCCGCGAGTTAGCGTGCCGGCGCCAAGCGCCTTTCACAAGAATGTGGGAGCGGCATTCCTGCCGCGAGGGGAATCAACGTCCGGTCGCGACAGAGCCTGTCCTGAGTTCCTCGAAGGAAATGTCGCTCCTACGAGCTTTGTTGGCTGCTCTTATTCGCGCGCGAAAGTCCGGTCGAGTGACCGGCGAAGAATCCAGGCTTTTTCCCGGACGGACTTCTCGGCGCGCATGTCCTGCAGCGCGCGTTCCAAGTCTTTGCGCGACGCTTCGGCGACTTCGGGCCGGGCCCGCAGCGCCTCGCAGGTGACTTCGTACACGGCGACGCAGGCGGCCAATTGGTCAGCGTTGAAAAGCGGAACACCGCGGTCGATAGCCAGTTCAATGAGTTCGCGGGGGGTGAGCGGTTTGCCGACGGATTCCGGCGGCAGCAGCACCTGATCAATCACATGAATGATTCCGTTGGCGGCGGCGATATCCGCCTTCAGCAGCGTGGCCGGCCCGATGCGGACGGAGCCGTTGTCGAACTTCGCGGCGATCTTCGCTCCCTGCAGCGTGACGGCTTCACGGGCTTCCAGCGCTTTGGCGAGAGTCACGCGACCAGCGATCACATGGTATTTCAGAATGCCGGCCAGTTTCTCCTTGTTCGCTGGCTTGAGCAATTCGTTAACGGTGCCGGCGGGCAGTTTGGCGAACGCCTCATCGGTCGGCGCAAAGACTGTGAACGGCCCTGCGCCAGCGAGCACACCGGCCAGATCCGCCGCGGTCGCAGCGGCCAGCAAGGTCTTGAACGTCCCGGCCGCAGCCGCCACATCCACGACCGTTTGCGCTGCCGGGACGGCGGACTTCGGTTCAGCGTCGGCCACGGCCTTCACGGATTCGATCTCCAATTCAAACGGCCCGGCCTTTTTGTCGGCGAGCGTGAACCCCACCGAGTTGACGTTGGCGGGATTCACCGCATCGCCGGGCAACCGCTGCCCAAAAGCCTGCAATTGGAAATCGCTGAGGGGAATGCGGATTTCACGCCACTCGCCCTTCACCGTCGGAAAATCAGCGCGGTAGGAACTGGCGCGCATCTGCCGGGCTACCCGGAGTTCGATCCAGTAGGTGCGTCCATCACCGCGAGCCTTCACCACGAGGTCGGACATACCGGTGAGGTCCAGGGCGCGCGGTTCGGTGCGGATCGACGCAAAACCACCGTTGTTCTCCAGCGAAAGCGTACCGCTGAAGCGCAACGTATTCGAGTCCGTCCGCTTGAATCCGCCCTCGGACACGCCGCCCATTACATCGTCATTGACGGACTTCCACGAGCGGATGGAATCCGGGTTGTCAAAGGCCGCGAGAACTTTCACTTCGGCAGCGCCGGCAATGCCGGCAATGCCGGCCGACGCCAACGCCATTGTTACCAGTGTCATAATCCGCAATAGCATAGGGGTGCTTCCTTTCGTTGCCAAGGCAAAGCCCGAGACATCTTTCGATGTCCCGGGCCTCGCGGCTTCGGTTTCACGCTTACTTGCAACTGAACGTCGGCACATCAATCGTCTGGATGTACACAGTGAAGGTGTTATCCGGCAGCGAGCCGATGGCGTAGGCGATATACGAGACCCCGCCCTCCAACTTCAGCTTGCCGCTGTTAAACGCCGACGTCGTCGTCCCGGCCACATACAACTGGGCGCTGTAGGTGCCGGACTTGAAGTCCAACGCCCCGCCTTGATTGTTACCGCCTTCCGAACTGGCGAGGTTCGGTGTGCTCACGAAGTTGCGCGTGCTCGTCGCACCCCGTGAAACCACGCCGTCAACCGCCGGGGCGTCCGCGAGATGACGAACCGTCAAGCGCGACTGCTTATCGCAGATCGGCGTTGTCGTATTCTCGAACACCGACAGTTTGATGCCGGGTTCACTACCCGTGTGGGTGAAATGCGCCACCACGGTGTAATTCTTCCCGTCTTCGACGTTCGCCGTGCCGCTCAACACCACGTTTGTCCCGAGCTTCACTTCGAGGTCGTAACTACCCGCCGGCAACGCCAGCGGCCCCTGCACGCTACCGAAGTCAAACGAGAACAACTTGCCCCCGTTTGCATACACGTCCACCGCTTCGGGCAGTCCCGAGATACCGTGAATCACTGTCAAATTACCGGTTCCCCCGTCACCTGCATACGCCGTCGAACTCGCCGCTACCGCCACTGCGGCAAACATGCTGCCGATTACTTTGCTGATTTTCATTGTCTGATCTCCTGGTTGTCTGTTGTTTGTTGTTTGTTTGTTTTTCTAACGGGGCGACTCTAGCCGGCGATATCCGCTTCGACTAATACGACATTTGGAATTGAAACTTAGGTTATCTGGAATAGTATTACCGGCATGGAATGGCTCAACTATCATCATCTTCGGTACTTCCTCGTCGTCGCCAAGGAGGGCAGCCTCGCCAAGGCCGCAGAGAAGCTCAAAGTGTCGCAACCGTCCATCTCCGCCCAATTGTCCGACTTGGCGGCAGCCCTCGGGGTGACCTTGTTCCGCCGGAGTGGTCGCCGCAAAGTGCTGACGGATGACGGACAACTGGTGCTCGGGTACGCGGAGGAGATTTTTCAGCTTGGCCAGGAACTGCTCAACGCCGTGAAGAGCCGTCCCAGCGCGCGGGCGTTGCGGTTGTACGTCGGCGTGACGGACTCATTTCCGAAGCTGTTGACCAACGACATCCTCAAGCCGGTCTTCTCGATGTCACAGCCGGTTCATATCGTTTGCCGGGAAGGCAAGATGGAAGACCTTCTCGCGCAACTGGCCGCCCACCGGCTCGACCTCGTCCTTTCCGACGAACCGGCCCCCGCCAGCGGCAAGATCAAGACCTACAATCATCCCCTCGGTGATTGCGGCATCAGCTTCTGCGCCGTCGCGCCACTGGCCCGGCAACTAAAACAGAAATTCCCGCGTTCCCTAGACGGCGCGCCGGCATTGCTACCGACGGAGAATACCGGCTTGCGCCGGTCGCTGGAGAAATGGTTTCACGACATTCGCATCCGCCCCAGCGTCGTTGCTGAGTTTGAAGATCAGGCGCTGATGAAAGCCATGGCGGCCAGCCAGCCGGGGTTCATCGCCGTACCCACACAAGTCGCGGTCGAAGCGATGAAACATTACGGACTACAACTGATCGGCACGACCGAGAAATGCCGGGCCCAATTCTTCGCCATCACCGCCGAACGCCGCATCCACCATCCCGCCGTGTTGAAGATCACCGAACAGGCTCAGCGGCCCAGCAAATACCGGTAGACCTTCTTGAGCTTCTCCAGCGAAACCTTCGGTGGCGGATAACGGAACCGGGAATCGAACGAAGTCGAGCGGCGCACGACGACGCGTTGGTGGGTGAAACAATCGAAGCTCGCCTTGCCGTGATAGTGGCCCATCCCGCTGTCGCCGACGCCGCCGAAGGGCAGATCGTGGCCGAC
>CAZMKD010000150.1:0-13329 GCA_964566575.1 uncultured Verrucomicrobiota bacterium
GCCCCAACATCAAAGTCATTGTTTGCTCCGGCGCGGACGAACTCCGGTTGCGCCAGATTCAAGCGCAACACAAGATTGACGCATACATCCACAAGCCGTTCCGCGTGAAGGAAGCGCTCGACACCATCCACCGCATCGTGCGCCTGCCACTCCACGGCATCAACTGACCGGCCGTCCCTGCTTCGGTAAGTCGACCACGCGATGCATCGGGCGCGCCTCCCAACCTAGCCGGGAAGCAAAGCACGGCAAGTGAACCTCTGCAAAACCTACAGCCGACTCTGCGCGACACGGACAACCGTGCGAATCACCGCAGGCGCATCGGGTTGGCCAAAGCGCGCGACGATCTGCCGGTAAAACTTCCGCGCTTCGTCCTGCCGGCCGTCATCCCAGAGCAAATCGGCAGCGGATTTCCACGCTTGCAGAACCTCCCAATCCTGCTGTGGGTAGTGGTCGCCGACACGGGCGTACAGCCGGACGGCGTCGTCGAGCTTACCTTGTTCGGCCCGGATGTTGCCAAGGCTGCGCAACGCTTGGGCGCACCAGTACGGCTGATCGCGGTAAGTCTTCAGTAAGTGTTCGTAGCCGGCAGCAGCTTGCTTGAGTAACTGCTGCCGGTTCGCACCTTGCGCCTCGGCGGATGGCAGGTGGTACTCTCTAGCGGTTTGCTCGAAGAGTTTTCTTGCGTTGGCAGCGCGGTCTTGTTTCGGCGTGGCACAGCCGACAAGAACATTAACGACCAATGCCAATCCGAGCGTAACGAGGAATCTCTGTCGTCTGGCCGGAAACGGCTGAGATCCTTCGCTCCGCTCTGGATGACAACGTGGGGAATAGTTACCGTGTAACATTGGTTCCATACCGGGTGGTGAGTTCATAGGTGAACACCTGTTTCTGCCGACTCTTGAGCGGGAGGACAAACTTCACTTTGCCAGCATCGACCTTCTCGCTTGACGCGTCGGTCTTGAGCTCCCAGTCGCCGGGGAAGTTGCGACGGATGTCGAGCACCGCGTCGATGTCTTTGGAGTTCTGCAGCTCGAACTGCCAGGTCTCCTTGATCGTCCAGCCGGCCACGCCGCCCCATTGATCAAAGCGGATATCGAGCTTCTGCCAATCCATCAATTTCGGCTTGACCATCACCTCGCGGTCGTTGCCCAGCTCCATCTCGACTTGCTCGCCGACCGGAATGTATTTCACGTTGGTGTGGCCGACGAAGGCGTAGAGGTTGTCGGCGGTGGCGAGACGGAAGGCTTTCACGTTGCCGTCCGGCAACGGCTCTTTGCCGAGCTTGCTCTTCTCGTCGTTGCGGAACTGGTAGAAGCGCATCACCCGGTCACCGTAACGTTCGTGCTCGAACTTGTAGTAGCTCGTCACCGGCACCTCCGCCGTCTTGAACGACGGCAGCCGCTTGCCCCAGCCGTTCGGAATGGTGTCGCGGCCTTCAACGGTGTAGAGGAAATATTCCGAGATCGCTTCCTTGACGATCTCGCGCTTAGCTCCGCCGCCAACGCTGCCCATGTCCTTGTCAAAAAGGCCATTCAAGGTCCGGGTCCGATAATACCTGGCCTTGTTATCTCGGTTCAGTTCGTCGCCGAATGCGACTGTTGTAGGAATCGGTCGCCCACGGCGGGCGAGGTCGGCGATGTCTTCGACCAGCCGGATGACGCCGACGACCAGCCGGATCTGCGCATTCTCGTAATCTTCGCCGCTGTTGTTGTTGACGCGAACATTGCTCGCGAGCGTCATGAGTTTCTCGGCTTTGCTCGCCTCGGCGACGTAGTCGGCGGCCCACGTGATGCCGCTGGTGAAGTAGCGAATCTCGACTTGCACCTCACCGGCCACTTCGCTGTCGATGCGCCACTCCAGCGTGTTGGTGACGCGCGGCGGGAAGCTCACATCGAGAACTTCGACCTTGTCCGCTTGCGTTAGGGCGCGGAATTCAACGCTGGTCGGATCAATGAGCGTGTTGGCCCACGAGAACTCCAGCTTGTTGATACCCCTGCGGAATGTCAGTGTGCGCGTCTCCTTCACGAGCGTAAGATCGGCGGAGTTGTAGATCGTCAACTGCACCGTGTCGCGGCCAGGCAAGGTGACGACGTTGATGCGAGCGTAAGCTTGCGTGGCCAGAAGCAGAACTGTAGCCGCAGCGCAAGCTGCGGCCGAAGCTGACGCTTCGGCTACAAATGTACGTTTAACGTGTCGTGCTCGTGCCATACCGGGTCGTCAACTCGTAGGTGAACGTCTGTTTCTCTCTCGCCTTCAACGGTAGGACGAACTTCACCTTGTTGGCATCCACGTTCTCGTGTTTCGCGTCAGTCTTCATCGTCCAGTCACCGGGAAAATTGCGGCGGATGTCGAGGACGACGTCGATGTCTTTGGAGTTCTGCAACTCGAACTGCCACGTCTCCTTGATCGTCCAGCCGACCACACCGCCCCATTGATCGAAGCGGATGTCGAGCTTCTGCCAATCCATCAGCGTGGGCTTGACCATCACCTCGCGGTCGTTGCCCAGTTCCATCTCGACTTGCTCGCCAATCGGGATGTACTTCACGCTGGTGCGGCCGACGAATCCGTACAGATTATCGGCGGTCACATTGCGAAACGCCATCACGTCGCCGTCCGGCAATGGTTCGTTGCCGAGCGTGCTGTCCTTGTCGTTCTTGAACCGGTAGAAGCGGATGACCTGATCGTCCCACTGTTCCTTTTCGAACTTGTAGTAGCTGACGATCGGCACTTCAGAGGCTCTGAACGATGGTAATCGCTTCGACCAGCCATTGGGAATCGTGTCGCGGCCCTCGACGGTGTACAGGAAGTATTCGCTCACGCCTTCCTTCACGATCTCGCGGGGCGCGAGCGCCGCCATATCGGCCGCGGCTTCCATCGCCAACGCCGCCGTGCGCATCACCCGACCCTCAACCATCGGTGCGGTCGTCGGCATTGGCGGTTGCCCCGGTCGGCCTTGTTGCGCGAGTTGCCGGATTTCCTCGACCAGACGGATGACGCCGACAACGAGCCGGATCTGCGCGTTCTCGTAATCTTCGCCGCTGTTGTTGTTGACGCGGACATTGCCGGCCAGCGTCATCAACTTCTCCGCCATGTTTGCCTCGGCGACGTAGTCGGCGCTCCAACTGATCCCGCTGGTGAAATACCGGATCTCGCAGACGACTTCGCCGGCGTTCTCGCTGTTGATTCGCCACTCGAGCGTGTTGGTCACGCGCGGCGGGAAACTGACGTCGAGCACTTCGACTTGGTCGGCGTGGGTCAGCGCGCGAAACTCAACACTGGTCGGGTCGATGAGCGTGTTGGCCCAGGAGAACTCCAGTTTGTTGACGCCTTTGCGGAACGTCAGCGTGCGCGTCTCTTTCACGAGCGTGAGGTCGGCGGAGTTGTAAATCGTGAGTTGCACCGTGTCGCGGCCGGGAAGAGTGACGACGTTGATGCGAGCGTGAACGACAGCCGCTAGGAGACAGAAAACAGAAGTCAGGAGAGCTTTCATGTTAGTAGCTCGTGGGCTCATTGCCTTGGACGTTCAGTCGGCTGTAGCTAAGCGTGACGACGGTCTTTTTGTTGCCGGTGGATTCCTTCGGCAACGTCAGGTGATACTCGATCGTGAATGCGTCCTTCTTCTTAAACTCATGCGAGCTTTTCCCCAGCTTCCAGTAGCCGGGAATGTGCTCGACGACGACAAGATGGGCGTCATCTTTCTTGAAGTTTTCGATCTCGATTTTGATTTCCTCGTCGGTGTCCCAGAGCACGACGGTGTTGCCGGTATTGCGGCGCAGGTTCTGACGGTCGTCCTTGGTCTTGCGTTGCGTGACTTTCACGTCACGGCTCTGGCCGATGTAGAGTTTGCATTCCCGGTCAACAGGTGTGAGTTGCACCCAATCCTCGCCGGTGAACGCCACGCTGTCGGCCGTCTTGATGAAAATGCGCGCCTTGCCGGGCAGCAACGTGTGCGTGCCGAGTTTCGCCGCGGCGCTGTTGGTGAACACATACGACAACGGAATGCCGACCGCCTGCTTCTGATACTCCGGATCCAACGGTAACGCCGCCGCGTCCCACATGAGAATCTTTCGCACCGGCAGGAGCTCGATTTTCTCCGACTGGATCTCCAAAATCTCGCCGTTCTCAATCGTCTTCTTGAACTCTGCGCCGTACCCGATCCCGATCTCGGCATCCGTCAGGTCCTCGCCCGAATCATTGCGCAGCCGCAAGTAATTACGCAGCGTCATCGTCTTTTCGTCCGGTTCGGCCACCGCCCGGTACACGATGTCGCGGTTCAAGCCGCTGAGTAGATACGAAATGCGGACGCGTTCCTCCTGCGCGGCCGGGCTGCTGACTTCCCAGATCAGCGCGTTCTCGTTGGGCGGGTAACTGGTGTTCAGCACCAGCACCTTGTCCGGGTGGCCTAGCATCCGAACCTGGATGGACGACGCGTCGATGTTCACGCCCGCCCATGAAAAATCCACCTTATTCACGCCCTTCTGGAGCGTCAGAATACGTTCCTCCTCCACGAGGGTGGCATCGGGATGCGCCAGCGACACCACCACGCGCGCCCGTTCGGGCAACGCAACCAGTTTGACACGAGCGTCGGCCGCGGTCGCAGCCAGGGTCAGAAACATCAGGACGGTTCGTTTCATGTATGCACCTCTTTCGAGTTGAGTTGACACCGCCGTTGCAGGAAAGTTCCCTACATTGTGCAACAGACTGTCGGTAAATCAACGCTGGAATTGACCCAAGGCGACATCACCGCGCTCGAAGTCGATGCCATTGTCAACGCCGCCAACAAATTCCTCGCACACGGCGGCGGTGTGGCGTTCGCCATCTCGCGCAAGGGCGGGCTGAAGATTCAACTCGAATCCACTGCGCTCATCGCCAAACACGGCCCGCTGGAGACCGGCGACGCCGTTGCCACCAGCGGCGGCAATCTGCCCGCCAAATTCGTCATCCATACCGTCGGTCCAATCTGGGGCGACCAAAGCCCCGACGAATCCGACCGATTATTGCGCAAAGCCATCCGTAGTTCTCTCCAGCTCGCCGACGAGAAGAAGCTGAAATCCATCGCGTTTCCGGCCATCAGCACCGGCATCTACAGTTTCCCGGTCGAGCGCGGTGCGAAGTTGATGCTCAAAGAAGCCGCCGATTATCTACGAGGCGTGACCGGCCTGGAGCGCGTGATCTTCTGCCTGTACGGAGACGCGGCCTATCACACCTTCGAGCGAGCGATTTCGTCTTTGTAACGGCGAAGGCTGAACTCGACAATCCAGGGCGCGAAGCGTTGCAGCCAGCAGCCGACGACGCCCGGGAGCGTCAGCACAATTTCGCGTTTGCGATGACGGCAAGCGCGGAGGATGGTGCGGGCGACCTTGTCGGGCGACTGTCCGCGAAACGGGCTGAGGCGCGGCGAGCCGTCGTACCGGATCAGTTGGTCAAAGAATGGCGTGTCGGTGTAGCCGGGCAACACGGAGATGACGTCGATACCGGTGCCGGACAATTCCAAACGTAACGCGTCGCTGAGCGCGCGCAACGCGAACTTGCTGGCGCAGTAGATCGAGTTGCGCGGCGTGGCGACGACGCCAATGACGCTGCTGATGTTGACAATCTGGCCGGCACCTTGGCGCTGCATGACCGGCAGCACCGCCTGGATGCAGCGGAGCGCGCCGAAGAAATTCAGCTCCATGACAGCGTGCGCGTCTTCAAGTTTCACGTCCGTGAGCAGGGCGCGCAGGCCCGCCCCCGCGTTGTTGATGAGGATGTCGATGCGCCCGTGCTCGGCAACGGTGCGATCGACGAGCCGGCGGACGTCCTCATCCTTGGTGACATCGCAAGGCGGGTTGGTGTGGCGTGAGGCCGGTACGACTCGCGCGCCCGCCAAGGCGAACGCCGTGGCGGTGGCGCGGCCAATGCCACTGGACGCGCCAGTGATGATAACAACTTTATTTTTCACGGCCGGCATGATATAAGGGCAAGGCACACAATGAGTCCACTGTTCTCCAACGAGAAGCCCGGCATTCTTGCGATTGATGACGAGCCAGACTTGCTCGACGTCATCAAGACGGCGCTGGAGAGCGAAGGCTTCCGGGTGTTCACTGCAGCCGATCCTCAGGAGGGGTTGAAGTTTTACGAGCAACACGCGCGCGACATTCAACTGGTGTTGCTCGATTATCTGATGCCGAACATGACGGGCGATCTTGTGTTCGAATGTCTGCAGCGGCAGAACCCGTCCGTAAAGGTGTTGCTGCTGACCGCGTGCGATGATCACGTCGCGCGGCAGATGTTTCAAGCCGGTTTGCGCGGGTACATCCAGAAACCTTTTTACTTGGGAGATCTGGTCGCACGCGTCGCCGAGGAGATTGACGCAGTATGACCGGCGGGTCTACAGTACTGGCATGAGCGATCCTCACCGGCGGGACGCGGAAAAGTTGGTCGAAATCCACAAGGCACGCGACGAGTGGGAGGGTAACCTGTTGATTGATTTTCTCCGTGAAAGCGGAATGGAAGCCAGTTTCCAAGGCGACCCATCCGTCAACCTGGATCTCGCGCACATGCTCAAAAGCACCGACGAGGCATTCGGCGTGTACGTGCTGGAGCACCATGCCGGCAAGGCGCGTGAGTTGGTGAAAGAGTTTCTCGCGGCCAGTCCCGACGATGCAGTGCAACATTGATAAACGTGGCCGCAAGGCGCGCATTGTGACCGGCGCTGTGGTGGACGCTGGCGGCGCGTTGCTGATTCTGACCGGCGTGCTGCGCAACGACCTGTGGTTCATCGTGGCCGGTGCAGTCGTGTCAGTGGCCGGCTTGTTAATGATTTTCGAAGGCGTCAAAGGCTGGTGCGTTGTGCGGGCGATGGGATTCAAGACCAAGCTCTGACCGGTCGCGTCCGTTGAGGCGAACATGGTCAACGACAATCACTGATTCGTACCGGTCTATGCCACCGGTAATCGTCTGTACTTCGACTGGGCGCGCGGCGCGCTCGACGCCGCCGACATTCCGTATTTTGCCCGCGAATACAACGCCGGCGGCCTGCGTCAAGCATTACCGGCGTTTCCGACTGCGGGTCCCGGAATCAGTTG
Source organism: uncultured Verrucomicrobiota bacterium (assembly GCA_964566575.1). GTDB lineage: Bacteria > Verrucomicrobiota > Verrucomicrobiia > Palsa-1439 > Palsa-1439 > CAZMKD01. The sequence continues at coordinate 7,068 of CAZMKD010000150.1, forward strand.
GACAATCTGGGTTCCCGACAACATCGCTCAGGCAGCACTGGAAGAAATCGAGGCGTTGCCGTTCGACAAAGACCCTGTCCCGGCGTGTGGGATTTTTGCGGTTATCCCGATGCGATTCCGTTCTGGCGAATGCTGTTCCTTGCCGGCACGATCCTCATACTGTTTGCCGGCATCATCTCCCTGCTGCTGTCGCTGCTGCGCCGATAGACGGCGGTCAGACTTTGTCGCGAAAGAACTCAATGGTTTGGCGCAGGCCGCCTTCGAGTTTCACTTTCGGTTCCCAGCCGAGTAGTTTCTTCGCGCGCGTGATGTCGGGCTGGCGTTGCTTCGGGTCGTCGACCGGCAGAGGCTTATTGATCAGTTGGCTCCGGCTGCCGGTGAGTTTGAGAATCAACTTTGCGAAATCGACGATGGTGAACTCGGTCGGGTTGCCGATGTTGACCGGCTCGTGATAGTCGCTTTGCGAGAGCCGGTAGATGCCGTCGATCAAGTCGCTGACGAAGCAAAAGCTCCGCGTCTGCTTGCCGTCGCCGAACACCGTGAGCGATTCGCCCTTGAGCGCCTGGCCGATAAACGCCGGCACGACGCGGCCATCGCGCAGGCGCATCCGCGGGCCGTAGGTGTTGAAGATGCGGACGGTGTGCGTGTCCACCTTGTGAAACCGGTGATACGCCATCGTCATCGCTTCGGCGAACCGTTTGGCTTCGTCGTACACGCTACGTGGACCGATGGGGTTGACATTGCCCCAGTACTCTTCGGTCTGTGGATGTTGGAGAGGATCGCCGTAGCACTCCGACGTCGAGGCGAGAAGAAACTTTGCGCCTTTGGCTTTCGCGAGCCCAAGGCAGTTCAACGTGCCGAGCGAACCGACTTTCAAGGTCTGGATCGGCAGTTCCAGATAATCGATTGGGCTGGCCGGTGAGGCGAAGTGGAACACGTAATCCACGGGGCCGGCCAGATAGATGTAGTTGGTGACGTTGTGCTGGATGAATGTGAAGTTTGGATTGCCGGCGAGGTGCGCGATGTTGTCGGTGTTGCCGGTGAGCAGATTGTCGAGCGCGATGACGCGGTGGCCTTCGGCGAGTAGCCGGTCGCAGAGATGGGAGCCGAGGAAACCGGCGCCGCCGGTGACCACGGTCGTGGATGATCTGGATGTCGCTGTCATGTTCCCCTAGCGCGCTCCAAAGCCACTGAGCACGACGGGGATTGTGCGTAACAGAATCTTGAAGTCAAGCCACAGCGACCAGTTGTCGATGTACTGGAGGTCGAGCTTCATCCACTGCTCAAACGCAATAGCGTTGCGGCCGCTGATCTGCCAAAGGCAGGTCAGGCCGGGTCTCATCGACAGCCGGCGGCGCTGCCACGGATCATACTTCTGCACTTCGGTGGGAATCGGTGGGCGCGGACCGACCAGGCTCATGTCGCCGGTCAGCACGTTCCAAAGCTGCGGCAGTTCATCGATGCTCGTCTTGCGCAGAAACCGTCCGACGGGCGTGACGCGCGGATCAGCGGCCATCTTGAAGACCGGACCGCTCATCTCGTTATACGTCTCCAGTTCCACGCGCAGCATCTCGGCATTGTCGACCATGGAGCGGAACTTGTACATCGTGAACAACCGGCCGTGCAGACCGCTGCGGCGTTGCCGAAACAAAATCGGCCCGGGCGAGGTGAACTTGATGGCTAGGGCAGCCGGTAACATCACCATTGGCCCGAAAATCGCCAGCGAAACCACCGCGCCGACGATGTCAAGCAGTCGTTTGCTGACCAATTGCCATGAGAAATCCGGTGCGGTACGAAATACCAACAGCGGCTTGCCATGAAAATCATCCACGGTCGCGCGGGCGATCGACGTCTTGACGAAGTCGGCCACCAACCACACCTCGACACCTTCAATTTCACAAGCGAGGATGGCCTTCTCGACTTCGCTGAAATAGGTGCGCGGCGCATCGAACACGACACAGCTAATTGGCTCGCGGTGGAGCAACTCCGGTAATTTCGCCAGCGATTCCGCATCCGGGTCAATACGACCGACGACTTGCAGACTCCATTCCGGGTGTTGGGCGAGCAGTTGCTCAAACTCCACGTTTCGGTCCGATGGACCGACCAGTAGGACGCGCCGCGCAAACTTGTGGCTGCGGGCGGAGGCGCGCAAGTACGCTTGAAAAAGCACGTCCTTTGCGAACAACGCAATGACGCTGGAAGCCGCAAAGAACATGATCACACCACGGCTCAACATGCCGAGTTGCAAGAAATACATCACCGCAATGACCGTCAGAGCGCAGATCGTGATGCTCTTGGTTAGAAGCCACAACGTTTCCCGCCGGCGCAGCAGATGGGAGCGGCTGTAATAGCCGTTCACATCGAGTAAGATCGGGCACAGCGGAAGAATGACGAGATAGAGCCACTTGTAATACCGGAATGACGCGATCAGCGAGAAGTACTGTGGATACAGGTACGCCATTTCCTCACGGAAGGCGTGTGCCAGCCGAAACACCAACGCGATCACAAGCGCGTCTGTGATCTGGCTGATCTGAATGACTAAGTCTCGCTGTTTGCTCGGCATGGGCACTCCGATGGGAAACGTGGTGCGCGCCTAGTTCATGACCAAGTCGGGATAAATGTCCTGCACGAACCGGGTGATGACCTGCATCGAGTCTGCCGTCGATGTCTGGACCGGCGCGTTCAGAAGGAAATAGGCCCACCGGTGATTGCGGTTATGCAAGACCCGGTCTTCCGTCGTCCAGAGGATGCGTTGCCAGTGGTACGGCGTGGTCCGGTCCTTGCCGATAAACCAGTACACAAACACGGTGCGCGCTTGGCCGCTGCGCCCATCCGGCGACTTGAACTCCCGGCTGGCGTTGATCCGGGAAACTTTCACACTGCCGCCCGCCACGGCCGGTGTCGTCACCTGTTCGATTTCTGGTTTCTCCAGCGTCCAACCCTGCCCCCGGAGGCAGAGCTCGGGGCGGTGGATGCTCGTGACATCTCGGCCCGCCAGCACCACCGAGCAAAACAGCTCGTGACCGGCCGTGTCCCGATAAATCCGTCGTGCTCCCTCGGTGTCAGACGGCAGGATGGCGCGTTCCTCAGGCGTGAGGCCAGTCAACTCTCCGCCGGTCCACGATCCGGCCTTGTCTGGTAGAAACGGCTGTTCGCCGACAAGTTTGACGCCCGGTTCGGACCCCCGCATGACGTCCGAGGTCAGCGCGGTCAGAGCGATGCCACCGGCGAGGATGGCGACAATAATGCCCAACTGCAAAGCGCTTGAGCCGCCCGTGCGGGCTGCCGGCGTGGTGGTGGAAGAGGATTGGGTCTGGGTCTCATTCAAGAGTCACCGGTGGTTCGATGGGTTTGGTCCATTTCTGAAGAACGCGGCGATAGTTGAAATTCAATAGCAACCCGAAGATCACCATCCCCGCCAGCGCGACCGGAAACAAGATGAATCCCGACCAGTCGTGATAGACTTTCATCGCCAGATTCTGTCCGTAGACTTGAGATACCAATGCAATCGAGATTACGCGGGCGAGATTGCCGAGCACGGCCAGCGGCAGGGCACTGATAAACAGCAGCCAGCGTTTCCACTGCACCTGTTGCGTGAGGTACCCGAACGCGGCTGTCACCGTGGTCAACGCCATAAGTGAACGGATGCCGCTGCAGGGATCGGCCACGTCGAAACGGAACACCGCGGAGATGATACCCGAGCCGCGTTGGTAGGCTTCGATGCCGACCCAGTTAAGCGTCAGGGTGGCGGCTTTGGCGACGAACATGCGCAGCGGAAATCCGACCACTTCCTCAAGGAAATTCAACGGCACCATCAAGAACAGGAAAGTGATCGGGAAAAACACCAGTCGGAACACATCGGCACCTCGAAGACTCATCACCAGTCCATATAGCAGTCCGATGCCGGATACGACGACAATCCTTGGCTGCACCGCCTTGATTCCGATGTAGTACGCCAGCACCGAGACGGCGACGATGCACGGCCCGAGCACGGCGTATGGCGCGTCGCGTCGGCCAAGATACCGGCGAAGAGTCCATACTTGCCACACCAACGTCAGCGGCAACAATCGCAGCGCCAAATAATACGATGGCGTCTCCCAATCCTTTTTCAACGACCCGCCTACCAGCCAGATGCCGAGCACAACGCCACCGGCAGCCAGCGCGCGCCAGTAGGGCCGCCAATCGGCTTGAAGATTACCGTGCTGCGACACGTTCCACCACAACAGAAACGACGCAATCAGTGGAATCAACGGCCCGTGCGAGTAGTTGGAGACATTGCTCCAGTGCCCAATGAGCCATGCGTAACAAGTCAGTTCCCGTTCGGCGTGTTGCACCCAGTAGGCGTAGACGATCAACGCCGACAACACCACATAGAGCGTCCCCTTCACCCACGCGACCGGCAAAGGGGAAACCCGGACGGGAACACCGGCGGATCCATTACTCATGCGGACTTCCGACTGATTCAAGCCCCTAGTCTAATTTGCGCCACCGGCATTGTCAAACGCCGCCTACCTCCGTTAGCATCACCGCTATGAACCGCTACGTCCTCGTGCTGGGCTTCTGCATTCTTGCAGGCTGCCAACGCACTCCGCAGTATTCCGAACTCACCGTGGCCTTTGCCCGGGGCGCGGATTCACAAAAACTGGATCCGGCCGACGTGGACGACGGCGAATCCATCAAGGTGCTCGTCAACATCACTGAAGGCCTCGTCCGTTTCAAAACCGGCAGCGCCGAGATCGATCCGTGCCTCGCCACCTCGTGGATCATCAGCCCGGATGGCCTCACCTACACTTTCAAACTCCGGCAAGACGTGAAGTTCCACGACGGCACGCCGCTCGACGCCGACGCGGCACTCTTCAGTTTTCAGCGGCAAATGGACAAGAATCATTCCGCGCATTTCAAGGGCGGCACGTTCGCCTACTGGTCGGCGATGTACTCGATGATTGAGTCCGTCAAAGCCCCCGATGCCGGCACGCTGGAATTCCTGCTCAAGGACCCACACGCGCCTTTCCTCGCCAACCTCGCCATCTTCCCGGCCCACCTCATCAGCCCGAAGACCGCGGACCAACAGCACCCCATCGGCACCGGCCCGTTCCGCTTCGTTGAGTGGAAACCGAATGAAAACATCACGCTGGAGGCCAACCGGGATTACTGGGGCGGCGCGCCGAAAATCGAGAAGGTTGTCTTCAAAGTCGTCCCCGATTCTGCCACGCGCTTGATCCAACTCCAGACCGGCCAGATTCAAGCGATGGACGGCATTGATCCGAACGATTTGCCGATCATTCAGAAGGACAAATCCCTCAAGCTCATCACCGCTCCCGGTCTCAATGTCTGCTATCTCGCGTTCAACTGCGAAAAAATCACCGACAAGAACCTTCGGCGCGCCATCGCCGCCGCCATCAACAAGCAAGACCTGATCACCGCGGTCTATCGCGGCATGGCGACTGTCGCTAAGAATCCGCTGCCGCCTTTCGTCCCCGGCTATAACGACGCCATTCCCAACACGCTCCGACGCTCCGACGCTCCGACGCTCTCACGTCCTCTCCGCCTCGAAGTCATGACCAACCCGCGTCCGTACCTGCCCAATCCGACCCGCGCCGCTGAGTTGATCAAGGCCGATCTCGCCAAGGCCGGCATCCCCACTGAGATCGTCCCGAACGAATGGGGCTCACACCTCGCGCGCACCAGTCACGGCGAACACGAGATGGCGTTGATGGGCTGGGTCGGTGATACCGGCGACGCGGACAATTTCCTCTACGTGCTCCTCGACAAAGACACCGCCACGCTCGGCTCCGCGCTCAACATTTGTTTCTGGAGGAACGACGCTTACCACGACTTGATGATCGCCGCCCGCCGCGAGCTCGACTCCGGCTTGCCACGCTCAGAGCGTGGCAAGCGCGCCGAGCTTTACCGGAAAGCCCAAGAGATCATCTTCGACGAAGTCCCGATGGTGCCGCTGGCGCACGCCGAAGCGCTCGCAGCGTGCCGCGTCAACGTCGAGAACCTCCACCTCGAGTTCAACGGCGACATTCTCTTCCGTGACGTGAAACTGCACGTGCAGTAAACCGATCGTGACGGTGAAGATGGCGGCGAACGGCCAGGCTCTCTGCTTGCGGACTACCTCAGCCGGAACGATTCAGTCGCCGTTCCGCGTGGCATGATCTTGTTTGTGTAAGCCATTGAATACCAAGTGCAATTCAGCCATGAAGCCAACTGCTATGCAGTTGAAACGGCGAACCTAATGGTTGGACAGGGCAGTTGG
>CAZMKD010000151.1:0-2155 GCA_964566575.1 uncultured Verrucomicrobiota bacterium
ACCCCTTTATGTAAAACAAAACTAGGCTTACCGTTAGCGGTTTTAATTTCGCCAGTAATAATTTGCCCTTTTAAAAATTTCTTTTTACAAATTTGCGTTGGCTTATGCGGTTGCCCCGTGGCGACTACGTAAGGTGTAAAAAAATCTTTTGTTGCTACAAAATCCATTTGTTATTTATTTTTTTTAACTGCTACGTAAATTCCAATACCCACCATTAATAAAACCGCAACCCCGCCAACTATTAAAATAGTCTTGTTGCCCGTACCCTTATCCTTACCCGCCAAATCCGCCCGCCGTTGCTCCAAAATAGTTTGTATCATTTTCCTACGGGCTTCCTGTTGCTTTTCTAGTTGGTTACTTGCGCTACGCTGGCTAGCCGTTTGTCTATCCAACAATTTACCAGTTACGTTACCGCCCGCACCAATTATACTACCAATTATACCGCCTACATTAAAAAACTCGTCCAACTCTCCGTAGGTAGCCTTTACCCCGCTATCGCTAACCTCGTTTACGCCGTCAAATCCAACGGTCTGATTTCTATGGTTAACTAAAAAAGCCGTGCCTAACAAAAGCTTACTATTATTCGGTACGTTTTTAATATAGTCGTCAATCAATTCCAAATCCGTTGCACTATCCTTAACGGGTATATCCGCATCTCGTAAAACCGCAATAAAACTCTCCCTATCCTTAACTAGTGCCTTTGAAAGCTCTATTAAAATTAAATGGGTAGCATTTTGGTTATCGTTCCCACGGATATACGTATTTAATTCGCTATGGAACTGGTTTAGCATTAACTTTTACCCCACTTTTTAATTGCGTAAAGCGCTAGTAATCCAATACCAACACCTATTGCAATACTTTTAATATCAACTCCCTTTTTACCCCCTTCGGCGCTTGAAAATTTAAGGTCGAACTTGCGTGTTTGCGGTGCGTCAATATCGCCTTGGTCGTCTAGTCCAATTAACCCCGTACCGCTAAAATTACCTCGCTCCTCCGCTGGTACTTCAATCCTTTGTTCGCTAATCTCTGGGTTTAATTCTTTTTCAACCTCAGTTTCACTTCCGCCATCCTCACTTCCGCCATCCTCATCTCTTGACCTGCGACGAGCTTTACGTTCTACTCTACGAGCTTTACGGGCTGTTTTCCGTGCGACTCTACGCTCCTTACGGGCTTCACGTTTTGCTCTACGGATTTCAGCTCTTTTTTTACCACGTGCCTCGCTATACTCTCCGTCTACGCTATACTCTCCGTCTACGCTAGAAGCCGTATCCGTATAACTAGCTAATCTATCCTCAAGCCCTTCAAGGACTTCTTCAAATTCCGCAATTTTTTGAACTAAAGCTTCTCTCGCCTCTTGACCCATCCTACTAGCCCTTAATTTCTTCCTCCCACGGCTAATTAATTCCTTGTACTGCTCTATACGTTTAGCTAAATGCCTAACCTTTGGGTGTACTTTTTGTAATCCGTCCGCACCACTAAAAAATGCGTCCCAACGAATATCGTCCGCACTTGGGGTTGCTACGCCGTCGGCTCCAGAGTCGCCAGTAAAACTACTTTCCTCGTCGCTTTCGCCACGCTCGCTTTCGCCAGCGTTATCCCCACCATCGTCGGTTGCGCTATCGCTATCGCTACCACCGCCTCCGCCTTGCTCGCCCGCTTGTACGTCGCTATCTTGTGTAGTCTGGTACTCGCCCTCTGCGGGCTGTTCCCTTCTTGGCTCTTCGCTTGTATTCTCGGTTGCTTGGCTTTCTTCCCGCTCACCACCCTCTTCTTCTTTTGAAGCTTTACGGGTTTTCCTTCGCCTAATTCTATCCTCAAGCGCTTCTTGGCGCAATTTACGGCGCTCTCTCCGCCTTTCGGCACGGTTACGTATACGTTCAAGTCTACGTTTTCTACGCCTCGCCCTTGCTTTTTTACCAAATATCTCACTATACTCGCCAAAGGCTTGTTCAAAAGTTACGGTTGTTTCTCCGCCCTCTGGGACTGGAGATAATGTTACTACGGTAGGGTTCATCCTATTTTTGGTTTTAAATTAATTACTTGCTCGGTTTAATAACAATTCCCTTGCGTTTCTCTAACCACTTACCAAATAAAAATCCAGCAATCCCACCGCCGACGGTATACATTACTGTTTTTTTGGTATCGTGTTTCTTGT
>CAZMKD010000152.1:0-5003 GCA_964566575.1 uncultured Verrucomicrobiota bacterium
CCTATCGCGATGCGCAATAACTGCTCCGCCTCACGGCGGTTGGCCACGAAGTCCGCTAAGCCCTGCGCCATGACCGCAGTCCGTTCCAATTCGGATAACCAATGAAGATACGGGCCTTCGAAGGGAGCACGATTTAGCGCAAACAGCTTGGCGGTCTCCGTCAAGTGCGCCGGCGCATGAACCTTGATGAGTCCAAACAGACGTTTGCAGGTATCAAGATAGGCACTGTCGGCCACGAGATTCGCCAGCACCCTTGCGCTCTCGAACAGAGCCTCGCCGTCAGAGGCTTCCGTGGCCGCTTTTATACGGGCCACTATGGCAGACGGGGTTTCAATGCTGGAATCGTGGTGAGTCATAAGAGTGCTCCTTGAGCATTTTGAGCTGATCACACACCAGACTTTCATCGAAGCATGTGGGCCCATCATGCATATTCAGGGTGCCACTGGCACAGGGGTTGATCCAGCCCGGGCAGAAGCGATACTTGACACCCAACGCCAGGGCAATGCCGGTATAGTCGGGCCACGTGGTTTCACGACGCGTGAATTCCAGGGCCGGCATGCCGGGCCAGCAGAACGCCATGTTGGTGAAGGCGGCGCCTCCGATACCAGCCACGCTGGCGGCTTTAGCGAACAGCCTCACTTGATCAGCGACCGAGAGATCGGAGGGATCGACACACCGAAACCCCTCATCCTGCACAATGCGCAAAATCCGATCCTGGCCGAAGAACGTTCTCCGACGATCATTGGGACGAGTCATGAAAATATGGAATGGCATTTCTGTGCTTCCAGGATCGCTGTTTGTTTTGGCTGCCTTCCACATGGACCCTCGGAAGCGTCGCATATATTCAGCACCGGGATAGTCGAAGGCGCTGACCACTGTGGCCTCAGCGATATGCAGCACTTCGTGGGCAGCGTAGCTCAGCAGGCGATCCTCGCCCAAACCCACTAGATCTAGCGAACCGCGCATCCACGGCTTGATCTCTACCGGCATGAGTAGCCTCCGGCCCTCCAGCAGACCTTGCTCGAGGAGGAATACGCAACGCGTCAGGACGAAGTTGATCCAGTGGAAGTAGTTGGTGACATGAACCGCGTCATTACACGCCAGCACGATGACCGGCTCATCGATGCGCCGCACCGGCCCGGCAAGGTCAAGCACGGCTCCACCCACGGCCGCTGATCGAGCGATACCGGTGTGCTCAGGAAAGGTCTTTCGATGGTGCCAATACGAATGCCGCAGGGCGGTGCCATGCGGGCCGATGAGCACATCGCTACCCGCTAGTATGAGCGAGCTTGCCTCCATGGCGCGCAGAGTAAACGCCGCTATCTGGTGTGCATGGACTTCGATCTGCCCGTCACTCACCGCTTTTTCGAAGTGAGCCTCGAAGGGTCCCTCTTCCCATAGCACCCGTGTCTCAAGCCGCTCACGTTCAATCCACTCGGAAAACTGTGCCACCCCACAGACTTTTACGTTACGCAAGCTCAGTGAAGGGCGGGCCTGCACACGGCTTTGTACGTCGGCCACGTTGCTCCGGTGCAGCAAACACCGGTCGACCAGTTCCTGAAAGAAGAGCCCGTTGCATCCAGCAGATGTCAACGCTTGCAGGGTCTGCATAGCCGCTTCAGGCTCATCAAGCGAGAGCCGCGCCTCAGTGAGTTTCTCGGCGCTTTCACGCAACGCATTCAGTGTGCCTAAGGGTGCCCCCCCAAGCATCCTTGTGAGCCCATGATCGAGCAGCAGGGCTTTGTGCTCCACCAGTGCTCGCCACACAACGCCATAGGCTCGCAAGTCAAATGTGCCGTAGCGCGCATCCCAGTGCGGCACGTGCGGATGGCGCATCACAATCTGCTCGAGCTTACAGAATGGATACGCCTCCACCTTACGGATGGCGTTGGCTGCCTGTAAGAGATCGCTTGGCGCGTAGTCGGTCGAGGACAGTGTCCGCCGCAATTGATCAAGAGATGAAGCCAGTTCTTGCGTCAACGCCTGGTGGTCTGGAATATCGCCCCAGTGGTAATCGCGGTTGAGCGCCTCCAGCAAGCGCTCAAGAATGGTTGCGAGAGGTCCGACCCGCTGCGAGGAGACCCTGGGCCGTGCGCGATTCAGCCATTTGATCGCCCGCTCTTCATGGCCCATGCGCAGTGCGGCCAACCCAGCCTTTTCCCAATTGATAGGGTCGTTTAGCTCATTGGCGAGGCTTTGGTGCAGTTCTTCAGCAAATCCCCATTCGCCAATATTATAGGCGCAGGAGGCGGCGAAGCGTTTGAAGCCGACATCGTCCGGGTGATCGACCACGATCTGCTTCAGACGAGGCCACCACGCCTCGATGGGTTGTCGGTCTGCTACGAGACCACGCACATGGGCCAGCAAGACCTCCGGTGAGTTCGGTTCACGTTCCGCTGCGATGTGAACCGCATCACGCAACGCTGACCCATGCCTGGTGCCCATGCATATCAACGCCAGCTTGGCTAGCTCTGCATGGTCGTAGCCTCCCTGCTTGGCCCGAGTAGCCACTTCGCCAACTAGATCCGATAAGCCTTCCTCATCGCCCATGTGCCACAGAATTCGTGCCAAACGCATCCGCAGCTTCTGCGAGATTGCCTCGGCATCAGGTACGGCGGCAAGCGCGGCTTGCAAGAGTGCCCTTGCTCGCTGTCGATTGGCCATGAAGCGCGCCACGCCCGGCTCAAGCGGTGCAGCCGTATCCAATGCAGCCACCAGCGCCAGATAAGGTCGAGAGGCCGGCGTGCCTGCCCGAACGAGAATCTGCGCGACTTCCTGAGCCCGGTGAGCAGCGGCCTTCTGGGTCAATCCTATCAGTCGATGGGCAGCATCTGCCATGTCGGGCTGGGTGGCACAGGCTGCCACCTCGTTTGCCAGAGCCACAAGGGCATCGCCGTTGCCTACCTCGGACGCATGCTTCATGCGTGCTGCCAGCGACTTTGCGTTCAGGTCAGTTGTGGGCGGGATCATGGTCACGATCTCAGGGTACTACCCGAAAAAATCCTGTGGCTATTCCCACAAGGTCATCGAAATGCTGCATGATAGATGGTGAGGCATTTCATGCTCGGTGGAAAGCGACTATACCGTCGTGGGGCAGGTCGACCCAATTGAGCAATGCCTCATATAAGAGCGTAACAGCAGGGATCTATTTACAATAGGTCCTAGGAGCCTGTCCGACATTGACCGTTCTACTGCGGCGAACGATCCGCGACCATCTGTGTCGTTCTCGGCCCCAAAAAATCCTCAATGTATTCCAGAGAATACACCTCTGGTTTTTCCGGGCCTGCGGCCTCGCATCTGTCCGCACCTCCTTCGCCTCGTCACGAAGGCAATGTCGGACAGGCTCCTAACCACACGATACTCGCTGGGAACTAGGTGTCAAGCTGTCGTTGAAAATTGCCCTCTAGGAGCCTGTCCGACATTGACCGTTCTACTGCGGCGAATGATTCACGGCCACCTGCATCGTTCTCGGCTCGAAACACTCCTCAATGTATTTCAGCGAATACACCTCCGGTTTTTCCGGGCCTGCGGCCTCGCATCTGGCCGCACCTCCTTCGCCTCGTCACGAAGGCAATGTCAGACAGGCTCCTACCCCCTGCAATCTGCGTAACACACTTTGGGTGCGGCTCGAATTACTAAAAACACACTTGCTGGACATCATTCCTGTTCCCCAATAATCTGCGCAGAGAATTGTCGTAGGACTGCCCTCCCTCGCAAGATCGACGCGAGCTGCTCTTGTATGCGAAGCGTCTGTCTGGTTCATCTCGTCTATCTGGTCTGGTTTGTTTTGTTTATCTGGTTGATTTGGTTCATCTGGTTAGTTTCGTTCAACCAAATAAACCAAACAAACGAGACAAACCAAACAAACAATTAAACGAGACAGACCAAACAGACCAGAGCAACCAGCCAGTTCCCACGGGCTGTCGCGACGAAGCCTCATGAATAATGCGGGCTAGCAGCCACGTCTCTAGATGGGAAGATGCATGGTTACACGATTTTTCTGGATTACTATTATTTTTATTGCAGTATGGGTGGACCTACCCTTGCTCACGAGTTTTCTATATTTCTAGACTCTCGTGGCTCGGACTCGTCCGATGGCGTCTCCGAGCAAACCCCTGTTACCTCAAGAGGTAGAAAGCTGCTCCTTCCTTCTTGATGTTTGGCGAGGATATTCAGGGCAACTGTTTGAGTTATGGGGATGACAAGCGCTTTGTGATCACGTGATGGTGTACTCAAGCTGGTTTCATGGATTCGATGGGATAGTGGTGACCTAGGCAATGAAGCGTGTATTTCAAGCGATTAGTGCTTCTTTCCCCGGCCGGCAGGTAAGTCCGACTGGGGCGTTCCGCAGCCTGAAGGTGGCGCTGATTGCCGATGAACTCACCCGATCGTGCCTCGCATTCGACTGCCAGATTCGTGATATCACCCCGCTCAATTACAAGTTTCTCCTAAAGTGGTGGAAGCCCGATATGTTGTTCGTGGAATCGGCTTGGCAGGGACCGGGCAATGCCTGGAAGTATAAGATCGCCTCATATCCGGACCGCCCGAAGCGGAACAATCGCGCGCTTCGCAGAGTGGTAGCCTATTCGCGCGAACTTGGTATCCCCTGTGTGTTTTGGAACAAGGAGGATGGCGCTCATTTCGATCGCTTCATTTCCAGCGCATCCCTGTTTGACTATATTTTTACCGTCGATGAGAACTGTGTCCCCCGGTACCAAGCTCTCCTTGCGCCGACTGTGCCTGTCGCTCCGCTGATGTTTCCCGTGCAGCCGGCGATTCATGCTCCATCTCCCAAGGGGTATGTGCACCGTCGGGCGTGCTTCGTGGGAAGTTATAGCTGGCACGTCCACGATCGACGACGAATGTGGCAGGAGATCCTGTTCTCGGCATCGTCGGATGTGGGCTTGACAGTGTTCGACCGCAACTCAGACCGACGTTCGTCGAACTATCGGTATCCTGACTTGCCCTGGCTGGAAGTTCGTCCGAGTGTCCCCCATGCGCAG
>CAZMKD010000153.1:0-1984 GCA_964566575.1 uncultured Verrucomicrobiota bacterium
GATCGTGATCGTCGCAGTCTGTGGCGACGCGAAAGTCACCACGCGGTCGAGTCCGTTTCTGAGGATCGACTCCACGTGCCGGTACGACCTCGCTCGCACGAAGAACGCACGAGCACACGCCGCCTCGAGTCGATCTCTCCCGTAGCGCTTCGCGAGACGCAGGATTCCCAGACACGAGCGGTAGCCCTGCTCGGGATGCGGTCGATCGGAAAGGATCGCTTCCACGAGCTGTCCCGTTCCCGGCCCGATGCGTTCTCCCCAGCGGATCAGCCGCGATGGAGTCCACTCGAGATGTTTGCGATGGGCCTTCGGCATGTGCGCGGGATCCGTCGTGTGACGGCCGCGCTCGTTGCTCCTCACATGGGAGGCCACGCGCTGGCCTCGGTGGAGGGCCTCGACCGTTCGGTGCGTCGCGCGGATCTCGACCTCTTCGTGCACCAGCGCGTGCGGCACCGAATAGTAGTGACCTTCGAACTCGATGTGGTAGTCGATGTTCACGCGGGCACGCTTCCACACCCCGTACTCGAAGCGCTCGGTGGGGAGCGGCTTCAAAGTCGGCCGCTCCAGTGAAAGAAACAGCTCCCGGCGGCTCGCGCCGTACACGCGCATCTTCCGGTCGTTGAGCTCTTCGAGAAGCTCCCGGATCGCTGCGTTCAGCTCGGAGAGGGAAAAGAACTTCCGGTCACGTAGCCGCGCCAGGATCCAACGCTCGGCGACCTGCACCGCCACTTCCACCTTCGCCTTGTCCTTGGGACTCGCCGGTCGCGCCGGAAGTACGACGGTCCCGTAATGCGTCGCCATCTCCTCGTACGTCCGCTGCACTCCCGGCTCGTAACGACAGGATCTCGTCACGCCCGTCTTCAGCTGATCCGGGATCACCGCCGTCGCCACGCCGCCGAAGTACTCAAATGCCCTCACGTGGCTTGCAATCCAGTCCTCGCCTCGTTGACTTTGCGTCGCCTCCGCGTACGTGTAGTTCGATGCACCCAGCACTGCGACGAAAAGCTCCACCTCGATCATCTCGCCCGTGGCGGAATCCACGGTGTGCGGTTTCATTCCCGAGTAATCGACGAACATCTTCTGGCCGGCGTGATGCACCTGGCGCATCGAGCGGCGCTGGCGCTTCGCCCAACGCCTATAGTGCTCGCAGAACTGCGTGTAGCGGTAACCGCCGGGGTGATTCTCCAAGTACTCCAAATGCAATAACTGAAGCGTCACGCCCTTCCGGTGAAGCTCCTTGTGGATCCAGCGAGCATCCGGAAGCGGCCGGCTCGGCGCCGCGAAGCGAGCACCGTACAATCGCTCCGCGAGCGCCACCTCATCGAGCCCCTGCACCTCGACCCAGCTCAAGATCCCGGCCTCGGCCGCTCGATCGAGCGTCTCCGCCACCGTCCCAAGACCCACCGAGAGGCTTCGAGCCGTCTCACGATGGCTCACCCCAAGCGCCCACTTCAGTCGTAAAATGTCCCGCGTCTTCCGCATCAAAAGTCTCGCCGCGCCCATTCCACCTCCCCGGGGCGGGCGGCTCCGCGTACACCAGCACGACACTGGGCGGGCCGTCCGTCCCCGGCGGGGGAGGATGCACCACGCCACTCGACTCTCGGGAAGAGCCGTTCACCGCGTCCGAAACAGGTGTTCGCCTTGACCGAAATGGCTGTTCGCCATCCCCGAAATCAGCGTTCGCCTTCACCGAAACGGGTGTTCACGTTGGACCGAAATGGGTGTTCGCTTTGGTCCGGCGCACGCAGACCCCGACGAGCGCGAGTATCCAGATGCCGCCGACCAGATCCGCGAAGTGCTTATTCACGGCAACTACCTCTCGCAGAAGGACATCGAGATTTGCCTGGGCTTCGAGGTCGAGTCGCTTGCCGGCCGCCCGGGGATCGAAGGGATGCGGGAGCTGCATGCGGCCCTCGTTGAGAAGTATAAGGTTGAGGATGCGAACAGCGCGGGCTAACGAAATAAGAATTCGTGCGGCGTGATT
>CAZMKD010000154.1:0-7463 GCA_964566575.1 uncultured Verrucomicrobiota bacterium
TCGAGGTGCTGCGCGAGCATCACTTCACGGGAACGGTTTCACTGGAATGGGAGCGTCTCTGGCATCCGTATCTGCCGCCGTTACGCGAGGCCTTGACGCGATTGCAGGCGCAGCCGTGGTTCTTAGCTTCTGCGAAGTCTGGCCATGAAGTCCAATCTCCTGCCATCGCTCGCTGATTCTCCCGTGGCTGCGCCCGGTAGTTACGAGTGGTGGCGTTCAGCAGCAGAATCGCTTCTCGTCCCGCTTGCCGCGCTGATGGAACCCGGCAAGGCAGATTTGCCGTTGCGCGCTCAAGTCAGCAACCACGGTGCGCAAGCGAACCGGCTCGATCGCTTTTCTTTTTCGCACCCTGGATGCAGCGACCAACACCGGCTAGTCCCAATACTTCATCACTTCACCACTCTATCACCTTAATCCTCAGCGCCATGAAAGACGACATCACGCGCCAAACCCGCCGCGAATTCCTGCGGACAACCGTGCTCGGCAGCGCGCTGTCATGGGCGGTGCCGGCTTTTCTGGCCAACAATTCCTGCTTGGGTTCCGATCCCGTCGGTTTACTACGGTACGGTCAAGGAGAAGATGAAAATATGAACACGCCTTCCACTTATCGCCACTGGCAGCTCGCCGCCAAGAAACTCCTCACGCCGCTCGCCGCGCTCATGCGTCCCGGCGCCGCCGATATTCCGATTGCCGGCGCTGCGAGCGACCATGGCACGCAGGCCGACCGGCTGGAAAGTTTCGCGCGCCCGCTCACGCTCGCGGCGTTTTTCCTGCAAACTGAACCGCACCCCGACGACACCGCCTTCCGCGAAAAAATCGCCGCATGGTTCTGCGCTGGGCTCGTCGCCGGCAGCGACCCGAAAAATTCCGCCTATTGGGCCCCGGACGCCAACTATCACCAGCACCACGTCGAGATGGGCCTCATGTCGATCGCGCTCCAAATCGCCGCGCACGACGTGTGGGTGCCGCTTTCGTCCGCGCAAAAAGATCAAGTCGCGCGCTGGTTCGCGTCCTGTCGCGGCAGCGGCATCGTCAACAACAACCACCTCTTCATGTCGGTGCACATCCTCGAGTTTTTGGGAAAGCACGGCTACGCGCACCGCACCGACCGCGCGGTAATCACCACGCACCTGAACCAGCTCGAGACGATGCACCGTGGCGGCGGCTGGTTCGAAGACGGCATCAACCAAGCCTACGATCACTACAACGCCTACGCCTTTCACTTTTACGGTCTGACATGGGCGCGGCTCCACGGCGCCACCGACCCAGCCCGCGCCGCGCGCTGGCGCGACTGGGCGCGGCTCTTCGTCCGCGACTACCAGCACTTTTTCGCGGCGAGCGGCGAGCACCCCGCCTTTGGTCGCTCGATCGCCTATCGCTTCAACTGTCTCAACGTCTTCGGCCTCGCGCTCGCCGAAAACGCCACCGAGCTTGCGCCCGGCATGTTGCGCCGCCTCTGCACGCGCAACCTCGACTTCTTCCTCGCGCGCCCCATTTACCAGGAGCAAGGCTGCCTCAGCGCCGGCTTTACCGATCGCTTCGATAAAATCCTGGAGCAATACTCGTGCGCCGCGTCACCCTACTGGGCCGCAAAAGGATTTTCGCCGCTGCTGCTCCCATCTGCGCACCCGTTCTGGAATGACGCCGAGCAACCGCTCCCCGCCGAGCGCGCCGGTGGCTTCGTCCACGTGATGCCCGTGCCCGGCCTCGTCACGCGCAGCACGCCGACCGGTGACATCGAAATCCTCAACGCCGGCTCGATGGTCGGCAACACGCAGCTCCGTTACGGCGCGTGGAAGTGGAGCAAGCTCAGCTACCGCACCGGCGTCCACTTCACCTACGCCTTCCCGGAAATCACCAACTTCTCCCTCGACAGTGCGCTCACCGCACAACTCGACGACGGCCGCATCTTCGGCCGCCACTCGACGGTCGCCGTCGAACTCGATCCCGATCACCTCGGCTACAGCTACAACCTCGGCTCAAAGATCGGCCAGATTAACACCGGCGTCGAAACCTTCGTTTTCTGGCGCGCCGGCTGGCTGCTGCACGTGCACCACGTCACGCCGCGCCAGCCCGTCGTGCTCCGCCTCGGGGGCTTCGCGCTGCCGCTCGCGGAGAAACACGCCGAACGCTCCGACCCCCGTGACGTGCTCACGGCGTTTTCTTCCGACGGTCGCGGCTCAGTGCTCCAATTGCTGCACGGTTTCGCCGCCCACGAATGGGACACGCGTCTCGACGACACCACCGTGCGCCGCCACGTTGCCGCGCCCTATCACGCCACACCCGTGGGAAAAACTTCCCGGGTCGCGTCGCCGACGATTCTCGCCGCGCTCTCGTGGGCCGGCACCGACCGTGCCGAATCCGCTCCGTGGCAAATCGTCGCTTCCGCCACCGGCGCGTGGAAACTCATGCACGGCAAACTTGGCGCCTGGGAAATCCTCCACTGGTCGTTGCCCGCCCTTACATGAGCTCGATCCTTCGCTTCGTCCTGTCCAACGCCGTGTTTCACGCCCGCCTTTTTGGCAGACTGATACAGCTCCCATGCCGCCTTGACGATCGTCGCGGTCGGCTTCTCGCAGTAAATGTGTTTGCCGGCGGCGATTGCTTTTGTGACGGCGGAAACGGAAGCGACCGTCGGCGAGCAACACTTGATTGCATTGGTTTGGGTTGGACGGATGGAGAAGGAGCGCGCTCCGTGGAAGGTCCGATCCAGTTCCGAGGACAAACTGACGCTGCGAAATCCGGCGCTCGGAGACTGGCCAGTGGCACACCCGGACCTGCCGAAGTTGCCCGCGACGGGGCAACCGAATGCGTAAGCACGCTTCAAATGGTTGCGCCAGCCAACTTTGGGGAGTTTACAGAGTGAAGCCTTTGATCTGCGCCCGCCGTGTTGCCGAGACGTTGCGAGGCGCTGTCGCTCGAAAAATGGGCAAAATAGGGAAAAATTGCGCTTGCATTACCGGTCAGTCTTAGTTAAGTATTAATAATTATGAATCAGCGGGAAGGCGCTTTCATTCCCGGCCGAATCAGGAACGCGCTGTTTGGCGCAAATAGCGAGGGATGGATACAATGTTTCAAACGCAACCTGTCACCCGAATACTTCGAAAATCAACCCCAGCTCTCATTGCTGCCGTCATAGCCGTTGGATTATTGACTAGTGCGTCGAAGGGTCTGGCGGCCTCTCTGACTTGGACAAATGGAAGCGCTCTCTGGACTAGCACGACTGCTTGGCAGACGAATTTGGTCACCGGCTATACGAACGATATCACCGGAGCCACAAATGTGTTCATTTATTGCGTGCCCGACTTGGCCGCGTATCCTGGCGCGATCGGCACCAACGTCCCCCCAGACTGCGGCGGGGGCGGCACAGGCGGTTTCCCCGGATTGGGTGATCATGCGCGCTTCACAAACAACACCAGTTATACGGTCATTGTCAACGTCCCGACGGACGTGGGTCTCCTTACAGTCTCGAACGGAGCCGGGGTGGTTACGTTCGATGCCGGCCTGAATACGCTGACCGTCACCAACCGATTCAGGGTTGCCGACGGCGGGGCGACGTCGACAGTCGTTTGGGCCGGCGGGACTCTCTCTGCCCCAGGACAAGGCAGCGGCGCGACCGCGACGCTTCAAATTGGCACCGCCAGCAGCAATAATGTTGGCACTTTGATCGTGACCAATGGAACTATCGTCGGTGGGGGATCTATTAACTTGGGCACAACAGCTCTTGGACAAGTCGGCAGGCTTGTCATCGGTGGTCCTGGCGTCTTCACGAATGTCATAGGACAGGCACCGAACGGGAACCACCAATTCAGGTTGCGGACCGCCGGAAGCCAGCTCATGATTACCAATGGTGGCAAGTTCTTTTGGCGCGGAGCTATCGTCTCGGCCTCCTCGAACAGTCTGATTCTCGTATCGGGCCCCGGTAGCTTTTTGTATACCACCAATGTGCCCGGCGCCACCGTAGGCGCGCTCAATATCGGTGTCAACGACGGTGCAGGTCCCGGCTCCTTGATGATCGTCAGCAACGGAGCGACAATCCATTCGGACGGCACGTTACTCATCGGCAGAGGGGGCTCTGGCGGGGGCCAGTTTTCTGCGTTCAATACCGGGATTGTCGTCGGTACGGGCTCCAAGCTGATCGTTAACGACAACCCCTCGCTCGCCGCCCCCGCCGGCCAGTTAATCATTGGCTCGGGCAGCGCAGGAGGGAGCCATTACAATAATCTAACCGTTCATGACGGCGGCTATCTCGAATGCAACGTCCCCTTCTTCTCCATACCGAACTCCAACCCCGCCACGAACAACTCGTTCAATATGGGCGGTGTGGGAGCCATGAGTACCGGCATAGCTTACACGGTTCGCAATAATTCCGGGGGGCAGAACAGCTCGATCCTTGTGACTAATGCAGTGTTTACCTGCAGAAGTGTGACTGTAACCGGTATTGGAGGACAAACTCTTAGTGTTTTGGCCAAGGGGACGCTCAACATAACCGCCCCCAATCCGTTCACGACGAATCTCAACGATAATAGCCTGAGTGCCTCCGGAAGCGGCGGCGGCACCATCACAATCAACGCAGGCACAATCAATGCCGTCAGCGGCACAAACGGCACCTTCGTCACCATCGGCTCCGACACAGCTACGGGTAACTCATTGATTATTACCAACGGAGGCAATTTGTTCGCCGACAACATTACTGTCCGGTCGACAAACTCGATCATTTTCGCATCCGGCACACTCAGCACCGGCGGCATGACGATCGAATCCAATGTCAATAACGACACCGAATTTGTCGTGGGCGATGGCACCAGCCCTGCGTACTACGACATGTCCCCAAGCGGCACCGGCTTTCACCGGTTCAGAACCGGCGGCAGTCCGGATCTGGTGGTCACCAACGGCGCCTTTCTGCGCGGCAGTGGCACGCTGACCGGCACTATAAAAGTGCTTGGCACATTCGCGCCCGGCTTTTCGGTTGGCTCGATCTTCACGAGCAATAGCCTTTCGTTCGGAGGTTCTTCGGCCGTGCTGAATTACGACCTAGGCACCAACAGCGATTCGGTGACGGTCAACGGCGAGCTGGCATTGGGCACCAACACGCTCAACGTGGCGAATTCGGGCGGGTTCACCGCAACGACGTACGTTTTGTTCACTCACACGAACACGGTGACGGCTCCGTCGGGTACATTGACTGTGAGCTCGTTGCCTGCTGGATTCACCGCCGTGGTGTCCAATGATGTGCCGAATGCCCAGGTCTTGCTGGTGGTGAGCGCTGTGGTGACGGATCCCTATGGTAGTTGGGCGACGCATTATGGCCTCAGTGGTGGAAATGCTTTGGGCACCGCCGATCCGGACGGGGATGGGGTCAGCAATACGAACGAGTTCCTGACCGGCTTCAATCCGACCAACGCTGCGGCGTTCGCCCGGATCACCAGCATCGGGAGTTCGGGTGGCGGCACCAATCAGGTCATTACGTATCTGGGCGCCAGCGGCGACTCGACGTACAGCGGTGGCCCCGCATCGCGGACCAACGTGCTGGAGTTCACGCCGGGCACACCGCCGAGCGGCAGCTACACGAACAACTTCAGCAGCACCGGTCTGACCAACGCCCTCAGTGGCGGCACCGGCCTCGGCTCGAACGTGACTCACACGATTTCCGGCGCTGCGACCAACCGGCCGGCCCGGTACTACCGCGTGCGCGTGTTGGTGCCGTAACGAGCCGCAGACCGCTGGCAGGGTCCCTGTCGGCAAGGTAATTATGCATCTGAAACGAGTCAAGACGCTCGCACTTGTCACGGCAGGCTTGACCGCATCTGCCGAAGTGAATCAAGGAGTTTGTCGGCTACACAAACCGTGCGATATTGCATTGACTTGTGATGACTAGACAATACAGCCGATGCGCGCGCTTGGTGCTCTGGACGACGCTCTGCCTCGCCGGCACGACGGCTTGGGCGCTCGACCCCGGCCTGCCGCCGGGAGGCAACTTTGATCTGAGTCATTGGAAGCTGCAACTGCCAACCGACGGCGGCGCCCTCACCTGTACCAATCTCGGCGTGGATGAGTTCACTCCAGCCCAACTGGAGGCAGGCACTAACAACGCCTATTTCTACACCGACGTAGATGGCGCGATGGTGTTCTGGGCGCCGGTCAACGGCGCGACGACGAGTGGCTCGGACAATCCGCGCTCCGAATTGCGCGAGTTGATCCAGCCCAGCGGTTCTGGCACCGCTGGTTTCAACTGGATCCCCTACGGCACACATATTCTGGATGCGCAGTGCAAAGTGTTGCAGGTGGCCAACCCCAACAAGCAAGTCATTATCGGACAAATCCACGGCCACAGCGGCGCCGCGCTGCCCACGGTGAAGATTTACTACAATAATAACGGCACGCTCTCCGCGAACATCAAGACCAACGCAACCTGCTCCAACTGCAGCGACTTCAAATTCACCAACTACGGGACCGTGGGGTTGAGCAACCTGATTACGTACCAAATCAAAGTTGTGAACGGCGTGATCACGATTGCGATGAACAATAAGACCAATTCGCTCAACATTTTCCAGTACGACCCGGCTTTTACGAATGCAACGCAGTATTTCAAAGCCGGAGACTATAATCAGGAGCCGTCATGCTCGAACCCGGGCACCAACGCGGGCGCGCGGGTTTCGTTTTACGCTCTGACCTTGTTTCACGCACCGAGTATCACCAACCAGCCCGCCAGCCAGGTCGTCCCGGTCGGCAGCAATGTGACCTTCACCGTGGGCGCGGCCGGCAACCCGCCGTTGAGGTATTTCTGGAAGTTTAACGGCACACCCATCGGCAGCAACAGCGCCACGCTCTCCGTCTCCAATGTCCAACTCACCAATGCCGGCAATTACTCGGTGGTTGTCACCGATTTCGTCGGCACCGTCACCAGCGTCGTCACCAGCAGCGTCGCCATGTTGACGGTGCTCCCGCCGCCGCCCACGGCGAGTTTCAATGCAAGCCCGACGAATGGTCTGGCGCCCCTGTCGGTGACGTTTACGAATACGTCCACTGGATCATTCACCAATTCATTCTGGAGCTTTGGTGACGGCGGTACGTTCAATGCCGTGGCTGCGACCAATGTGGTTCACAGTTATGCGGCCGGCACTTGGCTGGCAAAGTTGATCGTGGCCGGTGTGGGTGGAGTCAGCACCAGTGCCGCTGTCACCATCACTGTCGTGTCGGCTCCGCCAACGGCGAATTTCACGGCTGCCCCGACCAATGGTGTCGAACCGTTGTCGGTGACGTTCACAAACACGTCGACTGGACCATTTACGAGTTCGTCTTGGAATTTTGGTGACGGCGGTACGCTCATTACCGGGGCGGCGACGAACGTGGTTCACAGTTATGCCGCCGGCACCTATGACGTCACGTTGGTGGTGACTGGCCCTGGTGGTGTGAGCACCAACATCAAGCCGAACTACATAGCGGTGATGCCGGCATTCCAG
>CAZMKD010000155.1:0-6491 GCA_964566575.1 uncultured Verrucomicrobiota bacterium
CACGCCCAGCGCCACGCCGCTGGCGCTGCACAGACCCGCATCGGCGTTGACCGTCACCTCGATCGGACAACTGATCGACGGCTTCTGGTTGTCGACCACGATGACCTTGAAGGTGCAAGTGCTCGTGCCGCAACCGTTCGACGCGGTGCAGGTCACCGTGTTGGTGCCGACGAGGAATGCCGTTCCCGATGCCGGGATGCAAGTCACAGTCGGATCTGGAGTTCCTGTGGCGGTTACCGAGAACGAAACATTTGAGGAGCAGAAGCCCGGAGCGTTAGGAACTTCGATATCCGATGGACAAGTGATACCCGGCGGGGACCTGAAGGTCAAAGTTGCCACCTGAGACGTGGCTGAACCACACGAGTTTATCACGATCACGTCGTAAGAGCCGGCATTCGCAGCGGTCACTGGATAGATCGTCAAAGTCGCAGAAGTCGCGCCTGAAATGTTGCCCCCATTCGCAAGGGCTACACCGTTTGTTCGCCACTGGTACGAAAGCGGTGACGACCCGTTTGCTGCAACGGTGAAAGTTACCGGCTCATCTGCACAAACTATCACGCTTGAAGGACTCGAAGCGATGGATGGCGGAATGCAAGCAGAGGTAACTGTCGTAGTGACCTTCGCATTGTTGTCACTGAGATTTGCGTCATGCTGTGCGCAGAAGATTGATGCGGAGTTCATGAAGGTGCTGCCGATGGTGGCCGACTCGCTTACAGTCACTTGGTAACTCTGTGTGCCACTTGTGCCGGCGGGGAGGTCCGGCAGATTCCAGGTGATCGTGTTGCCTGTCAAAGTGCAGCCGCCCGAACAGCTAACGAATGTGACCGCGCTGGGTAACACGTCAGTAAGTTGAACTCCGGTTCCCGCATGGTTTATCTTGTTCGTATAGGTCAGAGTGTAGGTGATCGTCTGGTTGGTATTGGCGGACGCGGGGCCACTCTTTACGAGCGCTAGGTCATTTGTGCCGAGAGGCGTAGGCTTGGCAATCTGCAAGTTTCCGAGCGACGGGGATCCGCCCATAGCAAGCGAGCTTCCTGTGAAGTTATTCGCCCCTGCGGACAGGCGTGCCCGGAATTCGACATAGCCGGGGCTTGTATTCGTCAAGTTAACCCTGAACGTGTAGCTCCACACGTCTCCCGCTGGCGTTGACAGCGTCGGCCCAGACGCTATCACCACGTTTGCCGAATTCGTGAAATTGAGCAGATCTTGTATGCCAGGGTAAGTCGAACTTCCCGGCGTCTTCGTGTGGTCAAAATCAACCCGGATGAGCTTGCAACTGAATGGACCGTCGGTTAGGTAAACACGCGCAGGGATAAGATCGAGTTCATTCCAGCCCATCAAGTTGCCTGATATCCAGTTGGTGCTGGCGAAGTCTTGGCCTTGAAGCTCGGCCTTGCCGTTGTTCGTGTCATCCGTGACCGTGGCAGCCGTGGTGGCCTGCTCAGAGGTGCAGCCGTTGACGGTCACCGTTACGGTATATGTTCCCGAGGCGGCCGCCGTTGCGTTGGTGATGGATGGGTTTTGCTGGGAAGAAGTAAAGCTGTTCGGCCCGGTCCAACTGTATGTGCCTCCCGCCATCGTCGAAGCGGTGAGCTGCAAGGTTTGGCCGGCACAGATCGGTCCGTTGTTCCCGGCAACGACCGAAGGTATAGGATTGACCGTCAGTGTGGCAACTGTCGAGGTTGTGCTGCCGCAGGTATTGGAGAAGACGGCTTGGAACTGGTCGTTGCTTTGCGAGGCGGTGGCGGCGAAGCTTAGGTTGGTGCTGGTTGCGCCGGGAATATTGGTGAAGGTGCCGGTATGGCTGGCCTGCCACTGCACGGTCGAGGCCGGACTGCCGCTGGCAGCCGCCTTGAACGTCACGCTGGTGGTTGCGCACACGGTCAAATTGGTCGGGTTGGTGGTCACGCTCGGCGACGTATTGACCGTCACCGTCGCGCTGCCCGACAAGGTGCCTCCGCTGCAATTGGCATCCGAGACCGCCGTGACCGTGTAGGTGGTCGTCGAAGACGGGCTGACCGTGCGATTGTAAGTGGGCGTCGTAACACCGTTGGTCGTGAAGCCGTCTGACCACGTGACGTTCCACGGGCTGGTGCCGGTCAGCGTCGCCGTGACCGTGGCCGGTTGGTTCGAGCAAATCGTCGTGCTGCCGCTGACCGTTACCGTCGGCCTCGTGTTGACCGTCACGATGGCGCTGCCCGACAAGGTGCCTCCGCTGCAATTGGCATCCGAGACCGCCGTGACCGTGTAGGTGGTCGTCGAAGACGGGCTGACCGTGCGATTGTAGGTGGCCGTCGTAACACCGTTGGTCGTGAAACCGTCTGACCACGTGACGTTCCACGGGCTGGTGCCGGCCAGCGTCGCCGTGACCGTGGCCGATTGGTTCGAGCAAACCGTCGTGCTGCCGCTGACCGTCGCCGTCGGCCTCGGGTTGACCTGCAAAGTTGCCGCGCTGGAGCTGGCGGTGCCGCAGGCGTTGCTGAACACTGCTTGATACTGGTCGCTGTTCTGCGACGCGCTGGCGGTGAAACTCAGCGTGGTGCTGGTTGCGCCGGGGATGTTCGTGAAGGTGCCGCTATGGTTGGCCTGCCACTGTACCGAGGGTGAGCCGCTGGCGGCGGCAGAGAAACTGGCCGTGCTCCCCGCGCACACTGTCAAGTTGGTGGGGTTGCTGGTAACCGAAGGTGTCGTCTGGACCGCTAAAGTGAGGGTGGCGGAGGCGCTGTCCGTGCTGTTGGTTGCCTTCACGGTAATGTTGCTAGTGACCGCAGGGGCAATGGCAGAAGCAGACAACGTTAGGATAGAGTTTACGTTCGTCCCTGACGAAGTTACCGATGACGGTGAGAAGCTTGCAGTCACGCCGCTTGGCAAGTTAGTGGCGCTCAAAGTCGCGCTTGCAGTGCCGCCGCCCCCTTTGAAAGCCACAGCGACTGTAACCGCTACCGAAGATCCGGTACACACATTGGTTGATGTGCGACCAAGTGTAACCGTGTCAAGCGAGACGGCGTCTGTAAATCTCGTCTGCGCCTTCAGCCCCGAGGATTGCCCGATGGACGTCAGTTCGAGTGTTGTGCCGGCGAGATCTTCGGTGAATACTAGCCAACTCGTGGCAAAGTCGCCGTTGGCATCCGCCACGGCCGCCCAAGGGTCGTAGGCTGTTCCGGCGTCGGGACCTTCGACCTGCACGACTTGGTTGCTCACGGTCTCGCCCGGCAGGAATCCTGTCCCGGTAATGTCCACAAATGAAAACGGCGGGTAATCGTCCCGGTCGGTCGTTATGTGCGCGGGATTGAACAAGACCGCCGCGCCGACAAATTCATTGCTGCTGTTGACGCCGCCCGCGACGAGGATGGTTTTGTTGGCGGGTAGTTCCGTGGCGGTGTGACCGCTGCGCTGCAACAGCGCGGTGTCGGTCAAGGGCAGCAGTTGGTCGCTGGAGGGCGCGTACACGCCCGCCAGATCAGTGCCGAGCACCAGAATCTTTTCGTTGGCGAGCAGCAGCGCGGAGGCGCTGGTCGAAGGCAGGTTCGTTGCCAGGCTGAATGATTCGGTCAGGGGATCAAATCGTTCCACGGTGTTGCCCGCGTCGCCACCGAACAGCAGGAGCTTTCCGTCCTCAGTGTCAATGGCGGTCTGCCCAATGCGCGTGGCGGTCATCTGATTCGGCGAGAGCGTGAACGACAATGTGTTGGTATCAAAGAACTCGGCCGAATCGGTGCCGCCGCCCGCCAGAAACACGCTGTTGTCGGCAAACAGGCTGGCCGAATGGCCTGAGCGCGCTTCGGCCATCGCGCCCACGGGTGTGAACGTCTCGGTGACCGGGTCGAATAGTTCCGCCGTGCCCGCGGCATCGCCACCCGCGATGAGCACACGACCGTCGAGCATCCTCGTGGCCGAGTGTCCGCTGCGGGCTGTGGCCATGAGAGTTAGCAGATCAATGAACGTTTCAGCGGTTGGATCAAAGATTTCCGCCGTGCCGGATGCGTCGCCGCCGGCGAGCAGCACTCGTCCGTCGAGCAACCTAGTCGCTGTATGGCCGACACGAGCGATGCTCATCGATGCGACAGCGCGAAACGCATTCGTTGTGGGCTCAAAAATCTCAACGGAAGCCAGAACAGTGTTGTTGCTGTCCATGCCGCCTGCGATGAGCACCCACCCATTTGTTAATACGGTGGCGGTATGACCTTCACGGGCCACGACCATTGAATTAACCGGAATGATTCGCTCGGAGCTGGACGCCCGGGCGGTGGTGGTCAGGAACGAGAAATTGATCGGTAAGATAACCATCGCCACCGACATCAAGAGACTGACGAAACTCTCAATCCACTTCCAAACGCGTCTAACGTGCCTTGCCCTGATACGCATAATACTTCTCCCTTTGCCTTTCGACACCCGTGAGGGCATCACCCAGTCATTCTCGTTGAAGACACAACCTCGCAGCAGCCATGTTAGCTGTCGGCATGCCGGTTTGCACGCCTTATTTTTCTTGGCTTCACAACCAGTAGCGGTGCAGGCGTTTACCGGTGTGTGGCGCGGATGACCGACCGAGACCCGACGCTGTCCTGTGTTCAGTCTGCTGAACATGCGGTGTTCAATGTGTTCAGTTCGTCAGGGTTTTTTGGTGCTGAAGATTTGGCGATCCGCTCGGCGGAACTCAGAGTTTGAGTCAGCGACCCGCTCATGCTAGGCTGGAGGTGGCAAAATCATCCAACCGTTTGGAGGAACAGCATGAAAACCAGAGTTTGCAGAGCGGTCTTAGGCTTGTCAGTTGTGGCGGTTGTTCTGGGTGCCGCGACTTTGTATGCGGCGGAAGTCAACAAGGCTATAGCCCTCGTCCGACCGACCAAAGGCAATACTGTCACCGGCACAGTTACATTCACGAAGACGGACGATGGCGTCCGGGTCGTGGCGGATTTGGAAGGACTCACGCCCGGTGAGCACGGTTTCCACATCCACGAGTTTGGCGATTGCAGCGATGCCGAGGCGAAAGCCGCCGGCGGTCACTACAATCCGGGCGGCCATGAACACGCCGGTCCCGATGCGGAGAAGCGTCACAACGGCGACCTCGGCAACCTCACCGCCGACACTTCCGGCAAAGCCCATTCCGAACGCGTTGACAAACATCTCAAGCTCGGTGGCGAACGCTCGATTCTCGGCCGCAGCGTGATCGTCCACGAGAAAGCCGATGATCTGAAGACGCAGCCGACCGGCAACGCCGGCGCGCGTGTGGCGTGTGGTGTGATTGGCGTAGCGAAAGATTAACCGGCAAAAAGATAGGGGCGGGTCTCAGACCCGCCCCTGTTTGTTGGTTTTAGTTTTCTAGCGCTTCCACTTCTTCGAGGTGCCGACGGGCCGTTTAAGCTCGATGATCGTCTCGAAGATGTTGGTACCACCGGCGACCGGGACCGCGAACATAATCGGCAGCTCGTGGATCGTGGGTGCTCCATTGCCGGCGGCAGGCAGACCCGTCGCGGCCATCTCGGTCGCACTGAACTTAAAGACGTGCTTGAGGCCGATCAACGCGAACTTCACGTTGCCGGCTGGCAAGGTGAACACATCGCCGCCGATGGTGATGCGAATAGTCCCGGTTGGGGTGACGGGGGTGCCGCCTTCGTTTTCGATGACGCCCTTGGCGGCAACTTTGAACGTGCCGTCCTTCAATTGCGTCGCCTTGGTCCTATTCCAGTTGAACACGCCGGTCAACGTCCGGTATGACTTGAACACGAACCGGCCCTTGCTCGCCTTGCCCTGCGTCGTCTTGTACGGTGTATCGAACACACCGCTGATGGGTGTGACCTCCAAATTGGCGATGCTGATGATGAGGGTGACGTCGAGCGGCGTCCGGCCCGTGCCGGTGACGTTGGGCAGACCGATCGCGTCGCGCAGGTTCACGCCACTGATGCCGAAGCTGTACTTGCCGGTGACGCTGCTGAGCT
The DNA here is from genome assembly GCA_964566575.1 of uncultured Verrucomicrobiota bacterium. GTDB lineage: Bacteria > Verrucomicrobiota > Verrucomicrobiia > Palsa-1439 > Palsa-1439 > CAZMKD01. The sequence continues at coordinate 5,937 of CAZMKD010000155.1, forward strand.
TGGCTTTGATCTTGGTCGCGCCAACCGTCGCAATCCCAACGCCCGAGCTGTCCATTGTGACCGGGGCGAAGATGTTCGTCCCGTTGATGCTGATTTGCATCGTCGCACCGGTTAGATCCACGTTGGCGCCGCGCGGGTTGACTTTACCCTTGATCCGGAACCGGTCGCGGTTCGTCTTGGCCCAGTTGACGTTGAACGCCGCGGTCTTGGCATACAGATCAATATCCCCGGCGCCGTCTACGGCAGTTACGTCGATCGTGACGGTGGCAATGCCGGAATCGAGCGAGCCGTCGTTGACCTTGTAGGTGAACGAGTCGGTGCCGTTGAAGTTGTCGTCCGGCAAGTACGTGAACGAGCCGTTGCCCGAGAACGCGAGCAGTTGGCCGTGAGCGGGGTCGGTGACCTTGATCGCGGACAACGAACTGCCGACGTCGTTGCTCAAGACGCCCGACACTGGAACCTCAAGTGTGTCATCTTCCGCGACCGTGTAGAAGTCGTTGTTGGCTTGCAGCGCTACGTTGACCGTCACGCTGACCGAGCCGGTCACGGTGTTGA
>CAZMKD010000156.1:0-10585 GCA_964566575.1 uncultured Verrucomicrobiota bacterium
GCGCGCCACGCAGGCACGGTTATTCTCATTTTCGCCGACGGACATGCAAGCGCCTATACAACGGCATCGGTGCTCGCGCAGGCCAACGGCGCCGGCCTCCACTGGCGATTTCGTCAGTAAATGTTCCAAGATATCTGGCGGCCCACACTTCTGCTCGATGAAGATTACCGAAGACGCCCGCAAGAACGCCGAAGAGGGGATGACGGCGAAGAGCGAGGAATTCAAGCGCGCCGGCACGGAGATTTACCAGAAAGCCTGAGTAGGAGGGGCATTCCTGCCCCGACGGTCGCGACAAGAATGTCGCTCCTAAGAGACGACGGAAGGTTTTGCTCGACGCTACGAGTCCGGTGGACTTCATTTTAGGGATGTGTGGGAGCGACGATCTCCAGGCCGTACCGCGGCGCAGCGGCCAACAGGCGTGCAAAGTCGGCGGGAGTCGATTCGACGGGCGCGGCCTGCGGCGAGGCGAGCGGTGTGCCGATTTCAGCGAAGAACTTTTCCAAGCCCGACGGCGCGACGACCACCAACATGCGCCCCGCCTTGTTGCCGGCATTCTTGAACTGGTGCGGTACGTCCCGCTTGCCGTAGAGCGTCTGGCCGGTCGTGGCGTGAATCGTCTGACCGGCAACGGTGAAAGTAAATTCGCCTTCGAGGACGTAAAACACCTCGTCTTCCTGGTGATGCACATGTGGCGGCGGTCCGTGCTGGGGCGGGACGAGAATTTCAATCATGGCAAATGCGCCGCCGCTTTCCTCGCCCGTGACCAAGATATGGTTGCGGTCGCCGACAACCGAAAAGACGCGGCCTGCGGCGTTGGTGATGGCGGTTGGATTCATGGTTTGAGTTTAATGGTCACCAATCTCATCACAAGTTCCATAATCAAGGCGCGGGATGGGCTTTGCGGCCGCCGCGTTCGATCTGGCCGGGACCTTCGCCGGCGGCGACCAAATCGGCGGCCATTGTCACACACCGGTCAGTCAGAGCGCGGGCGCCGTCGTGCAATTCTTTGCTCGCTTGGACGTGGGCGACATTTTCTTCCATGTTTTCGGCAGTCCAGCCGCGGCTGTGGGCGATGAAGGGGAATTGAGGGAAAATTAAACCAAGCTCGCCGAAGAATACCATCATCTGGCCGGCGACGGCTTGGACGTTGTCCTGGCCGCCGGTGATGATGAAGCTGGCGACTTTGTTCCGGATCATGACCCGGTCGCGAATCGTGACCTGGTTTTGGATACAGTTCATGCGCTCGATCATCTTGGAGTAGAGCGCGGCCGGTGCGCCCCAGCGGATGGAGGTGGAGATGAGCACGACGTCAGCCCAGAACACCAGGGCGTCATAGACGGGCGTGAGTTGGTCGGTGTCGTCCATCTGCGTAATGGTGCAAGGCCAGGTGCAGGCGTCGGCGCTGACGGAGTAGTAACCTTCGCAGGCGCGGAAGTTGAGATCGTTGAGTCGGATAAGTTTACTTTGGTGGCCGGCGGCGGCGGCGTGGTCGAGGGCGGTTTGCAGGAGCGCCTCGGAGGTGGAATAGCGCGGGAAATCCCGGTTCATCGCAGCGGTGGAGATGCCGACGACGCGGATCGGCCCCGGTTCGCGCTTGAGAGGACGAGTGAGCGGATGAGCGGGATGCGGTGCGTTGATGCGTTTGGTGGCGGCAACGAGGTTTACGAGGAGGTCGCCGTTTTCGATTTTCAGGTCGTACCGGGGCGCGGCGGCGGGGATGCCGGGGCGGGCTTGGCCGGTGAGCCGGTGGAAATGCCAGTGGTGCCACGGGCAGACGACGTAACCCTCGGCGTTCACGTGGCCGTCGCCGAGCGGACCGCCGACATGATTGCAGAGGCCGGAGATCGCGCCGAACTCGCCGTCCCGGTAGGAGAGAGCGAGGACGACTTTGCCGGCTTGGATTTGCTGGAGGGGTTTGGCTTTCAAATCGTCCACGCGACCGAGGCGGTGCCATTGAGGTTCGTTCATGCTGATTCTCCTATCGAAGTTGGCCAGACTGTAACTACGCCCGCGCGCCATCGCAAGCGATGGTTTGACCAGCCGGCGACGACCGCGCCAGTTTCAAGAAGTGAAGCCCCAGTTGACCCCGATCACGGCTGTTTTCTGACCGGTGTCCCCGGCCGCTGTCTTGTCCGTCGTAGCCTTGGCGAAGATGGGAGCCTTGGTGGTGATGAAAGCCTTCATATCGGTAGGGCGCGACCGCCGGGCGCGGTGTAACGCCCGTTACTGCGCCGAGAGAAATTGTTCAACTGTCTGGCGGGCACCTTTGAGTACAGAATGGCCGTCGCAGAGCAGCAGGACTTCAAACTCCAAGGCCAGCAGCTTTCGTAAGGACTCTTTCAGTTGCGCCGGGTTGTCGAGTTTGTGTTCGGGAACGAACCGCAAGTGGCCTGCCGGATGACCGATGAGCGCGTCTCCCAAGAGCACGATGCCACCGACTTCTTTGGAAATGTTGTTCCCCGAGGGCTCGAAGTACAGACCAATTTCTCCGGGTGATTTGCCGGGTAGATGAATCACCCGCAATCCACCGGGCAAGACGTCGCCATCCTTGACTGTTTCCTCAACCTCCAGCCCGGCGAATCCGCCAATCTCGTTGGCGCCCGCCACAACCGGAGACCGGTAGCGTTCACGAAACTGCTGCGCCTCCCGGACATGATCGCGATTGGTCACAATGATCTTCTGGATCGGCTGCAAGGCATCGAGTTTCGACCAGTCGGCTGCCGTGGGCGTTGGCGGGTCTACCAGAATGGCTCCGCCATCCAGCTGGATCGCGTATCCGTTCAGGTCCCAAGGCACGTCGGGATACGCTTCGCCCCAAGTGAAGATTCCTTCTACTATTTCACGCATGGATTCGATTCTCCTTTGACGATCACGCCACTAAGAGTGCCACCTGCATCATTTTGAACCGCCACACGCAGAATAACCGGTGGCTGAAATTTCACAAGGTGCGATTGCCTAGTTCCAATCAATTCTTCCGTTCCCAGCGAAACTAGCGTTCGGCTTCTGTGATGGGCAGGTCGTTGATGCTTGCGAAGCGGCGGCAGTTTCCTTGCATTAAAGCGTGTTATTGCGCGGCGTTTCCTCCACAATAATCCGCCATGCCATTTCGCGCTCTGGGACTTGATGCCAATGTATTGAAAGCGGTGAACGAAGCCGGTTACACGGAACCGACTCCGATCCAGTCGGCGGCCATCCCGTTGATTCTCGCGGGGCACGACCTCATCGGCATTGCGCAGACTGGGACAGGCAAGACGGCGGCGTTTACGCTGCCGATTCTGTGCAAACTGGCCGGGTTGATCGGCGCCGGCCAGAAACGCGGCATCCGTGTGTTGGTTTTAGCCCCGACCCGGGAATTGGTCGTCCAGATTGAGGAGAACGTGCGCGCTTACGGACGGCATCTGCCGCTGCGCATGGCGACGGTTTATGGTGGCGTGAGCGAACGCCCGCAAATTCAAGCGCTGCATACCAGCGTGGACATCGTCGTCGCCACGCCCGGGCGGTTGCTCGATTTGATGGGGCGACGGTGTGGGGATTTTTCGGGATTACAGTTTCTCGTTTTGGATGAAGCCGACCGGATGCTCGACATGGGGTTCTTACCGGACATCCGGCGGATCGTGAGGGCGATGCCGGTAAAACGCCAGACCATGCTGTTCTCGGCGTCGCTGTCGCCCGAGATTGAACAGGTGACGCGGGAATTCCAGCATGCGCCGAAGATTGTCCAGATTGGCCGCCGCGCGAATCCCGCCGAGACCGTCACGCAACTCGTCTATGAAGTGCCGAAACATCTGAAGTCGGCGTTGCTTGTGCATCTTCTGAAGGAAGCCCATCTCAACATGGTGCTCGTCTTCGTCCGCATGAAACACAGCGCCGGCCGCCTGGCGGACAGCCTGGAGCACAAAGGGATCAAGACAGCGACGATCCACTCGAATCGCTCGCAAAGCCAGCGCTTGCGCGCCTTGAAGGATTTCAAGTCCGGCGCCGTTCGTGTGCTCGTGGCGACGGATATCGCCGCCCGCGGCATCGACGTGGACGGGATTTCGCACGTGGTGAATTACGACTTTCCGATGCACTCCGAGGATTACGTCCATCGCATTGGCCGCACCGGTCGGGCGCATGCGGTGGGCGATGCGATCAGCTTTGTTACCGGCGCCGACTACGGCGCGTTGCGGGCGCTGGAGCGGTTCATCGGCCGCGGCATCGTCCGTAAACGAGCGGAAGGCTTCGACTATCACATCGCCGCGCCACCGGGCGCACACCGGGAAGAGCGCGAACATCGTCCCCGGCAGCAGGGACACTCTGAAGCACACGCCGCCCCCAAACCTCGACACGGCGGCCAAGTCGGACACAAGTTCAAATCGCGGTGGCGCCGGTAAGCCGAGTTCGACGAGAAGCGTACATGGTGTATTTGGACGCAACTGATACACCGCTGTCGTGTGCGCGCGATCGGCGTGCGGCGGAGGCTACTTCTTTTTGCCAGCCGATTGTTTCGCGAACACGGCCTGCTGCTTCTGCTGTCTGGATTGGTCGGCCTTGAACTGCTTCTGTGACGACTGCTTGTGAACGGCTTTCGGGGATTTATCGCCCATAACTGATCTGCCTTTCGTCTGCGGATTATCTGACCGGCGGAATGATTGGTTTTACCGCAGGTAGTCGGATAGTGACTGGTCCGGTCAGATATGTAAACAACAGACACAGCTTAGCGTGCGGTTAAGCTTTTCTCCAAGAGGATTTGTCGGTAGAACGTTTCCCATGGCGACGATTCATCTGACACGACGGCCCGCTTGGCAAGCACTGACGGCGCATTACCAGAAAATCAAAGACCTCCATCTTCGGCAACTCTTTACGGATGACGCGAAGCGCGGTGAGCGATTCGCGGTCGATTTCGGTGGGCTGTATCTTGATTACTCCAAGAACCGCGTGACTGAGGAGACGATCCGGTTGTTGGTGAAACTGGCCGAGGACTGCCGGCTGCGCGAGCGGACAGAAGCGATGTTTCGTGGCGAGAAGATCAACGTGACCGAGAACCGCGCCGTCTTGCACACGGCGTTGCGCGCGCCGAAAGACGCGACGATTCTCGTCGACGGCAAGAATGTCGTGCCGGACGTCCACGAGGTGCTCGACCGGATGGCTGACTTCGCCAACCGCGTCCGCAGCGGCGCGTGGAGGGGGCATACCGGCAAACGCATCAAGAACATCGTCAACATTGGCATCGGCGGTTCGGATCTTGGGCCGGTCATGGCGTATGAGGCACTGCGGCACTACAGCCAACGCGATTTGAATTTCCGCTTCATCTCGAACGTGGACGGCACCGACTTCGCCGAAGCGACGCATGACCTCGCGCCAGACGAGACATTGTTCATCGTGGCGTCGAAGACGTTCACGACGCAGGAGACGATGACCAACGCGCACTCAGCCCGGCAATGGTTGGGTAACGAGCGGGCGGTGAGCAAACACTTCGTGGCGATTTCCACGAATGCGAAGGAAGTCAGCAAGTTCGGCATCGATACGGCGAACATGTTTGGCTTCTGGGACTGGGTCGGCGGCCGGTATTCGATGGGATCGGCAATCGGACTTTCGACGATGATCGCGATTGGGCCGGACAATTTTCGCGCGCTGCTGGCCGGGTTTCATGCGATGGACGAGCATTTCCGCACCGCGCCATTCGAGAAGAACTTGCCGGCGTTGATGGGCTTACTCGGCATTTGGAACACGAACTTCCTCGGCGCAGAGACAGTCGCAGTCTTGCCGTATGATCAATACCTCAAACGCTTCCCAGCGTATCTCCAGCAGCTTGCGATGGAGAGCAACGGCAAATACGTCGCACTCGACGGCACCCGTGTGGATTACCAGACCGGCGCGATCTTCTGGGGCGAACCCGGCACCAACGGCCAGCACTCGTTCTACCAGCTTATCCACCAGGGCACGCGACTCATCCCGTGCGACTTCATCGGGTTCTGCCACACGTTGAATCCGATGGGCCGGCATCACGACCTACTGATTTCGAACCTCATTGCGCAGACCGAGGCGCTCGCGTTCGGTCAAACGGCGGAGCAGCCACACCGGGTTTTCGAAGGCAACCGACCATCCAACACACTGTTGGCTGATCGGCTCACACCGGAGACGCTCGGCAAACTTGTCGCGCTCTACGAACACATCGTCTTCACCCAAGGCGTCATCTGGAATCTCGATTCCTTCGACCAATGGGGCGTCGAGCTCGGCAAAGTGTTGGCCAACCGGATCACGCCGGAACTCGAAAGCGCATCGGAGCCAGAACTCAGACACGACAGCTCAACCAACGCGCTGATCCGCCGGTACCGGAAGTTTCGCTTGAGGTGATTGCCGGCACCGCGTAGCATCGGGGCCGCGATGGCGAAGAAATCAGGACTTCTACAGGGCGCACGCGTCTATCTGTCCGGGCCAATGGATTTCGTTGCTTCACGCTCGGACGAGAAGAAATACGGCTGGCGCAATCGGGTCAGCCAGTTTCTTCAGAAGGTTGGCGTCACCGTCTTTGACCCGTGGTTCAAACCGGACGTGCGCGGCTTGCACGAGTATGGCCGTGAGGACGTCAAGAGCGGCGACAGGATCAAGGACCATTGGACGTATGCCGGCGGCGCGAAAGGCGCGCAAGCCCGGTCATGGTGTTCGAAGCAGTTTTGGGAAACGATGCACATCGACTTGCGGATGGTGGACACGAGCGACTTCGCGATTTCGTATTGCCCAACCAACATCTACAGCGTCGGCACGCCACACGAAATCATCACGGCCACGCTCCAACACAAGCCGGTCTTGTTCGTCAGCCCGCAGGTCACGTTTCCGACATTGCACAAATTGCGCGACCATTTGAAAGGCGATGCCGACGGCGCGGCACTGCTGGCGCGATTGGAGCGCGAGATTCCCATTAAAGAAAACCCACGCGCCATTCCAAGTCTCTGGTACATCCCCCTCGTGGGCGGCGACAACTTCTTCGATGGCTTCGGCTTCGCGCCGTACCGGAAGAAATTCGGCTGGCACGTGGACATCCCGCTCGACGCGCACGAGAAACGATTCCGTCCGAAGCGCCCGCTCCTGCCGTTCCTCGAAAAACTAAATCACAAGCTGCCCAAAAAGTGGGACACCAAACTCAAGAGATTCGTCCCCGACGACGACTGGCTGTTGTGGGATTTCCACTCAAAACAGATTCGCGGCAAACATGTCGAATCCATCCGCAAGTGAACTGCGCGACGCGTTGACAGCGTTCATGACGGCGAGTGCCACGCGCGACACCGGCAAGATCGGCACGGCGTTGAATCGCGTGTTGGAACTGGAATCGCGTCTCGGTCCGGATGCGCCCGAGCGGCTCCGGCATTTCCTGCAGCGACGCAGCTATCAGAAGGCGCTGGAGTTCTTGACGGACAAGATCGGGCAGTAGAGCCCCTTCAATTCCCGCCGCCACCAATGGCCGGTCGCTCGTCGCTGCGCGGAGTTTGTGAACCGGTAATCATACGCCAGCGCCCGAACGTAGCGCGGCGGCCGGTCGGGAAAGGGATTGTGAGCGAGCAGGCACGTGACGGCCGGTTCGTTCTGCAGCAGCCGCGTGCAGAAGTTGATGAACCACGGATTACCACGGCAATCACCCAGTGCGGCGAACCACATCTGCCAGTCCACGCGCGGCTGATGCGGCCAACAGAACTGCGGCCGGCGCGCGAGATCGCCGGGCTTGTACTTAAACTCGTACGCTCTCCAGTCGAAGCCATCCTCGCTGCCTTCGATGACGATCTCCAGCCGCGACGTTGTCATGACCGCAAACAGCCCGTAGCTGTTGACGCTGCGGAACACGCCCAGGTTCTGATGCAGTTGATAGAATGCCCGCAAGATCGGCCGCGGCCAATGCACGCGCAGGTTGCACGAGCGGAACACCAGCGGCACGCTCGCGATCAAGATCGCCAGAGCGACCGGCGCGAACAGCCAAGTGCGCCAGCGAGACGTTGTAGTAGCCGCCGTCCCCGGCGGCTTGGCTGCGGCCCCGCGTCCGAGAAGGACGCTACTACAACACGTCCTCAGCGCCCGGTCGTCCAGAAGCAACACGCAGAGCGCGACCGTGAGTAGGTTGAAAAAGCAGTAGTTGCCGCTCAGCGAGATTAGCGTCATCAACAACACGAACCCGCCGCACGCCACCTGCCGGCCGCGCCGTCCCGCGAACATCAGCCACGGCAGTCCCAGTTCGATCCCGAACATCACCGCACACGACACCGTCTGCGCCCACACCGGCAACTGATGCGCGTACCACCCGATCCACGTTGGCAACGGCTGCGTCTCGTAGTGCACCCGCAACGCCGTCAGCCCGTGCCACGTCCCATCTCCGCTGGCGAGCTTGACCGCGCCGGACGCGAACATCAGCCGAAACAACAACCACCGCAGCGTCCACAGCACCAACCGCGGCGGCTCGGTTCGCGCCAGCGACCGCGGCAACCAACCGACCGGCGCAAACCAAATCGCGAGAAAGCCGACCTCCAACAACAGCGCGTCCCATTGGTAGTTCAGAAACAATCCGCACGCGACCGACAGCGACAGATACAACGCCCACAACCCCGCCAATGCCGGCATCATCGCCACCCCGGCCACCACCAACACCGCCAACACCGTCCCAATCCCGCACACCAGATGCAACGCCGTGTCGCTGTGGCCGAACCAAAACACCGTCGGCATCAGCCAGTACGCACCGTAGCCGTTATGATCGAAGTTCGCCCGGGCATACTCGCCCATCAGTTCCCCGACCGGGGCGACACCGTGACTGCCGACCAGCCCGTCGATCTGCGTCCACAACGACACAAACGCGCACAAGTAAATCACGCCGAGCAATCGCAGAAAGATAGATCGCGCCCGCACATAACTGTGGGAGCGCCCTTCCGGGCGCGATTCCGCTCCCGGTCGCGCCCGGAAGGGCGCTCCTACAAATGGAATCGCCGAGAACACTTGCCGGTGCCGCGCCACCAGCCGGTACGCCCACTCGCTGACTGGTGCAACCGCCGGCAACCGGTACAACCATTGCCGGCCTAGCGACCGAAACACCGCTTCCGCGCCCGAGTACACCGCGCCGTCCGACTCGATCAACTGCACCGACTTCTCGAATTGCTCGCGCGAAATCTCCGGAAACTGCCCTCCGAGGTCTTGGAAGGTGAGATAGTCAACGCGGTCGCCGGTCGCGAGCTTCCAGCGTTCGATCCATCGCCGGCAAAACCCGCACTCGCCATCGAAGATCAGCAACGGTTTGGCCGGCGGCTGGGCAACGCGGATCACGCTCCAACACTTAGCCGAAGCGCACTTGCCGGGTCAACTGACTTACCGGGCGACGCTACGTCAACAAGGAGGGAGGGGCAGGTATCCGGCCTCTCCCTTGGTGGTTATCCGTTCAATCGCTTGTCGGTTTTGTTGCGTGCCGCTGGAATGGTCTTGCAAGTCAAAAGCAGATCAAGGGCAACCCAGACACGTGTATTACGCAATTTCTTGGTCGCCCTTATCTCGTGAGGCGGATCAATTATCGGAGGACCTAGCTTACAAAAATAATGCGGTTCACCCATCCACCACCTATGTTGACGTGGCCGTGGAATGTGTCCACGCAAAGCAGTTACGATCTCGTACTTTTCAACATGATGAATGCTCAATTTGCCGTCGTAGCGAAAGCCAAGATAATTCGGCGGGTCCTCTTTGGGCCAATGAGCCGTGCTTTCCTTCAATTGAAAGAAGAGTCGATTCTTCAGCACATAATCACGCCAAGTCATACCGCACCAAGGTTTCATTTCGTTGCCCAGTGCGATTACATAGACCCAATTCGATTCCTGATTCTGCATGCTGACAATCCTCCGTAGATAAGTACGCAAATCCGTGAGCAGGCGTTTCTCCACGTTCGTACAACCTGAAACCCGGGAACAGATGTCAAACACAACTTCCCAACTCAGATAGACGACTTTGAAGTCATCAACAATTCCCGGCAGGCCGCTTAGCCGCGCCCATTCATCCGAGCATGCTGCCATTACCACCAAAGCACGATGCCGCCTTTCCGACTTTCGAAGCTTCTTAGCATACTTTCCGAGTTGATACTTCCCAGGCAAATTCCATCCGCGTTTTGCTTCGATAATAACGTGAATCTCCGTACCGATGATTTCGACGTCAGTGATACCGGTGGAGTCTCCATAATTCTGAAGCAGGATGCTATCTATGGTGGAACTCGCAAGCTTGGGGAAAACGCGGCGTACCAAGGCAGCCCGGAAGCTTGGGCTTTGCGAGAGCGCCCAGCCAATGCTGGCGGTGATGTCGTTCTCTTTGTTGCCAAGTAATTCAAAAATGCTGACCAGCGATCGTTTGTGAAGATAAAGTTCAATCATGGTAAGCGTAACTGTCCGTCTGAATACGGGCCGGGGCCGGTGGCGATTTTATTATGGTGGCGTCCGAGATGTCCAGCATTAACCCGACTTCCGCTACTGGAGGGGGACGGCGGCGTAAGTGGTTGATTTAGCGGGCAACCAACCCAAAGGTCGCCACTACAACGGCACAGGTGCTGTGACACCGCCAATAGTTCGCAGGCGCGGCGGCGGTTGCGCAGGCA
>CAZMKD010000157.1:0-25730 GCA_964566575.1 uncultured Verrucomicrobiota bacterium
GGGCTGGCTGGCGGAGCGCAATCGTGAACCACGGCGCTATGTGTGGCGAGCCGAAGGTGCCGCCATCCTTGAAAAGATCGTCCGCGCACGCGCTAAACTCGAAGAAATAAAACCAGACACTTCAAGGACAGCACACTAGCACAGCCAACAGCGTACTCATCCGTGCCGGCGCGTGGATCGTGCAGCGATTGCAGCAGGGCATTCCCCTTCCGAAAGCCGTGTCGGAGTTTGATTTTACCGGCGAATTTAGCTGGCGACTCGCAAACGCGTCGCACAGTCAAGCCGGTTTTCTGAACGCACTTAACGGCTGGCATGAAGCACTCGCTGCTGCCGCCTATCAGCAGGAACAAGCCATGTCGCAGATCGGAACGACAGTGCTCGTAATCTTCAACGGGATGCTCGTCGGCTTGTTGGCCGTCGCCGTCTTCCAAGTATTGACAACCATCGTGATGAGGTTGGTTCTATGGTGAGACGCGCCTACGACAACACTGGTTGGCTCATGATGGAATTGGTCGTTGCCATCGGGATTCTGACGGCGGCGCTGTTGCCGTTGGCGTATTCATACGTTGATGAACAGCATCAGTGCCATATGGCCTATGTCAGTGCGATTGCGATGGAACTGGTGGACGGCGAAATGGAAGCGCTCGCCGCCGGTCACTGGCACGCGTTCGGCGAAGGCATGCATGATTACTCCGTGCATGCCAGCGCATCGCGCAATCTGCCGCCCGGCAAGTTCACGCTCACGGTGCACGGCCGGCATCTGCGCTTGGAGTGGCGACCCAACAATCCCCGGCAATGCACGCCCATCGTGCGGGAGGCGACGGGACGATGAATCGGCACGGCTTTACTTTGATCGAAATGCTCGTGTACATAGTCGGGTTCACGGTCGTTCTCACCGCGGCATACCCCGCCTTCGAGAAGGCACTGCGCGGCTCGCGCGACCTCCAGCGCACCAGCGACGACATCTTGCGGACGATTCATGCCGGCGAACTCTGGCGCAAGGATGTGCGCTCCGCGACCGGGCCGCTCCGCGCCGAAGGCGATACGCTGGTCATTCCACAATCATCCGGTGAGATCGTGTACCGGTTCGTAGACAGCGCGGTCTGGCGCGAGACAGGCACGAGACGCGACAGGTTTCTGCGCGCCGTGAAATCGTCCAGCATGCGATCGGGTGAGGCGACAGTGACGTTCTGGCGTTGGGAAGTCGAACTGGCGAGTCCGCAAAAGAATCCGCCAGTGCGACCATTGTTTACCTTCAAGGCGGTGCCATGAGAAACGAACGCGGCTCGGCGTTGGTGGTGGTGTTGACGATGCTGTCGGTGCTGACCGTATTGATCATCGTAAACGGCAACACGATTCAGCAGCTTCGCCGGGAGTTGCGTCGGATCGACAAGCAGCAGCAACAGAGGTTTGAGCATGAACAAAATCCGCGTCATTGAGAGGTCGATGAGTTGTCAGAGCTACGGCGCATGGAGCTTGGTGCCGATTCTCGGCGTTCCACTCGCGGTAACAGCTCTGCGTCGCGCGCGGCAGGTGCGCGCTGAGGCCGGTAACGAGTGGAATCCGGCACGTCCACAACTCGTTCGCGGATTCGTCTTTGCACTGCTTGGATTTGTGATCGGTCTGATCGCCTTTGCGGCAACCGTGTTAATGACGTGGAACGCCTTGTTGGCCGTTGATTGGCGCTAGGCGGCGTCTTTGGATTGTTTCTTGCGGATGAGCGGCTCGCGTTTGCCTTCGACGACGGCGCGGTTGATGGTGACCTCGGCGATGTCGTCGCGGCTGGGGATTTCGTACATCATGTCGAGCATCAGCTTCTCGAGCAACGCGCGGAGGGCGCGCGCCCCGGTGCCCTTCTTCTGTGCATCTTGCGCGAGCGCGTGAAGGGCGTCCTTCGTAAAGGTGAGGTTCACGCCTTCCATCGCGAAAAGTTTGCTGTACTGCTTGATCATCGCATTCTTGGTCTCAGCAAGAATCGAAACCAGTTCGGACTCCGTCAACTCGCTGAGCACGGAGACGACCGGCAACCGGCCGACGAACTCTGGGATCATGCCGTATTTCAACAGGTCCTCCGGCTCAACGTGTGCCCGGTCGGTGAGACTACCGGCGTTTTCTTCTTTGCCGAAGCCGAGCGTGCGATTGCCGACGCGGCGCGAGATGATCTTATCAAGGCCGATGAACGCGCCGCCGCAGATGAAAAGAATGTGTTCGGTATTGACCTGGATGTATTCCTGATGCGGATGTTTCCGTCCCCCTTGCGGCGGAACGTTGCAGGTCGTGCCTTCGAGAATCTTTAGCAGCGCCTGTTGCACGCCCTCGCCGGAAACGTCGCGGGTGATGCTGGCGGAATCGCTCTTGCGTCCGATCTTGTCGATCTCGTCGATGTAGACGATGCCGAGTTCGGCGCGTTTCACGTCGTAGTCGGCCGCTTGCAGCAACCGGAGAATGATGTTCTCGACGTCCTCGCCGACGTAGCCGGCTTCGGTCAGCGTCGTTGCGTCGGCGATGCAGAATGGGACGTTGAGTTCGCGGGCGAGCGTGCGGGCGAGCAGCGTCTTGCCGGACCCGGTCGGGCCGATGAGCAAAATATTACTCTTCTCGATCTCCACATCCCGGTGTTCCTCGAACGAGGGGTGCGCGGTGTCTTGCTGGATACGCTTGTAATGATTGTGAACCGCGACCGCGATGGTTTTCTTGGCGCGATCCTGGCCGACGACGAAACCGTCGAGCTGCCGCTTGATCTCGGCGGGCTTCGGGACGTTGAGCTTGAAACTGCTCTTGCCTTTCGCGGCGGCACCACTGAGTTCCTTGTCGAGGATGCTCTTGCAGACCGTGATGCAATTGTCGCAGATGTAAACGCCCGGGCCGGCAATGAGTTTGCGCACTTCGCCGTGGGTCTTCCCACAGAAACTGCACATCGTCAGGTTGGTCGGGCGCGCCACCGGTCACTCCTAAGTCGCGGTCTTCTTCTCGGTATCGCGCCGGGATTTCACGACGTCGTCCACGACCCCATAATCGCGAGCCTCGGCGGCGGACATGAAGAAATCGCGATCGGTGTCCTTGGCGATGGCGTCGATGGGTTTGCCGGTGTGCAGGGCGAGAATTTCGTTGAGCCGGTCGCGCGTGCGCAGGATTTCTTTGGCTTGAATGCTGATGTCGCTGGCCTGCCCCTGCACGCCGCCCCACGGTTGGTGAATCATGATGCGGGCGTTGGGCAGCGCGAGGCGTTTGCCTTTCGTGCCGGCCGCAAGCAGGACCGCGCCCATGCTGGCGGCCTGGCCGACGCAGTACGTTGTCACATCGCATTTCACAAACTGGATCGTGTCGTAAATGGCCATGCCGGACGTGACGGAACCGCCGGGGGAATTGATGTAGAGATTGATGTCCTTGCCCGCGTCCTCGGACTGGAGGTACAGCATCTGCGCGATGATGAGATTGGCGACATTGTCGTCAATCGGCGTGCCGATGAACACGATGCGGTCCTTGAGCAGCCGCGAGAAAATGTCATAGCCGCGCTCGCCGCGACCAGTTTGCTCAACGACCATCGGAACTAAAAGCTGCGATTTTTCCATTGTTATTCCTTAGTTGGCTCGACCTTAGCATTGGCGATGAGGAAATCAAGGGTCTTGCCCATGAGGATCTGTTCCTCGACTTCCGCCATCCCGCCGCGCTCGTCGAGTTGCGCCTTTAACCGCTCCGGCGTGATCCGGTAGCGTTGCGCCAGTGTGGCGATGCGGGTTTCCATTTCCTGCTCGGAGACCGCGATCTTCTCCCTCTCGGCAATGGCATCAAGAATGAATGATGTTCGCAACCGGTCGCGCGCGCTCTGCGAGGCCATTCCGAAAATCTCGTTCTTCTTTTCTTCCAATGTCTGCTTGCTGACGCCGCGCAGACTGTTCTCGCGCACGACGTCGTAGATGATGCTGCGTGTCTCCTGCGCGACCAACGTCTCCGGCAACTCGAACTCCACCTTGCCCAGCAGATACTCCACGATCTGTTTGCGCATCGCACCCGTCGTTTCCGCGTCGCGTTCGGCCACCAGACTCTTGCGAATCTCGTCTTTCAGCTTGTTCACGGACTCGACGCCGATTTTCTTGGCAAACTCATCGCTGACCTCCGGCAGTTTCTTTTCCTTGATGGCAACCACGTCCACGAAGTACGTCGCCTTCCGGCCCGCCAGAGGCGCCTGCGGAAAGTCCGCCGGGAAGTTCACGAGCACCTGCCGCTTCTCGCCCGGCTGCGCCCCAAGCAACTGATCGCAGAACCCCGGCAAGAATGCGTCCGGCGAAATCAGCAACCAGAACTCCTTGTGTTCGCCGAGCGTCTTCGCGTCTGGCGCGAGTTCGCCAATCGGCTTGCCGTCCGCAACGCCAGTGTAATTGAGCACCGCAAAGTCGCCGAACATAAGCGCCCGGCCTTCGACGTTCACAAACTCGGCCTGTTGGTCTCGCAGCGACTCGATCGTTTTGTGGATATCCTCTTCGGGGACTGGCGTTACCTTCTTTTTCAACGCCATGCCTTTGTAGTCCGGCAAGGTAAACTCCGGCACGGTGTCAACAGCCGCTGTGTAGACCAACGGTTTGCCGGGCTGATAGTCCACGTGCTCGACTTCAGGATAACCGACGACCCGCAGCTTTTGATCGGCGACGGCTTCGCGGTAAGTGTCGGGGATGACACGCTTGCGCACTTCGTCGTCGATCTCGCTGGCGTAACGTTTCTCGACCATTGGTTCGGGTGCTTTGCCGGGGCGGAAGCCGGGGATGGTCGCGTGTTTGCGGAATTCCTGGATGATTTCTGCGCGCACCCCGGCTACGCGGGTGGGTTCAACTTCCACACGAAGTTTGCGGCGGCACGGCGCGGTGGTCTCAACAGTGACAGGCATAGGGCGGCTACCGTATGAAAAGCGTCCAAACCCGTCAAGCGCACTCTCAAAAATGCGCAAAGTCTCGCATTTCTGTACGTCCAGGCGACTACCGCCAGAGGGAAACCGAGGGTGGCACCGCCCCTGCTAAAGAAGGACTCACCCTATACCACACCATACCTCGTCGAAGGCGCTTCTCCACGCCAACCGACACTGAGAGACCGAGACCCCAAAGCTCGGTCTCTCGCCTTTTAGGCGGCCGGCGGGATCAAGTCCGGCTGCGCCGGTGCAGAAGTGCTCTCCATGTCCAGATACAACTTCCGCTCGTTGGCGTTGTACCCGAACAACTCGGCATACCGACCCCAGCGCACAATCGAGCGGAACATCGTCTGCGGCTTCTCGGTCGGTAGCCAGACGGCCAATTCCTCCAGCACGAGATCTTCGTCCACCGACAAGCTCTCTTGTTTCTGTAACAACTCGATGATGTAGCCGAACAGCCGGAGCGCACGCAGTCGCTGATTCAACACGCGCTTGCGCTCGTTGACCTTGGCCTCCAAGAACCGCTTGCCGGGTTCGGTCAGAACTGCGGTGTCCTTCGGCGTGTCGACGAAGTCGAGCATCTCCGCCGCCTTCACCACGGCGAGCAGTTTGCCAAATTCCTTGCCAATTTCGACGGACAAGTCGAACAAGTCCGCCCGGCCGCCATCGGCGTCCAAGCGCTCGAGCAGGCCGGCAATTTGGCCCGGCGTCACGTTCGGGAACGCTTCGATGCGTGCCGCCCGCGCTGCTGCCGGCACCGGAGTCGGCACAACTGGCAGATCGGGAATCAGTGCCGTCGTCAAGATTTCGTGGATCCGGTCGGCCATCGCCACAAACTGCGGGTCGTGTGTCCCACGCGGGAACGGCAACGGGTTTTCCAGCACGGTGCGAATCTGGCCGGGGTTGCTGCCCATGACGACGATGCGCGTGGCCATCGTCACCGCTTCGTGGATGTTG
Organism: uncultured Verrucomicrobiota bacterium; assembly: GCA_964566575.1. Classification (GTDB taxonomy): domain Bacteria; phylum Verrucomicrobiota; class Verrucomicrobiia; order Palsa-1439; family Palsa-1439; genus CAZMKD01. The sequence goes on from CAZMKD010000157.1 coordinate 5,858, forward strand.
TTCGTCACCATCAACACACTGCTCGGGTCGGTTGTCGCATCGTGCCAGAGATTGATGACTTCCGTGCGCAGGTTCTCGGCAGTCAGCACGTCCAGACCACTGAACGGCTCGTCCATCACCAGCAACTCCGGTTGGGCCACCAGCGCGCGGGCGATGCTCACACGTTTCTTCATGCCGGCCGACAACTCGCGCGGATACGCCTCCTCAGACCCTTCCAATCCAACCCGGTCAATCGCTCGCGTCACCAGTTCGCGCTGCTGGCCGGGGTCGGTCACGCGGCCGTTCAAACCAAGTGCGACATTCTCGCCAGCCGTCAACCAGGGATACAGCGCGAAGCTCTGAAACACGACGGAGACCGCTGGGTTCAACCCGTCCAGCTTCTGACCATGCACGAACACATCGCCGCTGCTCGGCTTGCTCAGCCCGGCCAGCACGCGCATCAACGTGGACTTGCCGCAGCCCGACGGTCCGAGAATCGCCGTGATGTGATTGCGCGGGACCGTGAAGTTGATGTTTTCCAGCACCTTCAACTCCCGCGTGCTGAAACTGACCCCGCGCAACTCGCAGATGATGTTGTTCGTGCCGGTGCTCATTGGTTCAGCGCATATTTCTGCTCGGCCAGCCGGTACATCGGCAGCCACACGAGCCGGTTCATCCCCACCACCACCACCACCATCGCCGTGACGCTCGCCGCCAGCAATGGAAAATTTCCCTGATCGGTGCAGACGCTGATCGCCGAACCCAGCCCCTCCGCCGTGGCCACCCGGCCATGCAGCCGGACATACTCCGTGCAAATGCTGGCGTTCCAAGCGCCCCCGGCCGCCGTGGCGAGGCCGACCACCAACGGCGAGAAGATTCCGGGCAGAATCAGCCGCTTCCATTTCTCGCGTCCGGTCAACCGATACATCGTCCCGACTTCCTTCAAATCCTGCGGGATCGCCATCGCGCCGGCGATCACATTGAACAAGATGTACCATTGCGTACCGGCCAACATCAACACCGCCGCGCCGTACGTGATCGACACGCCCATCGCCGTCAGCCCAGCCAGCAACAACGGAAAAATCATCGGCGCCGGAAATGACGCCACCACCTGAATGATCGGCTGGAAAATTCTGGCGAGCCGCGGGTTCATCCCCACCATCACGCCGAACGGAATCGCCCACGCCGCGCCCACGACCGTCGCTGCCATCACGCGCAGAAATGTGAACAACGTCATCCGCCCCACGTGCCACCACTCCGCGCCGCCGAGTTGCGACAGCAAAGCCCACAACCGCCACGCGCCCCACGTCATGCCGATCGCTCCCGCCACCACTGTGCCCCACCCCAGCAACGTCCAAAGAATCGACGGTCGCGCCGGTGCCGCGGATGCCGGTGTCGGTTGCGCTTTGGCGATCAGCCGTCGCCACACCTTCGTGTGCACCCACGCCAACACGTGTGACCGGCGCAGCCAGCCCAGCATCAGGGACGGCGTCTGTTGTCCGGCCTCCTCTTCGATGCGAAACTTCTCCGACCACGCCACCAACGGCCGCCACACGAGTTGATCGAGCGCCACGATCACCAGCGACATGGCGAGCACGCCGTACCACATGGCCGACACGTTGCCCTTCTCAATCGCCACGCTCATGTACGAGCCGATGCCCGGCAGCCGAAAATCGTTGTTCCCAAGTGTGAACGCTTCGCACACCATCAGGAAGAACCACCCGCCGGCCATGCTCATCATCGAGTTCCACACCAGCCCGCCTGCGCCCGCCGGTAATTCCAGTTGCAGATACCGCTGCCACCACGTCATCCGACACGCCCGCGCCGTCTCCTGCAGGTCGCTTGGGATGGACTTGACCGATTGATAGAAACTGAACGTCATGTTCCACGCTTGGCTCGTGACGATCATCACGATGCAGGCCAGTTCCAGCCCGAGATTGCTCTTCGGAAAGATCGCCACCAACCCCAGCACCAATCCCGGCAAGAACCCCAGCACCGGTACGCTCTGCAAAATATCGAGCACCGGCACCAACACGCTCTCCGTCCGCCGGCTCACCGCCGCCAGCCGACCGAAGATCAGCGTGAACACCAGCGACAGGCCGTACGCTACAAAGTTGCGAAACACCGAAAACATCGTGTAGCGCGGCAGAGCCCACGGACTCAGATCAATCTCCACCGCCTGCCGATATGTCCCGCTCCACTGCTGGCCACCTTGAATCAGCATGTACACCAGCGCCCCCAGCCCAAACAACACCGCCACGTCCACGAACGCGTGCAGTCGAGGCAGTCTCAGAGTTGGACGAATCTGCGCCATGCTATCCACTTTGCTTACACGCGCCCGCCGAATTTTGCACGGCGAAAGTGTGACAACCGTTGACGAATCCTCGCCGGCGATTGTCACCCTGAGCTTGTCGAAGGGTCTCTAGCAGGCTGCTAAAAAAGTGGTGTAGCGGCGCTTCTGTGAAGCGCCGAGTTGTGAGTTTCCGAAGAAATCGGCGGCTCGCAGAGCCGCCGCTACAACGAAAAGAGGCTTTTTTAGCAGCCTGTTAGGCGGCAAACCGCCAGGCCGTCGAGCCTTACCGGCGGCAGGAGTGGAAAAAAGATGCGAGCGCAGCCGGGCGGTTAGTTCATCAGGTTGTGAACGCGGCTTTTGTTTTCGTTCACGTTTCTCGCTCTCGGCTGCGCTCTCAAATTTAGTTTTTCTGCTATGGCACGAGGCGGATGCGGTAGTAGCGCGACGGTAAGTTGGTGGCCGCGCCGCTGTCGAGATAGTTGGTCGTCGTGCCGACGGTGTTCGTGACGGTGAAGATGGCGGCGAAGTTGTTCGTCGCGAAGCTGCCGCCGACGCCGGCAGTGCGCTCCAGCGCGTTGGTCTTGCTGGGGCCCATCTGCCAGGTGACGAGAATGTTGGTGTTGGCTTGCCGCGCAATCGCGGTGATGCCGAAGAACGAGACGCTGTTGGTCGCATCCGTGCCCGCCTGGAATTCCTGGAGATTCGTCAGTCCGTCGCCGTCGGAGTCGAGCGCGGCGTCGGCGGAGTTCAACGGATCGAGGCCGTGGCTTTGTTCGTAACCATTCGAGATGCCGTCGCCGTCATCATCGCGGTTGGGATCAAGCACGGCGGTGCCGTAAATCAATGTGCCGCCGGTGTGGACGAAGGTGCCGCAGGCGTTGGTCATCACGAACTGGTTCACGGTCACCGTGCCCGCGCTGAACGTGAACGTCCCGCCGCGCACGTCCAGCACCGCGTTGCCGGCGGCATTGGTGACGTATAGGCTGCCGCCCGTCATCGTGACGATGCCCGTCGCGCTCACGCCGCAATCGCCCACCACCATGTTGCTCAACACGCTCATCGAACCGCCGCTCATCGTCAGCGAGCCGGTGTTGCCCGAGGAGACGCCCAGCTTGACGTTGGGAGTCGAAACGTAGCCGGCGTTGATCACCGCTTCGCCATCGCGCAGATAGCCGCCAACCAAACTGTCTTTGAAGACCGGGTCTTCAAAGGGCGGCAGCGGGCCGGCGATAATTTCCAGCGTGCCGCCATTCATGATGAGCTTGTTCAAGGTGAATGCGCCCTTGTCGATGACGTGGCCGGTGCCTGATATAGTCATGTCGCCGTAGCCGCCCACCGTGCTGCCGAGCACAACGTGGGCGACTGTGAGAGTACCTCCCGATATGATCGCATGGCCGGTGCCGTTGCCGCCCGTGATCGTGCCGTTGTTGCCGACGCCGAACACGGCGGTGGTGCAAACGAGCGAGCCGCCGGTCATCGTGACGGTGCCGGTCGCGGTCGAGTTGACGCCGATGAGCATGTTGGAGGTGAGGTTGATCGTCCCGCCCGCTTGCGTGAGCGTGCCGTTGCCGTTTTGCAGGCCGATGACCATCTCGATGCCGTTGATCGTGCCGTTGGAGATGACCGCTTCGCCGTCGCGCAGATAGCCGGCCACGATGCGGTCGTGCAGATTAACGTCCTCAAACGCGCAGTTGGCCGCCGGATCGTGCACGACCTCCAACGAACCGCCGTTCATGATGAGCTTGTTCAGCGTAAACCCGCAGCGGACGATGACGTGGCCGTTGCTCTGGACGGTCAGGTCGCCGGTACCGCCTGAAGTTGTGCCCATCACGATACTGTTCGCGTCCAGCGTGGCATTGGACACCGTGACGTGGCCGACGCCGCCGCTGCCCGTCACCGTCCCGTTGTTGCCCACGCCGACGACGCCATTGGTCGCGACGAAATTGCCGCCGGTAATCGTCACCGTGCCGGTGGCGGTCGAGGTCATGCCGACCAACAGATTCGACGAGAGATTCACGCTGCCGCCCGCTTGCGTGAACGTGCCGCGTCCGTTGGAAAGTCCGATGACCATCTCGATGCCCTTGATCGTGCCGTTGCTGAGGATGCCTTCGCCGTCGCGCAGATAGCCGGCCACGATGCGGTCGTGCAGATTGACGTCCTCAAACGCGCAGTTGGCGGCCGGATCGTGCACGACCTCCAACGAACCGCCGTTCATGATGAGCTTGTTCAGGGTGAACCCGCAGCGGACGATGACGTGGCCGTTGCTCTGGACGGTCAGATCGCCTTCGCCGCCGATAGTCGAGCCGAGGATGATGCTGGCGGCATCGAGCGTGGCGTTGGACACCGTGACGTGGCCGACGCCCGCGCCGTTGGTCAGCGCCCCGCCGTTGCCGACGCCGAACGTGCCGTTGGTGACACTGAGCGTGCCGCCGGTGACGTTGACGATGCCGGTGGAGCCGGTGTTCCTGCCGACCAGCAGCTTCCCCATGGCCTTCGCCGTGCCGCCGGCAATGGTGACGCCGCCGGTGTCGATGGCGGTCTCGTCGTCAAAGGAGGTCGCGCCTGACGCTTGGATGACTTCGCCGGTGCCGTAGATGCGCCCGCCGACGAGGAACGAGCCGCCGTTGATGATGATCAGGCCGTCGTTGCGGATGTTGTCGGCGAGGGGGTCGGAGCCGACATCGATCGTGCCGCTGTTGAGGGTGACGGTGCCGTTGTTCCAGACCTGCAAGCCGGCCTGGACGGTCCCGCCGCTGACGGTGAACGTGGCGGGTCCGCCGGGGGTGGCAACGTCGCCGCCGACGCGAACGGAGAGGGCGGTCAGCGTGCCGCCGTTGATGGTGTAGCTGCCGGTGGCGGTGGTGGCGCCGGCGATGAAGACGTGGCCGGCGTTGGCGTTGGGGGAGTCGAGCAGGACGGTGCCGCCGTCCTGGACAAAGATGCCGTCGCCCTCGTAGCCGAGCTGGAGGTTGCCGCCGTAGAGGCTGAGGTAGGCGGTCCCACTCATGTTGTAGGTGCCCGAGCTGCCGACCGAGCGTCCGATGAACAGGCTTCGGCCGGAGCCGACCGTGAGGGTGCCGGAGCTGTGGTTGACCGTTCCGTCCCCGGTGATGCCGACTTCGACATTTCCGGTGGTGGTCACAGCCGACAAGCCGGCAATGTTGAGGATGCCGGTGCCGGCCTGGCCGACGAGCAGCGGGCCGGCGAAATCGTCGCCGGTCAGGTCGAGCGTTCCGCCGTTGAGGGAGTACGTGGCCTGGCTGCCGGCAACGTCGCCGATGGAAAGGCGTTCGTTGATCTTGAGCGTGTTGGCGTTATGGAAGAACTGGGCGGTGGCGCCGCCGGTGGCGCCGATCCGCATTATGTGCACCCCGTCGCCGGTAATGTCGGTGTCGAGGGTGACGGAGATCGAGGAGGAGGGCTGGATGAAGACGTTGTCGTTGGTCCCCGGGGCCGAAAAACCGCCAGAGCCGCCGGAGGTGTCGCTCCAGTTGGCGGTGTTGTTCCAGAGTCCGCCGTCCGGACCGACATAGTAACGATCCGCGGCGCGGGCGGAGACGGCGGAAAGGATGCAGGCTGAAGTCAGAAGGCTGAAACTGAGCAGGCGTTTGTTCATGGTGGCGTTACTCCTTTTGTCGGTCACCCTGAGCTTTGGACGGGAAACTGCCCGGCACGGCAGAGATGCTTCGACAAGCTCAGCATGACAGATTAGGTGACGGCGGGTCATAAGTGTCATCGCGACCTCGGACGGCCTGAGGGCGATACCGGCCGGTTTTGACGTTGGAACGAACCGCTTCGCGGCGAGATTGTCAGACTTCGAACAGGAGGCAAGGAGGGGGGAGATGTCGTGTCGTGTCGTGTCGCCCGCCACGGCGGGTAAATGTCGCCCCGAAACGCTTCGGGGTAAATGACGTTGGCTTGTTCATCACGCCTCGCCCGAGAAAGACTTACGCGTTTGTATCGCCAAACGCCCTGCGGGGTCAAGACGAATCGGGCGCCGCGTACGCTTGCCCTACAATTGGCTGCGGTACCACGCGACGGCCTTCTCGATGCCTTCTTGAAATTCCACGCGTGGTTTCCAGCCGAGGAGCTTTGCCGCTTTCGTGATGTCGGCTTGGCTGTCTTTGATGTCACCAGGACGCGGCGGATCGAACTTCGGGGCAATCCTCTTGCCGGCAATTTTGTTGATCGTGGCGATCAAGTCCAACAACGAAATACGGCCGCCACAGGCAATGTTGAACGCTTCGCCGAGCGCGGCCTTGCCCCGCTCCGAGCGGGGCGAGCCGGCGGTGCACGCGGCGACGTTGGCGTCGATGATGTTTTCGACGTGGGAGAAATCGCGCGTCTGCTGGCCGTCGCCGTACACGGTAGGCGGCTCGCCGCGCAGAATCGCAGTGATGAACCGCGGGATGACGGCGGCATACTGACTGGCCGGGTTCTGGCGCGGGCCGAAAACGTTGAAGTACCGGAGCGCGACCGTCTCGAGTCCGTAGAGCTGGTAAGAGATCCGGCAGTAATATTCGCCGGTAATCTTTTGCACGGCGTAGGGCGAGAGCGGCGACGCTGGCATGTCCTCGCGCTTCGGCAATACCGGCGTATCGCCGTAAACGCTCGAGGACGAACTGAACACGACTCGTTTCACACCGGCATCGCGCGCGGCAATCAGCAAATTGAGCGTGCCGGTGACGTTGACTTGGTTGGTCGCCACCGGGTCCTCGACGGAGCGCGGCACGCTCGGGATCGCCGCGATGTGCAGGACGTAACGCACGCCTTCGGTGGCGCGCTTCACGGACTCGAAGACGCGCAGGTCGCCTTCGATGAATTCGGCACCGGCAGGAACGTTCTCGCGCTTGCCGGTGGAAAGGTTATCGAACAGCCGCACGGACTTGCCGGCGCGCACAAGATGTTCCGCGATGTTGGAGCCGATGAAGCCGGCACCGCCGGTGATCAGGTACTCAGTCATTGCGAGCGTTCACGTTCTTACGTTGCGGGTTGGATTGCAAGGCCAGAAGTTGCCAGGCGGTGTCGTTGGCCGAGATTTCGCCGAGGTGCGCCCGCATGGCGGTAAACAGATATTCAATGTCACCGCCGCCGAGCAACACGAGCGGGACTCGCACAATCGACCGGGTCCCGATGCTGGTCACAGTCACGCCAGATCGCTCCACGCGGGTGCGGCCTCGGTAGACCTGCAGTTTGCCGAGCGGCGTGAGATGAATGCGCACTTTCGGCAGTTCCGAGAATGGCCGGCCACGCTGGTAGCCGTACAACATCAGATGCACGCCGCTGCGTCTGCCGAGCAGACTCTTGAACTTGATCGCGGCGTACAAATCATCGCCTTGCCGGAGAAATTCCGTTTTCTCCAGCATGATCGTTTCTGGCGGCAACTCTTCGGGATCCGAGTCGCCGTCCATCTTGGCCGTCGGAACGTCCGACGGGCATTCGAGGACTTTGTTTCGCACGGCCTTACGCCAATCCAGCTCGACGCCCGCCGGCAAGCACGGCACACGCGGTGTCGGCTGGACGGCAAAAATCTCGTTGGCCCGCGCAAACGAGACCAGAAAATAATGGCGCGTGGCGATCTGGGTCCGGTGTTCGAGGATCGCGAGGCATTTTTGGTGACGCTGGCCGGGCGTCAACTTCACCGAGGACCAGTCGCCGTCGTCGAGCAAGCCGCGCGGCCGGTCGAGTTCGAGCTCGGGATGATAATGGTACGGACGCGGCCACCCGCCGAAATGCACGATGTAGTACGAGATCGCCGGCGTCATCCCCTGCTCCGCCAGTTCCAGCGCCGCCAGCCGGACAAAGTTCGCCGCCGCTCGGTGATCGGGGTTCGTGTCGGCTGGATGCGTGACAAGGATACGCGTCGGTTTGAGTTGCCGGAACAACGCGCACAAATCCTCCACGATGCTCTCCGGTCGGTACGGTTTGCCGGGGCTAAGCGCTTCTTGATACGGCACAGCCGACACCCGCGTCGCGTCGCTGCGGAACGGTTTCGGCGCGTCCCAATAATCCCGCCAGATCCGCAACGTGCCCCAGTCAGGGTACCCGAGAAACGTCAGCTGGCCCGCCGTCAACCCGAGCTGACCGGCCGACGCGATGGCTTCCTGCCGGCGCCGCTCGCCAAAGATCAGATAGTGTCGGGCATTCAGATGCAGGGTGAGTTTGACCACTTTGAACGCGATCTGGTTGTGGTCACCGTTAGTCAGGTAAACGACGCGAACATCCGCGCCGGCCACCACGGCCTGCTGAATCAACCCGCCCGCGCCGAGCACGTCGTCGTCCGGATGCGGCGCGACGATCACGATACGGTCTGCGCGCGTCGGCGGCGGGAACGCGGTCTGGGCCGACGCCGAAGCGGCGAGGGCCACCACGACGAGTATACAGAGGCGTCGCCACATGGCGGGGCATGTGTAGCACAAGCCGCCGGCACGACACAACTGCCGGGGCGGACGCCCAAACACTTCCCACATTTGGCATGGCAATTCGGACACTCTGGCGAGAGTGAACTGACCATGAAACGCAACTCCGCGAGATTCTTGAAAGTCCGATGCGACGTGACACTCGACGTAGGCGTCACCGCCGTCAACGACCGCCGGCGAAAGCCAACCCAGAGTCAGCGCGACGATCGTGGTGTCGTGAGATGTTGGTAGGGACGGACCGCCGGGCCGTCCGCACGAAGCGGCGCGCCGGACGGGCGCGCCCTACCGGTAGTGTGCGAACCCCGGCCACGCCGTGTTTCGACTTGTGACGTAACCTGCGACACGTTAACGTCAACCTTGTGAAACTCAACTCCCGAAATAGACGCCACTTTGGCGCATTTAATTACGCCATTATGGCGTCTACTTCATGTTCGACGACATGCGACTGATTCTTATACTACTGATGTTGTGCGGAGGGTTGATTGCCATTCAGCCTCCGTTCAGCCGGGCGAGAGTTGTCGCACTTTGGTCGGACTTCAAGCAGTTTGAAGCTAATGTCGCCAGACTGGACGATGGCAAGGCAGCTCTCGCATTGGGAGGAGAAAACCCAAAGGAGTCTTTCGAGGATTTGCTGCAAAAGCTATCGGACTTGAAGAGCAGCACCATAGTTTCATATCTCGGTATTCTTGTGTCTGTGTTGTCTGCATTCGCGTTGGTATTGGACATCAGGAGAAAGCGAAGTGTCGAACCAATCACTGGAGCGAACGCGGGCTAGCGCCCGCGTCGCTCAGTTCCGGCGTTCGTTGAAGTGGACGAACCGGACCGGCAAGGCGCTCCCAAAACGTAAGGGAATAACACCTTCGCGCGAATTCCCTAACTTCGAATGCGATTCTACCGGCCGACACTTTTGTAGACAAAACCGAGATCGGCCATGCGTTTGGGGTCGAACACGTTGCGGCCATCAATGACGATCGGGTGCTCCATGATCGCGCGCAGTTTCTCCAGATCGAGTTGCCGGAATTCGTCCCACTCCGTGCACACGAGCAGCGCGTCGGCGCCGCGGGCGGCGGCGTAAGCGCTCTCGCAGTACTCGATGTCCGGCAAGAATTCCTTCGCCTTGTCCATCGCCTTCGGGTCGTAGGCGCGGATGCGCGCGCCTTCCTGCTGCAGCGGCGTGATGACCTCGACGGAGGGGGCGAGGCGCATGTCGTCGGTGTTGGGTTTGAACGCGAGGCCGAGCACGGCGATGGTTTTGTCTTTCACAATCCAGAGCGTGTCGTGGATTTTTTTCAGGAAGCGCTGGATTTGGTCGGCGTTGATACGCTGGACTTCTTTGAGCAGTCGGAAGTCGTAGCCGAGTTGGTCGGCGATGTGGACGAACGCGCTGAGGTCTTTCGGGAAACAGGAGCCGCCGTAGCCGAGCCCGGCGTTGAGGAACGACCGGCCGATGCGTTTGTCGAGGCCCATGCCGTGCGCCACATCGTCGATGTTGGCGTGCGACGCCTCGCAGATGGCGGCAATGGCGTTGGCGTAGGAAATCTTCAGCGCGAGAAACGAGTTGCAGGCGTGTTTGATCAACTCGGCGCTGTTGATGTCGGTGAAGATGAGCGGCGCGTGGAATGGCTCGTAGAGCGCCGTCATCTTCGCCACGGGCCGGTCGCTGGCGACGCCGACGACGATCCGGTCGGGGTTCATTAGGTCCTGCACCGCGCAGCCTTCGCGGAGGAACTCGGGGTTGCTGACGACGTCCACGTCGACTTTGAGTTTATTGTATCGGCGGATGGTCTCGGCGACTTTCTCGCCGGTCTTGACGGGCACGGTGGATTTGTCGACGACGATCTTGTATTCGGTCATCGCCCCGGCAATCTCGCGTGCGACGCGTTCGACGAAGCTCATGTCCACCGAGCCGTCCGGCCGCGGTGGCGTCGGCACAGCGATGAAGACCACGTCAGAATTCTTCACCCCGTCGGCGATCTCGCCGGTAAAGCGCAGCCGCCCGGCGGCGACATTTTTCTTCACGAGCTCTTCGAGTCCCGGCTCGTAAATCGGGATACCGCCGCCTTGGAGCAGCGCGACCTTCTTCGGGTCGTTGTCCACACAGATGACTTGGTGACCGACTTCGGCGAAGCACGCACCCGTGACCAGTCCGACGTAGCCCGTTCCGACAATGCTGAGTTTGACCATTAGTTTCCTGTTCCCAAATCCACCCGGTTCGCCGACAACTGCACGCCCGGGAACGCCTTCAACGTCACCGCGATGTACGCCGACTTGTCATCGGCTCGCGTTCGCTGGCTGCGGTAGCGGAAGCCGTACGTGATAAACCAGTCGTGCGTCTCCTGCCGCAACACGTACTCTTGTTCTTCCCATTGACCGTCTTCCATGTCGAAGCGCTCATACACCTGCGCGACCCACCGGCGAGTCAACCGCCACGTCGCGCTGCCGGACACCAGATTGCTATCGTCGCGCAAGTACCGCGTGCCGATGCCGACGCTCCACTGATCGGTGTCACCGACGCGCATTTCGTCATTCAACTCCCGCAGTTCGTGGTCGTGCAAATCATACCGGGAGAACGATTCCAGCGCAATCCAATCGGTCGGCCGCATCTCCAGAGTGGCGAACACGTCCGAGAAGTCTCGTTGCCCGTTGTCCTTCTCGATGTGAAAATCCGTCCAGCCGGTCAGTGCGATCAAATCCCACGGCCGCCCGTCGTGGCGCGTCTGCAAGCGTTGCCGGAATCCGAAGCGCACAGTGTTCTCACGATTGATTGCGTCAATCTCGTTGAACGCCGGGAACTCCAACGGCAGATACCGGCTGGTGACGAACGACTCGCCGTTACTCAGGGTGACCGAGCGGACGGTGTCGAATTGGAACAACTCGTTGGATTTCACGTTTGGCGTGGGAATCCATGCGTAATTGGCGAACGGCTCAACGATGTGGCGGAGGCCGTCGATACTGAGACGCTTGTTCTGCACGTCCGGCCACGTACGCGTAAGTTTGAACGACGCTTCCGCGCCGAGATCGGCGACGAACCGTTTCACCTCGTTGGTTTCCGTCGCAAAGTCCGGGGCGCGGTTGTAGTACGTGTAGCGGCCGCCGGCGCGTGGCACAAACGAGAGCCAGCCGAACAACAAATGCGGACTCACAATCTGGTGAAACGTGTCCATCCGCAACGTGCTGCCGTGAAATAGCGGATCGGCCGTGTCCGCTGGCACGTTGTTGTAGTAGCCGACACTCGATTCGCCCTCGTAGTACAGCGGCGTCGAGAACAACCGGGTGCGATTGATCGCGAGCTTCAACTCCGGAAGCCGCTCCACCTCTGCGAAGAAGCTGTTGAGTTGCGGTCGCGCCAGCGCCGAGACGGTGTAATTCTCGCCGCGCTTGGTGACGTCGACGACGGAATCCGGCTCGCTGTTGGCGCGGAAGTCGGACGGGAAGAAATCGTTCACCACGTCCCGGTCGCTCTGCTTGTTCAGGTCGAGCGTGAGCGTGGTGTCGGCGGGGAAAGTTTGCCGGTGCTGCCATTCGCCGAGCCACCGGTTCGTCGGTAGCGACTTGCCCGCTGTTGGGTCGTTGGAATCACGGGCGTTGGCGTCGTTGAGGTAATACCCTCGCAACAGCCCCTCCCCGACGTTGCCGAACCGGTATTTCAAATCCGCGCCCGCACCGAAACCGCGCTTGGTGCGCTCATCGAGATGCACGGCCAATTGCATTTGCGGGTTGAGCTGGAACGTCGTTGTCGTCAGAAAATAGTAGCCCCAGTGCGTGCTTTGTCCGAAGGCGAGCGACAACGGCTGATAATCGCCTTTGAGCGACCACGTCACGACCGGCAGCCAGAACACCGGCACGTTGCCGAGCCACAGCGAGCAATTCATAAGCACGATCCGGTCGTCGGGATAGATTTCGGCGTGCGTCGCCCGGATGTGGTAATGCGGCTCGTCATAGTCGCACGTCGTGATCGTGGCTTGCGGCGCGCTGTAGTGGTTGCTGCCGACGAGGCTGACGTGCTGCGCGGTCAGGAACAACGGCTCGAAAAATCCGCGCGCATCGTCGGCTTTCATGTCGCGCGTGTCGAAGTTGTAGAACAACGATGTTGCGACCCACTCCTGTCCGTCGCGATTGAGTCGCACGTGACCCTCGGCCCACGCGTCCTTGGTCGAAGTGTTGTAGCGCACCTTGTCCGCGCGGAGCACGGCGTCCCGGTAGTGGATGATCACATCGCCCTTCGCGTTGGCCATGTTGTTGGGCCGGTCGAAGTTCACCTCCTGCGCGTCAATGGTGGCGGCCGGGCCGTGTCCGTCGTCGGCCCACGCGCCGGTGACGGCGAGCAGAAGAATCCCGAGAAATTGCCCCAACCTCCTCATCGAATTCGCGGCACGCTAACACACTGCCGCGCAGCGCGACAAGGCGAAAGCCCGCGCTACCGCGCGGCGATCACTTCGATCTCGACGAGCACGTCTTTGGGCAGGCGCGCAACCTGGACGGTGGACCGGGCGGGTGGGTTTGATGGAAAATACCGGGCGTAGACTTCGTTCATCGCGGCGAAGTGGTTCATGTCCGCGAGAAACACGGTCGCCTTCACCACGTTGGCGAACTCCAGACCTTGTGAGCCCAGCAGCCCTTTGATGTTTTCCAGTACCCGCGTTGTCTCTTCGACAATTCCCCCCGGCACAATCGTCCCCGCGGCCGGGTCGAGCGGAATCTGACCGGCGCAAAACAAGTAGTCCCCCGCCCACACCGCTTGCGAATACGGCCCGACCGCCTTCGGCGCAGCGTCGGTCGCAACGATTTGTCGTTTCACTCAGTCCCTTTCTCGTGCCGTCAACCACACGGCTGCAGCCAACATCGCGAGGTCCTCGGCAATCGCCATGAGGCCGACCTTCCGGCCCCCGACCGTGCCGGTACAACCGCACTCGATGTTGAGGCCGCGCGCCACGGCCTGGCTGATGGCGGCGAGAAACACAACCAGCATCACCGTGATCAGTAGCGCGTTGGCGCGTTTCCACACGCCGACAATCAATAACAGCCCGGCGACGACTTCGATCCACGGGAGCGTGATTGCCAGCAAATTGATCCATTCGTGCGGCAGCAACCGGTAATTATCGATGGAGGTGGCGAAGGCTGCCGGGTTGACAATCTTCGGCGCTCCGTAGACAACAAAAATGCCGCCGAGCGCGAGCCGAAGGATGAAGTTCATCCACTTCACGGCTGCGCCCCGGTGCTGGTCGGGTAGCCGGCCTTTTGCCACTCGGTCCACCCGTTCTTGAGGATATGAACATTCTTGAACCCTTGCTGGCGCAACAACTTGACGAGATGATGGCTGAGGTCGCACTCGACGCCGTCGCAGTAACAGACAACAGGCGATTTCTCGGCAAGAAACGGCGCAACCTGCGGGAAGTGTTCTGTAAAGGATTCGGCCGGCAGGTTGAACGCATTCGCGATGTGGCCGGCGGCGTAGTCAGCGGGAGAGCGCGCATCGAGGAAGAACGCGCCCCCGCTGTTCCACAGTTTGTGCGCCTCGGCGAGTGAGATGAACTCGCTGTCGGCAATCACCGGCTTCGGCGGCGTCACGTACGGAATGCGCCGGGGCGAGACCGCATTGACGGCCAACCCGACCGCGGTACTGGCGACGACGATTACCAGTGACCGCTGAATCGTAGGCCACATGCCGGTTGTGTTAGTTGCGTTTCAGAACGTTGATCGTCAAGCCAAGCTCAACGGTCGGCTGGCTTTCAAGATTGGTTTCCACCTTGATGCTGCCGCGCTCGGATTGCTTGGGCGCTTTGGCAAGTGTAGCGACCACCTCGTACGTCTTGCCCTCTTCGATCGGTTTGACCTCTACGGTGACGTCCGCGATTGTCGACGTGGCTTTGCGAATTTCCAATTTCGTGTCCGGCTTGTTGCAGGCGATCTGGAACTTGCGCTGGGCTTGCTCGGGATGCGCGCCCGGCCAGTTCTCAGGATCGGCGATGCCCCAGAACTGCGCCTCCGGCGTCGTCGTCAGATCACCGACAAACCGGACGGAGATTGGCACGATAACCGTGGGCTGTGTGTTGTCGCCCGAGAAGACGCGAATGTTGTCGTTGACTTGGCGGGGCGCGCCCTCGGCTTCGACTTCAACTTTCAACTCGACTGTGTTGGTCGAACCTTCGACCGGCTGGAGCTTCGCCCGGAGGTATTTGCCGCCGGTTTCCACCCTATTCGTTCCGAGCGGCTTGCCGTCGAGGCGTGTCAACGTCACCGCGAGGTTGGTGATTGCACCTTGGCGAAGATTGCCAAGGTTCAAGTTCCCCGGAGTCGCTTCAAAGGTCGGAACGATGTCCGCCGACAATGTGAGTTTGACGCTCGGCTGGTTGGGATCGTTCGAGGGAACGGTAATGTGCTTCTCGACGTGACCGCGCGGTGAGCTGATGTTCAACGTGAAGGCCAGTTCCGTCTTCTCGCCGGGCGCGAGCTTATCCGCCTTCAGAGCCGGTACTGTGCAACCGCAGGCGGCTTGTGGCTTCTTGATCTCGAGCGTCCCTTCGCCGACATTCGAAATGATGAACTTACCGACCAACTGCGACACCATGGAGGTCGAACCGAAATCGTAAACGGTCTTGTCGAACTGGATTTTTGGTGCCGGCCCCGCTTTGACGGTAGCCTCGGCTGTGTTCGTGGCGGCTCCTGCCGTCTTGACGATAGTATCTGCCGCTTTCGCGGCTGCGGCTGGCTTTACGGTATCTGCTATCTTCAGGGCGTCCTCTGCTTGAGCGACAAAACCGAGCAACCCAACTGATGTGATCATCACTAACACCTTGCGATTCATCTCATTCTTCCTTTTGTTTGCGTTTTTCGTAAAGGGCGCATACTACCCCACACCCGATCGCCTTGCAAGTGCCGGAACGCGCCGTGAAAGTGATTGCGTTCGCCCTTCCCCTGACCGTAAGTTTGCGCGGTTTTTGACACCGGTAATGGTTCTGGCATTCAATATTTTCCCGCTGTTGGCCGCCCAGTCGTCCATCCTCGACGCTCCCATGCGGGTGGGGTTGGTCGTGCTTTTGGCGGGTCTGGTCTGTGACACCGTCGCAATCGTGCGTTTTGCGCCCTCTCGGCAACTCCGCGTCAGCCCCAAACTTTGGGGACTGCGCGAATTGATGATCGCCACCGCGGCACTGCTCGGCGTAACGGTCTTAACCAACGCCGTTTATGCTGTGATCGCCTTAGTGACGCATCGTGGAATCGAAACGCTTGCCCCGGTCATCTTGCCTGTTGAGTTGGTGTTGCGCCTCGCTGCGCTGGCCGGGTTCATCGTGTTCTTCCGTCGCCGCCACTTACCCGTTGCCGCATCGTTGGGTCTCGACGCCACGGCGCCGGTGGCGGCATTGGGTTGGGGCGTCGTATTTGGACTGGGAAGCTTGCCACCAGTCGGAGCGATTCTGGCGGCCAGCGAAACCGTCTGCCGTCGCCTCGGATTCGAACCCAGTGAGCAACCCATCGCGGAACTATTTGCGACGACCGACTCCGCCGCAATGGTGGTCCTGCTAACGGTGTTCGCCGTTGTGATCGCGCCGGTATTCGAAGAGTTCTTCTTTCGCGGGTTCGCGTACCCGGCGCTCAAGCAACGCATCGGCACTCGCCGCGCGTTGCTGATCGTGTCCGCGGCGTTCGCGGCCAGTCATCTGCACGCCCCGTCGTTCGTCCCGCTATTTGTGTTGGCGCTCGGGTTGGGTCTGGCCTACGAACTCACAGGCTCGCTGCTGAGTTCTATCGCGATGCATGCGGTTTTCAACTCCGTGATGGTGGCCCATCTCTTCTACCAACGCGCCCACACATGAAATTTACCGCGACAAAGGCGCGACGCGTCCGCGACATTGGCGAGTTTGCCTTGATCAAGAAACTGTGCGCGTCTATCCCGCATGCTGGCGACGACTGTGCCGTGTTGCCGGGAAACTTGCTGTTGACGTGCGATCCGGTCGTGGAAGGCATACACTACTTGCCGACCACGTCGGCGCGCCGCGTCGGCTGGAAAGCGATGGCGCGCAATCTCAGCGACATCGCGGCGATGGGCGGCCGGCCCCGGTGGGCGGTCGTCAGCATCGGCCTGCGGCCCGCCACGCCGGTGCGTTGGGTGAAGGAACTCTACGCCGGCATGCACGCCGCCGCACGACGGTTCGGCTGCGCCATCGTCGGCGGCGACACGACGCATGTGAAGCATGAACAATTCGTCGTTGTCACGATGTTAGGTGAGGCGGAGCGTCCGGTATTGCGTTCGGGCGCGAAGATTGGCGACTCGGTCTTCGTGACCGGTAAGCTCGGCGGGTCGTCACTCGGCCGGCATCTTACCTTCACGCCCCGCGTCGCGGAAGCGCACTGGCTGACCGGTCACTTCGACGTGCACGCAATGATCGACGTGAGCGATGGACTGGGCAGCGATGTCCATCACCTGCTCACGCCTCGCATTGGCATCGAGATATTCGCCGCCGAAATTCCCGCGCGCGGAAGTCTTGATGCCGCGCTTTACGACGGTGAGGATTTCGAACTGCTTTTCACGCTCGACCCGCGCGACGTCACCCGGTTGCGCAAGAAATGGAATTTCCCGATTCCGCTGACAGAAATAGGCCGCGTCGTCCGTGCTGCCGGCACTGTTGCCCTGATCAACCGCGCCGGTACAAGACGGTTTCTTACACCCAGGGGCTATGACCACTTCGCAAAGCGCCGCTGAGACGATCGAGTTCGGCCGGCATCTTGCCAAATCCCTACAACCGGGCGACGTCATTGCCCTGACCGGCGACCTTGGCGCCGGCAAGACCTGTCTTGTCAAAGGCATCGCACTCGGTCTCGGCGTCACGCAGGACGTGACCAGTCCGACGTACACGATCATCCACGAATACCGGGGCGGACGACTCCCGCTGATGCACGTGGACCTCTACCGGCTCGACACCGTGCAGCAAGCCATTGCGACCGGCATCGAGGAGTACCTTAACGGCGACGGTGTGACGGTGATCGAGTGGGCGGAGAAGATCGCCGGGCTGTTGCCCGAGCAAGCGAAGCGGATCCGCATTGAAATCGTGGACGAAACGATCCGCCGAATCGAGGTCGCATGATCACGCTGGCCATCGACACATCGACGACGCAAGGATCTGTTGCCGTTGCCAATCACGAGGTAACTTTCGAGCGCGGCGAATTGTTCGCGGCCCTGGTCAAGCTCAAGCCCGGCAAGTTTGATCGGATCGTGGTGGGCGTCGGGCCGGGTTCGTTTACCGGCATCCGTGCCGGAATCGCCGCAGCCAAAGGGCTGGGGTTGCCGCGCGCTGTGCCGATCGTGCCGGCCTGCAGCTTCGACGCGATCGCATTGACGGCACTGCCCCAAATGCCGCGCGACTGCCCGCAGATGTGCGTGTTGAGCGACGCGCGGCGCGACGAAGTCTACTTCGCGCTCTATGACCGCGCGAGCCGGCCCACGGGCGACTGCCGGCTGGGCGCGCTCGAAGCCATCGAACTACACAACCCCGTCTGGTTCGTGAGCGCCGAGATCGAGAAGTTCACGTCGGCGCTGCGCGAGACGTTTGGCGGATTCGCGTCAGTGTGCGAACAGCCTGTATTTCCTCGTGCTGCAAACCTCCGGCCATCATCGCTGCCACTCGATCCGATCTATCTCCGCGAGATGAATTACCGGCGCAGCAGTTGACCGATTCGCATGAAGACTGCGTCCGGGAATCCTATCGCCCGCTTGAGTTGGAAGTCGCGCTCCAAGACATTCGGGCACCGTTCCCATTGTCGGAACGTCCGCCAATCCACCAATCCGCGCATCCACGCCCAGTGTCCCAGCACCGGCACTGGGTAATCGCTGCCGTGCACGATGCGCTCGACCAGTGGCGATTCGAGGCAATCCCGGAAATGTTTACTGCGAAACGGAATGTTGAACGCGCTGATGTCGCCGTACAGATTCGGATACCGGCGCATCATGGTCACCAGCACCTCGAAGTAATCGGCGTCCATCATCCCGCCCTTGCTGGCCATGTGCGCGGCGATACATGTCACGCCAACCTGCAGCGGCAACTCCAACACGCGCGGATTTTGCAAATCGCGTCGCACCACATGCAGCGTGTGTTCGCCGCCGGTATGCGCGAGCAACGGCAGTTTCGCCGCCGCCATCCGCTCCCAAAACTTCGTGTACCGGCGATCGTTGCAGTCACAGTTGTGGCAGTTCGGCAACAGCTTCAACATCACCGCCCCGCCGGCCAGACAGCGATCCAGTTCCTCCAGCGCATCCGGACGCGCCGGATGAATGGACACCGCCGGCAAGAACTCCGGGTGCTTCCGGGCCAACGCCAACACGTACTCATTCGGCACATAAAACGTCCCGCAATCCATCCGCTTGCCGGACGCATCATACACGTCATCCTGCGCGAGGATCACCGCCGCTTCGAGTGATGATTCGTGGATTTGTTGGAGCAGTCGTTCGACGTAGCGCCGATCGAAGTCCGGGTCATCGAAGCCAGTCACGCCCAGTCCGATGTGTTGGAGCATGAAGCGCCCGAGTGCGCGATGCAGCCCGGTCGGATGCAGCCAGCAGCCTGAGCCTTGCGCACCGTTGCCGACAATGTGGACGTGCATGTCGATGGGATTGCTCATGCCGGGAAGTGTTGTAGTGGCCGCCATCCTCGGCGGCAAGACGGAAGGCTAACGCTCTTCAAAGTGTTGTCCGAGCAACTTCGTCACCGCGAAATCCTCAGTCGGCTAGTCGCGGCCTGTATGGGCGGAAGCGGATCAACTAACGTCGGGGAGCTGTGGCTGATCGAGGTTTCGCTTGTTGAACCGCCACAGAACAGGCCAAGGGTTCAGGCGGCGAGATATAACGGGATCGTGGGTCATCTACGGCGAAACCCACAACCGACATCTCCATATTTTCAGGAAACCGAGAGATACAGAATCATCAACTCAGGATCGCCTGCAGTCCTGCCCGCGCACCAAGCGGAAGCGAGATCTGTCCTGCGGGAACTTCCGCATCTCGTGGGTTGATCCGAATCAAGACTCCTCGGCTTCTGGCTTAGAACCGGAGGGACAAACGCACCTCTTGCCGACAAGGGCAAACACCGTTACACTCGCCGCCATGTCGGATGCGCCAGTTAATGCTGGTCCGACAAACCATGATCGCCAGTTTATCGTAACGACGAAAGACAAGAAATTAGGAGAATCCAGT
>CAZMKD010000158.1:0-2376 GCA_964566575.1 uncultured Verrucomicrobiota bacterium
TTCCCCAGGAAACCTTAGGTTTACGGCGCGTCGGAATTTAACCGACGTTATCGCTACTCGTGTCTGCATTCTCACTTCCAATCGCTCCAGTTTCAGTCACCTTCCACCTTCGATGCAATTGGAACGCTCCCCTACCACTCACCATGTCCGAGGACTTGGTGAATCCATAGCTTCGGTATTACATTTGATCGCCAATCATTTTCGGCGCGAGATCGCTCGATGAGTCAGCTGTTACGCACTGTTTAAATGATGGCTGCCTCTAAGCCAACATCCTCACTGTTTTAGCAACCTCACATCCTTTCCACTGAATGTAATTTAGGCACCTTAGCTGATAGTCTGTTTATGTTTCACTCTCGACAATGAAGCTTATCCCCCACTGTCTGACTGCCCGGGTAGTGCAACGCGGCATTCGGAGTTTGGTTGGATTCGGTAGCCCGGTAAGGCTCCTATCCCATCCAGTGCTCTACCTCCGCGCGCTAGTGGCCGGACGCTATACCTCAATATATTTCGGGGAGAACCAGCTATGACGGGGTTTGTTTAGTCTTTCGCTCCTACACACAGTTCATCGCAGAATTTTTCAACATTCACGCGTTCGGGCCTTCATCTGGTGTTACCCAGACTTCACCCTGACCATGCGTAGATCACCTCCGCTTCGAGTCTATTGCCAGCGACTGGTCGCCCTATTCAGACTCGCTTTCGCTGTGGCTGCGTGCGTCTGACCGCACTTAGCCTTGCCACTGACAATAACTCGCAGACTCATTATGCAAAAGGCAGGCCATCACCCGGACTTGCGTCCAGGCTATGACACATTGTAAGCACAGGGTTTCAGGTTCTTTTTACTCCCCTCAAAGGGGTTCTTTTCACCTTTCCCTCACGGTACTAGTTCACTATCGGTCGACGATGAGTATTTAGCCTTGCGCCGTGGTCGGCGCGGATTCAGACAACGTTTCACGTGTGCCGTCTTACTTGGGATACCTCTAGGCCGCTTTGAGTTTTCGCTTACGCGCCTATCACGCTCTTTGGAGCCGTTTTCCATCGGCTTCTGCTAACTCTCTGCGATACCACATTGAGGTCCCGCAACCCCGAAGTACAAGTACCTCGGTTTAGGCTGTTCCCGTTTCGCTCGCCACTACTCAGGGAATCGATGTGCTCTTTCTTTTCCTCCGGTTACTGAGATGTTTCACTTCACCGGGTCTGGCTCATATGGGCCTATGAATTCAGCCCACTGTATCCAGATATTACTCTGGATGGGTTCCCCCATTCGGACATCCACGGATCAAAGCGTGCTTGCCGCTCCCCGTGGCTTATCGCAACTTACTACGTCCTTCATCGCCTATCGTCGCCAAGGCATTCACCCTGCGCTCTTAGTAGCTTGATCACAAACTATCCGTCCGGTTCTCTACTTAGAGTTCCAGAACAAATATTCTCAGCATTTTTGTAGTTTTTACCCACTACACCACTGTATGCAATTATCAAAGAACTGCCGGAGCTTCAACGCGACCGGCAAATTTTTCTCTTTCCGTGAAAACTGGCGTGCCGAGCCGAAGCTCGTACGTGCGTCTTATGCCCGCCTTCGCGCTTTGCGCTACGGCGCGGCAGCCTTCGCCTCTCCGCTTCGCTGCGAGCGAAGGCTGGTGGGCGCGGGAGGATTCGAACCTCCGACCCTGCGCTTATCAAGCGCATGCTCTAACCAACTGAGCTACGCGCCCACGTTGGTGGAGCCGACGAGGATCGAACTCGTGACCTCCTGCTTGCAAAGCAGGCGCTCTCCCAGCTGAGCTACGGCCCCGCTGAGGGATGATTCTCTCCAGTGCTTCACGTTTGTAAAGAACAGATGTTCCTCTAAAAACTGAAAAGTGCGATACGTTTGAGCGCCCCAACCGGTAAAGGTCGGGGTTCGACCTAGGATCCGACCGGTAACCAAAGTTACCGATCAAGGTCTCCTTAGAAAGGAGGTGATCCAGCCGCAGGTTCCCCTACGGCTACCTTGTTACGACTTCATCCCAGTCACTATCCATACCTTCGGCGCCTGTCTCCTTGCGGTTGACACAGCGACTTCGGGTGCAGACAGCTTCCATGATGTGACGGGCGGTGTGTACAAGGCCCGGGAACGTATTCACGGCGCCGTAGCTGATGCGCCATTACTAGCGATTCCGGCTTCATGGAGGCGAGTTGCAGCCTCCAATCTGAACTGGGCTCGGTTTTGCGGGATTTGCTCCACCTCGCGGTCTTGCATCCCTCTGTACCGAGCATTGTAGCACGTGTGCAGCCCTGGCCGTAAGGGCCATACTGATTTGACGTCATCCCCACCTTCCTCCTGGTTTAAAGCCAGGCAGTCTGTTTAGAGATCCCGCTTGCGCGGGCAACTAAACACAA
>CAZMKD010000159.1:0-10273 GCA_964566575.1 uncultured Verrucomicrobiota bacterium
GGTGTCGCTTGCGGTGGCGAAATCAAGTCGTTGGCGAGTGCGCCGGCTGTCGCCGAGAGAAAAAACCACCCACGCCCCGCGACCCGCACCGTCTCCGCGCCATGCCTCGCTCAGAAATCGTGCGTTTTCGGCCAAATACTAGATATAGGTGCGGACGTTCACGGGAGTCTGTCCGCCATTGGACGCGCCGCGGCGTTGATGATGTTTCTGTTGTTGCCGGCGCTGAGGTTCTGGCGTACGCGGCTCTGGCCATTGTGGGTCGCGCAGTTCATCGCGGCGGGTAGCCTGGCCTTCATCGGCTGGGCGAACGCGACGTGGGCCTTTGCGCTGGCGTTTGCGGTCGCAGGCGCGGTGTCCGGCTACACGTATCAGGCGAGCGTATTTTTCACGATGGAAGAAATGAGCGAGAAGGGCAAAGGCGGCGGTCTTCACGAAGCGGTGCTCGGCATCGGCATGGCGCTCGGGCCGCTGCTGGCCGGCTGGGTCGGCAGCCATTTCTCGCTGCGCTCGCCCTACTACTTCTGCGCTTGGGCGCTGGTCGCGCTGATTGCGGCGCAGATGGTCTTGGTTTTTGTCCGGCGACGCGCTACGGTCGGGGCATGAATGTTCCCGGATTACGCAGTCCCTACGATCAAGTCGGCGGCCTCTGCCATTTCGGCCGCATGCTCGACAAGATCCGTCTTCACGCGGACGGCAAGTTGCCGGCCGATTACCAGGAAAATCTCGGCGGCGGTTTTGACGCCGGTATCTGCCGTCTATTCGGCGTGAAATATGAAGGCCTCGTCTTGCGCGTGAAGCAAGGCGGCAGCGATGACGAAACCCTTCAATGGTGTTTCCAGTACGGACGCAAACCGGCGGAACACGAGTTCACGATCCTCAACGAGTACCTCCGCAAACGCGGCTGGAACGATGTCGCCAGCGAACGCCTCGTCGAACGCGTCAAGACACTCGGCCCCCAATGGGTCGGCAAGGTGCACACGTTCTTCGATTTCATTGAAGCCGACGAAGGCCGTCAGCCGCGTTGCCGGTAGTCAGCCCGACGGCTGGTCGCGCTGGATGAGGATATTGGCGAGCGTGATGAGGCCGCCGCCGATCCAGAGATTCGCGGTCAGCGTTTCATTGGCGTAGTCGAGGCCGGCGTAGCGGCTCATCAAGCCCGGCAGTACCAGCGCGTAGAGACTCGCGAAGACCGGCTCGGCGCAGTAGATGAGGCCGGCATGAGTCGGCGGGATGTGCGGTTGCCAATGGTTCATGAGAGAGAACGCCGCGACCGCGCAGACGAGAATGAGGAACGCGATCATCACGAGCACCGGCACGGTTGCGTTCACGCGCCACAGGTCGCGCGGTTCGCCGGCTGTGCGCAGCGCCATCGGCAGAAACATCACCGACATCGTCGCGAACAAGACCAGTGTGGCGCGCGATTTGTCGCACACAGCAAACTCCTTGCGGTCGAGCCACAGGATTTGACCCGCAAACGCGACGGAAGACAGCAGCGTCAACCATTCGCCCCAGCCCAGCCGGAAACGAAGCCAGTTCACGCCGCAGAGGAATCCCATGCCGATCACTACGAGCACGCAGCTCGTCCACACCAATAGCGAGGGCAGTCGCCGGTGAACCAGCGCCAGTGTGACCGGGATCAGCAGCACGTAGAACTGCGTGAGAAATGCCGAGGTCGAGGCCAGCGTGTGATTGAGACCGACCATCTGGAACAGCGTTCCGACACCGGCGCATATGCCAAGCCCGATGCCGAGTTTCATCTCCGTTGTCGTGACGTGTCGGATCGACCGTCCACAGATGACAAGCATCACCAGCGCTGCACCACCGAACCGCACGACCATCGTCTGCGATGCGAGAAACCAGTCGCTCGCTCCCGGCACGAGCCGCGCCTGCGCCATCAGCACCCCTTTCATCAGCGGAAAGCTGAATCCCCAGCACACGGTTGCCAGCAGCAGCATGAACAGCGGCTTGAGCGGGTCGTGGGTCGGTGGATGCGGCGCGGACATGGTGCGGGACTGTGGCAAAAAAATGCGCGGCTTGCGAGCGTTCTTGCGGGCTGTTAGAGTCGCGGCCCGACATGGCCAAACCAAAGAAGAATGCGTTGCGCGTGTTGTTCGTGTCGTCGGAGTGCACGCCGTTTGCCAAGACCGGCGGGCTGGGTGACATGGTGGCCGGGCTGGCGAAGGCGTTGCGGCGAATGGGACACGATGTACGGATTCTGATTCCGCTGTACGCGCTCGTGGATCGCGCCAAACACAGACTCAAGCCGGTCGGACCGACGTGCGTGCACATGGGCGCGGGCGTTGAGAATTGGGCCGGCATCTACGAAGCGAAGATGGACGGCGAGGTGCCGGTGCGGTTTCTGGATTTCGGCAGTTACTTCGGTCGGCCCGGCATCTACGACGCGCCGGGCGGGCATTACATGGACAACGCCTACCGGTTCGGCATGTTGTCGAAGGCGGCACTGCAGATTTGCAGGGATACCGGCTGGATTCCTCACGTGATGCATGGGCACGACTGGCCGAGCGCGTTGGTGCCGGCGTTTCTAAAGACGTGGGATCGGATTCTGTCGCCGTTGTCGAACACCGCGAGCGTGTTGACCATTCATAATATCGGCTACCCGGGCGTGTACGATGCTGGCGTGATGCCGTATTGGGGACTCGGATCGCAATATTCCACGCCGGACATTTTCGAGGACCACGGCAAAATCAATCTGTTGAAAGGCGGGATTCATTTCGCCGACGCGCTCACGACCGTTTCGCCAACGCACGCGAAGGAAATCCTTACGCCCGATGGCGGCATGGGACTCGCACCGTTCCTGAACAACCGTCGCGCGGACTTGTTCGGCATCCTCAATGGCGTGGACTACGAGCACTGGAATCCTCAGACCGACCGGCATCTTCCCTCGCGTTACTCGCCGAAGAACATGGCCGGCAAGGCGGCGTGCAAGAAGGCGCTGCAGAAGCAGATGAATCTTAACGTCGCGGCCAATGTCCCGCTATTCGGTATTGTCAGCCGGTTTGCGCACCAGAAAGGATTCCACCTGCTGCGGGAAGCGTTGCCGACGGCGATGAGCCAGATGGCGATGCAGTTTGTCGTGCTCGGCAACGGCGATTCGGACACCGAGAGCTTTTTCCGCTGGATGCAGCACGCCTTTCCCGGTCGCGCGGCCGCGCACATCGGCTTCAACATCGAGTTGAGCCATCTCATCGAAGCCGGCAGCGATTTCTTCCTGATGCCGTCGCTGTACGAACCGTGTGGTCTGAATCAGATTTACTCGCTGAAATACGGCACGCTGCCGGTCGTGCGCGCTACCGGCGGTCTCGAAGACACCGTCATCAACTACAATGAAGTCACCGGCGAAGGCACCGGTTTCAAATTCATCCAGCCCGCGCCGCTCGCGCTGTGGAGCACCATCGGCTGGGCCGTCTCGACGTGGTTTGACCGGCCCAAACATATCGTCCAACTCCGACAGCAAGCGATGGCGCAGGATTTCTCTTGGGGCAAATCCGCGGCGCAGTACGTCGACGTCTACGAGCACGCGCTCGACAAGAAGCGCAGCACGCCGGTATAGTCCGTGCCGGTATGCCGGAGCTCCGCAAGAAATATCCGTTCGATGTCATCGAGCCGAAGTGGCAACGCTACTGGCTCAAACACAAGACGTTTGCAGCTCGGGAAGATTCTTCGAAAAAGAAACTCTACGTGCTCGACATGTTCCCCTATCCGAGCGGCGCCGGCTTGCACGTCGGTCATCCCGAAGGCTATACGGCGACCGACATCTATTGCCGATTCCAACGGATGCGCGGCTTCAACGTTCTCCATCCGATGGGCTGGGACGCCTTCGGCTTGCCGGCCGAGCAGTACGCGATTGATACCGGCACACATCCCGCCGTCACGACGAAGAAGAACATCGACACCTTCCGCCGGCAAATCCAGATGCTCGGCTTCAGCTACGATTGGGACCGCGAGGTGGACACGACCGATCCGCAGTACTTCAAGTGGACACAGTGGATCTTCCTCCAACTCTACAACAGCTATTTCGATGCGCACTGGCAAAGGGCAGCGTCCGTAACGATCCTAGAGGACGCGCTCTCCGAGGCACCAGAGCAAGCGGAAGTTTGGAGAGACAATCCCGAACTACAATTCTTGAGGACAGACCTTTTCAGCAGCACTAAGGATGGAACGCCAGAACGTGAAAATAAGCGTCGCGAGATAATTCAGTACCATCGCCTCGCCTACGAAGAAGAAGTACCGGTGTGGTGGTGCGATGGCTGCAAAGCAGTGCTTGCCAATGAGGAGGTGAATGCGGATGGCACTTGCGACCGCAAAGGGCACAAGGAGGTATACAAGCGCAAGCTTCGTCAGTGGATACTGGAAATTGCGGCTTATGCGGAGCGACTTCTGAAGGATTTGGATCAGGTGAAGTGGCCTGAGTCCATCAAGGAACAACAGCGCAACTGGATTGGCCGTAGTGAAGGCGCGAAAGTTGATTTTTGGATTGCCAGAGGTGCCAGTGCAAACTTGCCTATCACCGTCTTCACCACGCGCCCTGATACACTCTACGGGGCGACGTACCTTGTGCTTGCACCTGAACATCCTCTCGTCGACAAGGTAACAACACCGGAACAGCGAGACGCTGTTGTGACCTACCGTGCCGAAGCCGCTCGCAAGAGCGATCTTGAACGCGCCGAGCTTCAAAAGGAGAAAACTGGCATATTCACAGGTGGCTATGTGCGCAATCCGGTCAACGATGAAGAGATTCCAATCTGGATAGCAGATTACGTTTTGATGGGTTACGGCACCGGCGCGATCATGGCAGTACCCGCTCATGACCAACGAGACTTTGAATTTGCCAAACTTCATGGTCTCGACATCAGGATGGTCGTCCGGCCTGAGTTCGAGACCGCAGAGCAGTTCGCAGAACAGAAGAGCCGGGTTGCAGCCTCTGGGGATAAGACGGAAGAAGACGTGCGAAAAGACGAGGCATTTTGGGACCGCTGGGCACGAAGGCATGCGAAAGGCCCACCGATCGTTGAGGCAATCATCAACAAAGATACAGGCGAGCAAGTGCGCGCGTTTGAAGGAAATGGTTTCTCCTTCAATTCGCCAAACAAATACGATGCCGAGAGGTGGCGAATTGACAAACGGGATTTTTGCAACATAGACGGTCTTTACACTCCTCAAGCGAAGGAGAAAATCACGAAATGGCTTGAGAAGCGTGCACTTGGCAAGGCGACGGTGAACTACAAGCTGCGCGACTGGTTGTTCTCCCGGCAACGTTACTGGGGCGAGCCGATTCCGATTGTCCATTGCGACAAGTGCGGGACGGTGCCAGTGCCGGAGAGCGAGTTGCCTCTGGAGTTGCCGGAGTTGAAGGACTATACGCCGACCGGCAACGCCGAGCCACCATTGGCGAAGGCGACGGATTGGGTGAACACGAAGTGCCCGCAATGTGGCGGGCCGGCCAAGCGCGAGACGAACACGATGCCCCAATGGGCCGGGAGTTGTTGGTACTACCTCCGCTACATTGATCCGAAGAATGACCGGACCTTCGTCGCGAATGACAAAGAGAAATACTGGATGCCGGTGGATTTATACGTCGGCGGCGCGGAGCACGCGGTGTTGCACCTGCTCTACTCGCGGTTCTGGCACAAGGTGTTGTTCGACCTCGGCCACCTCTCGACGCCGGAGCCGTTCATGCGGCTCGTCAACCAGGGCATGATCCTCGGCGAAGACAACCAAAAGATGTCGAAGTCGCGCGGCAACGTCATTCCCATTGATGTGCCGGTCGCGGAATTCGGCGCGGACACTCTCCGTGTATTCGAAATGTTCATGGGACCGCTGGATATGGTCAAGCCCTGGAATACGCGCAGCGCAGAGGGCGTGTACCGGTTCCTCGGCCGCGTCTGGCGTTTGTTCTGCGACGAAGACGGCAAGCTGCTCGTTGACGACTCGACACCCGACGCCAACCTGACGAAGGTGTTGCATCAGACGATTAAGAAAGTCACCGACGACACTGACACGCTCGCGTTCAACACGGCCATCGCGCAGATGATGATTTTCGTGAACGAAGTGACTGCGCAGGAAGCCCGGCCGCGCACGTTGCTCGAACCGTTTGTCCTGCTGCTCGCGCCGTACGCGCCGCATCTCGCGGAGGAACTGTGGGAGAAGTTGGGCCACAAGCAGACGCTCGCCTACGCGCCGTGGCCGCAACACGACGAAGCCCTTCTCAAGGAGAGCACGATCACCGTCGTGGTGCAGGTCAACGGCAAAGTGCGCGACAAGCTCGCGGTGCCGGCGGAGATTTCCAACGCCGATCTGGAACAGCGCGCCCTTGCGAACGAAAATGTCAAGGAGTTCACGGCCGGCAAGCAGATCAAGAAAGTGGTTGTCGTGCAGGGGAAGTTGGTTAATATTGTGGCGGTATGAGGTAGGGTAGCGGTGTTCAAGTTGACCAAACAAGAGCAGATGATCGTGGCGTTCTTGGTCGGGGCGATTCTGCTCGGGACGGCGGTGAGGCATTGGCGGGCGCAACGCGAGGAGGCTGCGCGTGCCAGTACGGAGACGAGGGGACACTAGAAAATGCAAAAGCCAAACTTTGGGGAATCGGTAGACGAGATCCTCAAGCGCGACAACCGGTACGATCGAGACGCGTATTACTTCGTACGCGAGGGGTTGGATTTCACCTTGAAGATGCTGAAGAAACAGCATCACACCCAAATCGCCCAGCGACACGTGTCCGGCCAGGAACTTCTCGAAGGTCTGCGCCGGTATGCGCTCGACCAGTTCGGGCCGATGTCGAAGACGGTGCTCGATTACTGGCGTGTGCACAAATGCGAGGATTTCGGCGAGATCGTGTTTAACATGGTCGAGAAAAGTATTCTCGGCAAGACGGAGCAGGACAGCCGGGAGGATTTCCGTGGCGGATTCGATTTTGAGGAAGCGTTCGTCAAACCGTTCCGACCCACCATCCGCCGGCTCGCGCCTTTCGCGGGTCGCCACGTCACGCCCATGCGAGAACACAACCGCACGTCTGACTCCAAGAAATTAAGCAGCGGATCGAACTGATTGTCTGATTGGGCATGCAATTCACACACCTCGGGCGCGGCTTAGTCGCCGCCGCCCTGGCCGGGAGTATCTCGATGGCATCTGACCAACCCAGCGGCCTCGCGCCGGTTCACAAAACAATTCTCGACAATGGCCTGACCATTCTGGTCCGCGAAGACCACAGCGCCCCCGTCGTCTCGGCGCAAGCGTGGTGTCGTGCCGGTAGTGTCACGGAGGGCGCGTGGATGGGGGCGGGTTTGTCGCACGTGCTCGAGCACATGCTCTTCAAAGGCACGACCTCGCGCGGCGTCGGCGTCATCGCCAACGAAGTGAAATCCAGGGGCGGCTTCATGAACGCCTACACGTCATTTGAGCAGACCGTCTATCACATTGACTTGCCGGCTGAAAATTGGAAGTCGGCAGTGGACATCCTGGCCGATTGCATGATGAACGCGACCATCTCCACCGAGGAACTCGCCAAGGAAAAACAGGTCATCCTCCGCGAAATGGCCATGCGCCAGGACGATCCCGGCAGCCGCGCCCAACAGATGATGTGGAGCACGGCGTACACGACGCATCCATACCGTCATCCGGCGATTGGCTACCGGGAAATCTACGAGCGCACGACGCGCGACGATGTGTACGCGTACTACAGGAAACATTACGTACCCAACAACCTCCTGTTCGTCGTCGTCGGCGACGTCAATGCCGACGAAGTCACGACGCACATCCGCAAACTCACCAAAGAGTTTAAGATGAACGCCGTCGAGCCGGCCACTGTGTTGGTCGAGCCCCCGCAAGTCAGCACCCGCGAACGCCACGAGGACGCTGCCGTGCAACTGTCGAACGTCCTGCTCGCGTGGCACGTGCCGGCGGGATCACACGCGGATGTGCCGGCAATCGACGTGCTCGGCATCATTGCCGGCAACGGCCGCAGCTCGCGGTTGTACCGCGAGTTGCAGCAGAACCAGGGACTCGTTCACTCCGTCGAGGCGGGCGCGTACACGCCGACCTATCCCGGCATCTTTGTCGTCAACGCCAAAACGGATGCCAACCAGCGCGACGCCGCGATTGCAGGCATCCGAGCCGAGCTCCGCAAACTCCGCGAGCACCCGGTCAGCGATGAAGAATGCCGCAAAGCGGTGAAGACATCACTCAGCGATTACTACAGTCGCCTCAAGACCATGGACGGCCAAGCCGCCGACCTCGGCCACAATGAGCTCGTGTTCGGCGATCCGAATTTCTCGCCGACCTACATCGAATCTTTGCGCCACGTCACCCCGGCCGACGTCCAACGCGTGGCCCGGCAGTATCTCGCCGACAACAATCTCACCATCACGTCGCTCGACCCGGTCGGCACGAATGCCGGCACAACGACCGCCGCGGTGGCGAAATCTGAAATCAAGATTCAGAAGTTTGATTTGCCCAACGGGGTCCGGCTGTTGGTGCGGGAAGACTCGAAGTTGCCGTTCGTGGATTTTCGCGTACTGCTGAAAGGCGGCGTGATCGCTGAGACCAGCGCCAACAACGGAATTACGAAACTGACGGCGCGGATGCTGTTGAAGGGGACGAAGACGCGCACGGCCGACCAGATTGCCGAGAGCATCGAATCCGTCGGCGGCGACATCAATTTTATTGCCGGCAACAACAGCTTCGGCGTCGCGACACGGGTGATGAAGGACGACTTCGATCTCGGTCTCAATGTGCTAGCCGATATGTTACTGAACCCGACGTTTCCGGACGACAACCTCGCCCGCGAACGTGACACGCAGCTCGCGGAGATCAAAGCCGAGCAGGATCAGATTCTGCGTTCCTGCCAGCAATTGCTGCGCGAATCGCTCTACACGACGCACCCGTACCGGCTCAACGCGCTCGGCACCAGCGCGACCGTGTCGAAGCTGACGCGGGATCAACTCGCCGAGTTTCACCGGCACTTTGTTGTGCCGGGCAACATGGTCGTGACTGTGTTCGGCGATCTGAAAGCCGACGATGTGCGCAAGAAGTTGGAAGCGAAGTTCGGTAAACTGAAACCGACCCCGGCGGTGTTCCCGAAGACCGATCCCGAGAAACTCACGGCCAGCGTACGCAAGGAAGCGACGCAGCAACGCGAGCAGGCGGTGTTGCTGATCGGGTTCAGTGGGCCGGATATGTTCAGCAAGGACCGGTACGCGGTGGAATTGCTCGATGAATTGTACTCGGGCCTCGGCTCGCGGTTGTTTGTCCGGCTGCGCGATAAGCTGAACTTATGCTACTACAGCGGCGCGTATGAACACCTGGGGCTGGATGCCGGTTACGTTGCATTCTACGTTGGCACGACCGCGGAGAAAGTCGAACGCTGCGAGAAGGAGATTTTTGCGGAATTGGAGGAAGTCAAAGTCGCCGGTATCACCGCCGAGGAGTTGGAACGCGCCCGCAATGCGACGCTGGGCCAACGCCAGATCGAAATGCAGGATAATTCCACACTGAGCCTCATGGTCGGGCTCGACGAACTGTACGGGCTCGGCTACAATTTCTTTAAGCAGGCGGACGAGCGCTATCGGGCCGTCACGCTTGATGACATCAAGCGGGTGGCGAACACGTACTTCGTCAGCGATCGGAATGCGGTGGCGATCGTCCACCCGGCCACCAAGGCGAACTGACATGGCGGAAGTTCAACAGGACACGCTGGGCTCACGCGAGGATACGTTGCGATTCCTCGACATGGTCAGCCTGTTCAGCACGCAAGCGATGATTGGGCTCGGCAAGATGGTTAATCCGGTCACCGGCAAAGCCGAGAAAAACCTACCCGCCGCGCGCTTGTTCATCGACACCCTCGAGATGCTCGAGCGCAAGACCAAGGGCAATCTCAACAGCGACGAGACCAAGCTGCTGCAAGCGACACTCACCGACTTGCGTCTGATGTTTGTCGAAGAGTCGAAAGCCCCGGCCGAGCCTCCCAAACCCGACGCCAAGTAGGCCGTGCCCTTACGCGATCCGCTGCTTCTTGCGTTCCATCCACAACGCGATCCAGACGCACGCCTCGTAGAGCACGCACATCGGTACGGCCAGCAGGCATTGGTTCACCATGTCGGTCGTCGGCGTGATGACGGCGGCAACGATGAAGATCAGGACGATGACGTAGGGACGCTTCTCGCGCAGAAACTTGGCGGAAACGATGCCCAGCTTGGCCAGCGCGAGCACCACCAGCGGCAACTCGAAGCAGATGCCGAACGCCAGACACATGTGCGAG
>CAZMKD010000160.1:0-9051 GCA_964566575.1 uncultured Verrucomicrobiota bacterium
TCGAACGGCGATCCCGCACACGGTCGGTCAGTTGTTTCTGTTCGGGGACGGTCAAGATCAGTGATGGTGCGGAACGCGGCATGGAGGGAGTTTACACCGCCCACCAATACTATCAATCACTTATTGGACACTACACTAGGCCCGTAATTTAAGATCACACCGTACCGGCCCTTGGCCGACGTTGTGTGTTGTTCCGGTCTCCAATTCATTTCCGGGGCGAAGCGTCCATCGCGTCGCCGCGGGCGCTAGGAAAGTATGAGCCGAGTTGGACGAGACGCGACCGTGACGTTTCGGTTGCAACGTGAGGGATGAAGTAGGAAAAGAATTCCGGCTTGCAGGCTCGTTACCGTGTCTGAGTTGACATCCCGGCGCGTGGTCTCTATCGTAGCCACATGACACAGAAGCAATTGGTTCTGGAAGCCATCAATGAATTGCCCGACGACGCGCCGTTGAGTGACATCGTTGAGCGTGTCGAGTTTCTAGCGGTGATTCAAAAGGGGCTGGCTCAACTCGACGGGGGCGAAGGAATTCCGCACGCGGAAGTCAAACGGCAACTGGCCTCATGGCTTGCCAAGTAATCTGGTCACCGGTCTCGCGGGATGACTTACACGATCTGGTTCGCACCATCGCCGCCGACAGTCCCCAGCGTGCGGAACGCTTCGCTTATCGCCTGATGCAACAGACTGACAGGCTTCAGGATTTCCCTGAAAGTGGACGCCAAGTCCCCGAACAACACGATCCGAACATTCGCGAAATCATCGTGGCACCCTACCGCGTAATTTACCGTCACCGCTTGCCGGAACACTTGGTCGAGATCGTCCGCGTCTGGCACAGTGCTCGTGGTGAACCTCGGTTGAAGCAACTGTGAGTTCGGCAGCATGAGTAGACACGAACCCGATGCATCCGCCTTCTTTGTAACTACGGCGGACAAGAGATGAGGAGGACGCAATGACCAAGGAAATCCGATACAAGGTCGCCTTTCCCGAAGAAGAAGCTGTCAGCCGTCAGCGATCAGCCAGGCGCAGAGAAGATCGGGCCGGCGGCAAGACCCGACTCGATTTCTCTCACGTCGGCGTTCCCGCGAATGATTACGCCGAGAAGAACCGCGGCTGGCGAACCCACTACTGGCAACCGCTGAAGCGTTATCTGGAAGCGCGCCAGCTCTGAGCGTTGGGGCGCGGTACGTGGCGCACTCTAACTGTCCTTGGCCGGCGTTGTGTGTCGTTCCGTTCCCAAATCCATTACCGGGGCGATGCGTCCATCGCGTCGCCGCGGGCGGTCCGAGCTTTTTCGACGGTTCGTCCGTCGGACGTGACGTACGTCAGTCCATCGGAACTTTCCCACCGCCAGATGCCGGTTCGGAACCACTGGATCTTCCCGCGTTGCGAAAGCTGCGGATCTTCGTTGAGAAACGCTCCCACTTCTCTTTCGCTGAGTTGTTTCGCTGGTTGGATTTCTCGCTTCATAGTCGTCGGCCCGTCCCCGCCTGCATATTCTCCTGGCGCGCTAATGTCTCCGCGGTTTTCTCGGCGACCCGCATATCAATCAGGCACCGAGAGCGTGCGGCCGCGAGGTTGTATGAGTCTCCTCCCAAGTTGCAGACCCGAAAGTCGCCTCGCCGATCCCTCGCCAGAACGGCGTATTTCCACCCATTCTCCACTTTTCCGGCAATGGTGCCGATGATATTTCCCGCCGGGTTGGCAAACCATTCCACCTGCTCCATTCTTAGCGTTTCCAAAACGAGCTGGGGCGGCAGAAACCGGTCGAAATCTTCCCTGCCTATAGTTTCAAATGCCACTGATATTCCCCTTCTCTGCCACGTCGACCGGCCCGCCAGAATGTGCCTCGGAAAATCAGAGGCCAAACACGTGACGCACTGACCATACAATCAACCAGACCAAAGCAGACGACAGCTTGCACTGTCGCGATGCCGACCGGCCAAGCACACGCAGTGACGCCTCTCCCGCTAAAGTTCTGTTGGGTTGCGAGAAATGCGGTGGCGGTCCAGGAGGCGTAGCCAATGAATAACACCGAAACGGCTATGAAACTCCAAACATTTATATGGAATGCCATTAACACCGCGAAGACGGACGCCAGGATTCCCAACGCTGCCAACTGTCTCTTGCCGACGAAACTAATTATGTCTTTGATTACCATGACAACCCTTCTCCCACATTTGCGGCGTTTAACTTTTCTTGCCGCCCTGCCAGCCGCAAGTGTGGGCTTCGGTCAGAGTGAAGCAACTCGCAGAGACCTACGGAACTATAAGCACCATCGCCGACTTCAGCTAACTTATTCGCAAACTATCTTTTCGCTCGCGACTGCTTGCCGCGGGTTTTCCAGCCGCCGCAAAACAATCGGTTGCTATCACTGCGATCGGGCGTAAGGTGTTGTGGAGAGTCGAGGCGCAAAATTGAGTCAGGTCGAAACTCGGCTCTCCTTCCTTTTGACCGTATCAACCCAAGGAGACAAAGTTATGAACAGATTGGCAGAAGAGATGAACCGCCGCATTCAGCGCGCGCTCAAATCCGGGAAGTTGAAGCGCGACGCGACCTGCACGATACCGGCGTTGGCCGTGATTCTCGGCACCACGCGCGCCGAGCTGAGCGGGGCCGTCAACCGCGAGTTCGGATCGATCTCGCACTTTTACAAGCACATTGGACTTGCCGGCGTGAAGTGAAGCTCCGAAACGAAACAGCGGCAGCTAAATTCGGCTGCCGCTGTTTGCGTTTCGGCATCCTCAGACGCGCGCGGCCAGTACGTGTCTCCATCCGGGCAATCGCTTTTCATCGAGAGACTTGGTAGCTTTGGGCTTGGCCACGAAAAACGGACGGACTTGTGCAAACAACAACTGACACTCGGAAAATCGCGTTTCTCGGCGACTATTGGCCGCGCAAATGTGGCATCGCGACGTTCACAACCGATCTGCTGGGGGCGGTCGCCGCCGAGTACCCGGAAAACCACTGTTTCGCGGTGCCGGTGAATGACATCAAGGGCGGCTACGAGTATTCCGACGTGGTTCGCTTTGAAATTGAGGAGCAGGATTTGTCGTCGTATCAGCGCGCGGCGGACTTCCTCAACATCGGCAACACGGACATCGTCTGCCTGCAGCACGAGTTCGGCATTTTCGGCGGACCGGCCGGTAGCCACTTGCTGGCACTGCTGCGCGAACTGAAAATGCCCGTCGTCACAACGCTGCACACCGTCTTGCGCGAGCCCAACTCGGAGCAGCGACGCGTGATGCAGGAATTGGTCGCGCGCTCGACCCGGCTGGTGGTGATGAGCGAGCGTGGACGGCAGATGTTGCAAGAGATCTATCAGGTGCCACCGGCCAAGATTGATCTCATTTTTCATGGCATTCCTGATATCCCGTTTGTCGATCCGAATTATTACAAGGACCAGTTCGGTGTGGAAGGCAGGCTGGTGTTGCTCACGTTCGGGCTGCTGTCGCCGAACAAAGGGATTGAGCATGTATTCAACGCGTTGCCGCAGATTCTGGCGGAGTTCCCCAACGTGGTTTACATCATTCTCGGCGCCACGCACCCGAACGAATTGCGCGAGCAGGGTGAAGCCTACCGGCTCGGTCTCGAACGCCTCGCCAAGAAGAAGAAAGTCCACAAGAACGTCATCTTCTACAATCGCTTCGTGGAACTCGAAGAACTGAAGGAGTTCATCGGCGCGGCGGACATTTACATCACGCCGTATCTCAACGAAGCGCAAATCACCTCCGGCACGCTGGCCTACACGTTCGGCGCCGGCAAGGCGGTGGTCTCGACACCGTACTGGCACGCGGCCGAGTTGCTGGCCGACGAGCGCGGCGTGCTGGTACCGTTCGGTGACGCCCCGGCCATTGCCCGTGAGGTCATCGACTTGCTGCGCGACGAAACGCGCCGGCACACGATGCGCAAGAATGCGTACAAGCTGGGCCGCGAGATGATCTGGAGCAATGTAGCGCGGCTCTACATGCAGTCGTTCGAGTCAGCCCGACTGGAGGGGGCGGTGTTGTCGCGAAAATCCTTTGCCACGAAAACTCTCGACCAGCAGCCGCAGGAGTTGCCGGAGTTGCGATTGGAGCATCTGTCGCGGATGACCGATTCCACCGGCATGTTCCAACACGCCATTTACACCGTGCCGAATTTTTCCCACGGCTACTGCACTGACGACAATGCGCGCGCCTTCATTCTGGCCGTGCTGCTCAATGAGTTGGAAGAAGAACCGGAGCGGATGCGGACACTCGGCACGACGTACGCCGCTTTCATGAATCACGCGTTCGATCCCAAAACGAAACGGTTCCACAACCATTTGAGCTTCGACCGCCGCTGGCTTGATGAACAGGGGTCGGAAGACAGCCACGCCCGCGCGCTCTGGGCGCTGGGCGTAGGCGTGGGGCGTTCGCCGCACCGGAGTTTCCAGATCATGGCCGGCGAGCTCTTCGCGCAGGCTCTACCCTCGGCAACCGAGTTCACTTCACCCAGGGCGTGGGCGTTCGTCCTCGTCGGCATTCATGAATATCTCCGCCGGCTCAGCGGTGACCGAGTGGCCAACCAAACCCGCGAGATACTCACGACGCGGCTTATGGAACTCTTCGACAAGGTCGCTCAGCCGGACTGGCCGTGGTTTGAAAACGTCCTCTCTTACGACAACGCCAAGCTCGCCCACGCCCTGATTCTCAGCGGACGCGCGACCGGGCAACCGGCGGTCCTCGAACGGGGCATGCAGGCATTGCGCTGGCTGGCCGAAGTACAAACCTCTGAGCATGGCCACTTCCGCCCGATTGGCAGCAACGGACTCTATCAACGCGGCGGCCCGCGCGCCAATTTCGACCAACAACCCATCGAGGCGCAGGCGATGGTCTCCGCTTGCCTCGAAGCCTACCGCGCCACCTCGGATTCCTGGTGGTATGAGCAGGCCCAGCGCGCCTTCGACTGGTTCCTCGGCTGGAACGACCTCGGGTTGGAGGTTTACTCTTCCAGTACTGGAGGGTGCCGCGATGCGTTGCACGTGGACCGGGTCAACCGGAATCAGGGCGCCGAATCGACACTGGCTTTTCTGCTTGCGCTGGCCGAAATGAAGCTCATGCAAAACGCCGTCACCGCGTTCAATCAGCCGGCTGCGTAGCCCAACTTATTTTGAAAACCACTGCCGTCAAACGCACCAATGTAGTTTTACATCCCGACCGCACGCGCGTGTTGCTCCGCCCGTTTCTCCTTACGAACGACCGGCGGGCTATCAGTCTCTGCGCACACGTCATGGCCCTTCCAGAAAGCGAAGTCCACACGCTGTGGCAACAGGTGCGGGCTGAGTTTGGGGAGCGCCACGTGAAAATCGGCGAGTTCCTCCGACGGCGGTTCGAGCGGGTCCAACGCTGTTTGCCCAACGACCAGAAACTTTCTGAAGAGCGGGAATTGTTGCTCGGCGCGTATTTCAGCCACGAGTATTCGCTCGAAGCGGCGGCGTTGTTCAATCCCTCCATCGTGGCGCACCCGGACCAATCGGACCTACCACCCGGCGACTTGCGTTTCATTCTCAGTCTGCGGGCCACCGGCGAAGGACACATTTCCTCGATCACGTTTCGCACCGGCATTTTGGACGCCAGCAGCAAGATCACGATCAATGCGCCCACGCGCTACTGCCTCGAGCCGGCGCAAGTGCCCAATGCCTCCTACGAGAAAGCGTTGTTCGACCGGAAGCTTCATGAACTCGGTCTTGCCGGTGACTTTAGCC
This sequence comes from uncultured Verrucomicrobiota bacterium, assembly GCA_964566575.1. GTDB lineage: Bacteria > Verrucomicrobiota > Verrucomicrobiia > Palsa-1439 > Palsa-1439 > CAZMKD01. Next base: position 5,725 of record CAZMKD010000160.1, read on the forward strand.
GGCAGGCGCTGCAAGGTCTGGGCGACCGGTTCACGGTCGAGGAACTGCGCACCAGCCTCCTCAGCACCGTGAAACAGCTCCGCGCCCGGGATGAGGAACGACAATCGGCGGCGCGAAAAATCCTGATGCTCGCACAGTCGAATTACGAAGTGCAATTCGCGACGGACTCACGTTTGTCCGAACGCGTGTTGTTTCCCACGACCCCATCGCAGAGCAATGGGATCGAGGACGCCCGGTTTGTTCTCTTCCACAACGAGGACGGCACGCGGACCTATTATGCCACCTACACCGCCTACGACGGGAAACTCGTTCTGCCGCAATTCATCGAGACGAACGACTTCCTTCACTTCAAATTCATCACGTTGAACGGTTCGGACGTCCAGAACAAGGGCATGGCGCTCTTTCCGCGAACAATCAAGGGCCAGTACGCGATGCTCGGCCGGCAGGATTTGGAGAACATTTACGTGCTATTTTCTGACCACCTGCATTTCTGGAACACGTCGAAACTGATTGTGGAACCGAAGTTCCCCTGGGAATTCGTTCAGATGGGCAATTGCGGCTCACCCATCGAGACCGAAGCCGGCTGGCTCGTGATCAGTCACGGCGTCGGGCCAATGCGAAAGTACTGCATCGGCGCATTCCTGCTCGACCGGGATGATCCCACCAAAGTGATCGGCCGTCTGCGCGAGCCGCTGATCAAGCCGGACGAGAATGAGCGCGAAGGTTACGTCCCCAACGTCGTCTATTCCTGCGGCAGTCTCCTGCACGGCCGGCAACTCATCATTCCGTATGCGATGTCCGACTCCGCCACCACGTTCGCCACGCTCCGGCTCGACGACGTGTTGGCTGCCATAGAATAGCGCACCCCGCTCGGAAAAGGATCTTGAGTCCGGTGACGATTGTTACCGGCAGTAGTTTAGTTTCGTGATATGTTGGTTGGGTAGCCAACCAAAAGAAAGACTAATACCGATGTATAAACTACATGAAGGGCCGCGGTTCGAATATCGAGAACAAGAGAGTCAGCGGGTGAAAGCCGCGCCCACCCTCGCCAGCAGGTTTCCACAGTTGAAAGCCTTGATTCTGGACCTTGGGTACTACAACCCCGAAGGCGTGACCAAGAACAGTCAAATCAAATTCACGCCTAATCTCCAAAATGGCAAGTCTGTGGTCCGTATCGACTGTCCCAACAACGGCTGTATCCGTGGCGATTTTGATTTGACGGCGTCGCTCGCCAAAGCCGTGTCGGAACACCGCGCGAGCGTAACCGGCGAAATGTGCTGTCAGGGTTGGCAGAGCAAGACCACCATCGACACCGTCCCCTGTCACAATATCCTGCGGTATACGCTTCGCCTCGAGTACTGACGCGCACGGGGCGTGCTTCAGAAAGGATTCTGTGGCCAGCCTATGACAACCGATCTTTGGGATATGCACGGACACGCTGTGGCATACATTGATGCCGATAGACAGTCGATCTTCCTGCGCGATGGAACACCGGTAGCGTGGCTCTCGGAGTGTGGCGTCTACACATACCGGGGCAGACTGCTGGGGTGGCTGTGGGAGGGCTGGATCTTCGGCCGGGACGGAAAGTGCGTGCTGTTTACCGAAGGCGCGCAACCAGGAGCCCCAAAACCATTCCGTCAGATGCCCGAGGATCGCGGTGACCAAGCCTTGCGGCCTTCGCGCGACGCCCGGGAAACCCCACAGAAGCGTCGCGAGCGTTCTTCCGTGTGGTCGTCGAGGAGCGCTCTGTCGTTTTTCGCCCGGTAGCCCCTCCTTGTTACGCACGAAGTGAACGCCTCCATGAAGTTCGTCGCTCCGTCACGGTTCCGGTCTTTGGGATAGATCCTGTCGGTCACCGACCCCAAGCCTAAACCGATCGTTCCGAAGCCCGGTACTGACAAGATCAAGTTAATCGCCCGAGGCAGTCGGGTGGAAGCCGATTCGCTCTGCGTAACTGGCAAAGTCACCGTAGTGGATTTCTACGCCGAATGGTGCGGGCCGTGCCGGCAGCTCGCGCCGCAATTGGAGAAGATCGCCAAAGAAGACCCTGATGTCGTTCTCCGCAAGATGGACATCGTGACCTGGGGCACGCCGGTCACCCAGGAATTCTCGATCAACGCCATCCCGCGTGTCCAAGTCACGGCAAGACCGGCAAGCTCGTCGGAGAATTCACCGGCGGCCGCGAGCAGGAGCTGCGCAACTCGATTCAAAATGGCAAGGCGCAGTAACGGTTGACCCAGTAGAGTCAATCCGTGAGTTGCACTTCTGACAAGTCCGCGTGCTGTGTGGCGTTGACCCTCTTCATTGTCTAGTGGGGCACTACGAACTGAAAAAAACTTCTTGAAACGTGACTAAATCGCTCGCGCAAGCAGCATCGTTTCGGAATGCTTGCTACAGACCCTTCATCAGTTCCCCAACCGAAACGCCAAGACCTTCCGCAATCGCCTGAATTGTGTAAAGCGTAGGATTCTCAACCCCGCGTTCGACGCCTGACATGAAACTTCTGTCGAGGTCGGCTTTTTCAGCCAACCGTTCCTGAGAGAGTTTTCTTTCCTTACGAAGCTCCCGAACGCGTCTCCCAAAATGCTTGGCGATATTGTGTCGCACCCGCTATTTTTACAAGGGGTGTGGCCCAAAGCACTACGGGCTATAGGCAACATAGTGCAATAGGCAACATAGTGCTTGACTTTGAATCCTCATCCCTTAAGCTGTCATTGGCGTAGCTGCGTTAGCGTTCTGATTGTTTCCAGCGTCGAAGCGTGTAATCCCGCCGTCTTTACTCTGAGGTGCGGTCGAATAGGAGAAGCACTATCTGAATTGCTGTAAGGAGAAATTGAATGAATCACAAGAAACTGCACAACGCTTGCCCAAACCCATACCGCTCCGCCACAATTTCAAAGCTGGCGCACGTAAAATCACGCTGGCTTGTCTCCGCCGTTTTCGCGCTGTGTTTTATCCTCTCGCTAACCAGAAATGCTGCCGCGCAACAGCTAATTTATAGTGACGACTTTTCTTCAACGAACGCGTTATGGACATTTGCGTTCGATGAAACGCAGAATAACTCCACAGCAATCGCTGCCAGCTACGCGAAGATTCAAGACGGGACGCTTCAGTTGAAAGCGAATGTTGGATGTGGGTGGGATTATCTTTGGTCAATTGCCACTTTGAATCTATGTCTTCCCTCGGAATCACTGCTGTCCGATTAAAAACCCTGTAAACACAGTTGATTTGTGAGGTTGAGCGTTTCGTCAATGGGTGGAGATGGAGCAAAGGCGTGCAAAATGGGCATTTTCTCGAACAACGTCAGGCTCGAAATCTGTAAAATCG